>JAYVCD010000460.1:0-22600 GCA_043750125.1 Archangiaceae bacterium | reverse complement strand
CGCGCAGCGTGAGCCCCGGAGTGCCGTCGAGCTTGCCCGATTCGCGCAGCGGAGGATTCACTCCGAGCGTGATCGCGTCGGTGCGGGCCAACTCGATCTGCGTCTGTGTGCGCAGCGGGTTGATGATCGCCACCCGGTGCAGCTCAGCCTTGGGCCCGATCAGATCGACCGTCTCGCGGCACACGTACTGGCCTGGCTGCGACACCGGGCGGCGCTCGGTCAATTCGTAGCCAATACCGAACAACGCGTCGCAGTGGGCGCGGGTGAGGTGAATGTGCCGAACGCTCACGCCGACCGGAATCGCGTGGCCGCCGACGCGCTTCCTCGCCGCGGTGGGGCCGGCGGTGACCCGCGCGACTTCACGGGCGATCATCTTCTCTTCGTCGGTGGCGACCACCAGCACCCGGGTCGGTGCCCGCGCGCCCGCGATGTCGACCACGCCGCCCGAGCCGCGCGCGTTGCAGTTCGTGTTCTTCTCCGAGTCGAGCACGACGCCCATGTAGACCAGCGCATCGCAGACCGCCGCGCGCACCTTGACGGCGTTCTCGCCGATGCCTCCGGTGAAGACGATCGCGTCCGCGCCTCCCAGAATCGCGGCGTACGCCCCGATGTATTTTTTCAGTCGGTGGACGAAGATCTCGATCGCCAGTCGAGCGCGCGCGTTGCCTCCTTCGGCGGCCTTCTCGATGTCGCGAAAGTCGGCCGAGACGCCTGAGACTCCCAGCAGCCCGGACTTGCGGTTCAACGTCTCGTCGATCGCATCGAAGTCCATTCCCTGGCGGCTGAGGACGATCGCCAGCGCCGGGTCCACGTCGCCCGAACGGGTTCCCATCATCAAGCCTTCGAGCGGCGTCATCCCCATTGAGGTGTCCACCGACTTCCCCGCGTCAATCGCGCACACCGAGGCGCCCCCCCCGAGGTGACAGGTGACGAGCTTCAGCCGTGACAGGTCGGTCTTCAGAAATTCCGAGGCGCTCTGGGCCATGAACTGGTGGCTGGGTCCGTGGAAGCCGTAACGCCGCACCCCGCGCTCGAGGTACAGCTCGTAGGGCACCGCGTAGACGAAGGCGTGCGCAGGCAGCTCGCCGTGGAAGGCGGTGTCGAAGACCGCGACGTGAGTCGCATCGGGCAACACCGCCTGGGCCGCTTCGATCCCCGCGAGGTTGGCTGGATTGTGAATGGGCGCAAACTGCGCGCAGGTCTTGATGACCTCTTTGACCTCGGGGGTGATGACGCAGGGCTGCACCCGTTTTTCACCGCCATGAACCACCCGGTGACCCACCGCGCGCAGCTCGGCCAGATTTCTGATCGGGCCTCCGGGCGCGGTCAGCTGCTTGAGGACTACGTCCAGTCCTTCGCGGTGGGTGGGGGCGGACAACTCGGCTTGCGACTGGGTGGGGCCGATTTGCCACTTGTGCATCGAACGGGCAGCGCCGACGCGCTCGACGACTCCTCCGGCGAGGATTTCTTCGGTGTCCATCTCGTACAGCTGGTACTTGATCGACGTGCTTCCGGTGTTGACGACGAGGACTTTCATTTCGGCGCATCCTGCCGCCACGGGCCCCGAACGGTTCAACGTTTTGTGAAAGAGGGCGCATCGATTGCGCGCGACCGGATCTGCGCGATCTCGTCGGGCTGAGCGTTATGGTCCGAGCGCCATGACCTTCGTCGACCGCCGTACCGCCCTGATGAAGTCGCTCGACCGTCCCTTGCTGCTCTTCTCGGGCGGGTTCATCGCGCGCAATTACCCCGCCAATAGCCACCCCTTCCGGGCCGACAGCACGTTCCTTTTTCTGTTTGATTCTCCTGAGCCGAACAGCGCCGCGCTGCTCGACCCTGTCGCGGGAAAGGTGACGCTCTTCCTGCCGGCGCGCACCATCGACGATGCGCTCTGGCACGGCGAGTTGCCTTCTTTCGAGGCCGAAAAGGTTCGGCACGGTGTCGCGGCCGTACTGCCGATCGAAGAGCTCGAGCAGCACCTCGAGGGCCGGGCGATCGATTCGGTGGCGGTCGCCGATCGACGCACCAACGCGCGCACGCGGCTGCTCACCAACACCCCTTTGGATTTCGATGATCCGAACCAGGTGGCCACCCGGCCCGCGGTGCTCGACGCGATTGCCGCGCTGCGGTTGATCAAGGGGCCTGAAGAAATCGCCCAGATGCGGCAGACCGCGGGGGTGACGAAAGAAGCGCACGAGTCGGCGATGCGTGCTTCGGCGCCCGGGGTCAAAGAAGAGCTGCTGGCCGGAATCGTCGACGGGACCTTCGCGCGCCATGGGTGTGTCCCCGCTTACGGGACGATTCTTTCGGTGCGGGGGGAAGTGCTTCACAACCACGCTCACGCCAATACGCTGCAGGCAGGCGACATCGTGTTGCTCGACGCCGGAGCCGAGAACGCCGCCGGCTACTGCTCAGATGTCACCCGCTGCTGGCCGGTCGGGGGGGCCTTTTCTGCTGAAGGTCGCGCGGTCTACGAAGTCGTCTTGAAAGCGCAGGAAGCCTCGATTGCGAAGGTAAAGCCGGGAGTGCGCTACCGCGACATTCACCTCGAATCTGCGAGGGTGATCGCCGAAGGGTTGGTCGCGATGGGGCTGATGAAGGGTTCGGTCGATGCGCTGGTCGAGGCCGGGGCCCACGCGCTGTTCTTTCCCCATGGCGTGGGCCACCAAATCGGCCTCGACGTCCACGACCTCGAGGCGTTTGGTGATCGGATCCACTACCCGAAAGGGCGCACCCGCAGCCCGCAGTTCGGCACCCAATACCTGCGAATGGACATGGATCTCGCCGAAGGAATGACCTGCACCATCGAGCCGGGGATCTACTTCGTGCCGGCGATCTTGCGATCGCCGACGTTCCACGCCCAATTCAAAGGGCAAGTCGACTTTGATCGCGCCGAGAAGTTTCTCACCCTCAACAACGGTCGCGGGTTCGGAGGGATTCGAATTGAGGATGACGTGCTGTGCACGGCGGCCGGAGTCGAAGTGCTCACGGCCCAGATTCCGAAGAGCCGCGCTGCAATCGAAGCGCTGGCGGGATCAGCCTGACGGGCCAGCCCACGATCATCAGCGAAGTGCCAAGCCCGACAGATCAGCCAGATGAGGGGCTGAGCTGTCGGGCATTTCCTGAGTTTGGACGAGCCAGACTTATTTGCAGAGAGCCTGTTTGCACTGACCGGTTTCGCACACCAGGTGCATGCACTCGGTGCCCCCGTCCGTGCAGGTCTTGCAGACCTTCGGAAGAATTCCGATGCAGTCGTTGGCGCTCTTGCACGAGGCACCCATGACTTCTCGCGGGGCCTCGCAGGTGACGATCTGACATGCGTTCATTTCGCATACGAAATGAGCACATTGAGATCCGGCGTCACCGCAAACCTGGCAGTGCTTGGGCAGCATGCCCTTGCAGTCGGCAGCGCTCGTGCACTTCTGCTCAGCGGCTTTGGGCGCTTTGCCCGCTCCCCACGCCGCCACGCCCACACACATCACAATCAGGATCCATCGCATTGGAACTCCCTCCGTTGAAATTGCCATAGGTCGCTGACGCGCTCAGAGCAAAGCCGATTCACCCCAGCCGGGGCTTCTCTGGGGTGTCTCATTTTTCAGCCCCACATGTGGAGATCGAGGCGTCGTTCACCTCGACGCCAAAGTGGGTCCGGCCCGGAATTGCGCCAGCCGGGGCCCAGAGGAGTCGCGGTGCGGGTCGAGCCGAGCCCGTTTTCAACAGCCGCGTCGAATTCGAAGCGCTTGCCCGAGCCGTCCGAGCACGGTACGAGCGCCTGAAGAATGTCCGCCTGGTTCAGCAAGAAGCCGCGCATCGCCCCGGTCGAGCCGCAAGACGACGAGCTGAAGGCGGTTCCTTCCCGCATGGAAGGGCTGTGGGTGAAGTGCGATTCGTGTGGCGAGATTCTCTACCGCGCCGATCTGGAAAAGAATCTGCACGTCTGCCCCGCCTGCTCGTTCCACATGATCATGCCGGCCCGCGCGCGGCTGACTTCGCTGCTCGACGGAGGGCTGTTCACCGAGCACGACCAGGGCCTCGAGCCGCTCGACCCGCTGGGGTTTTCGGACTCGAAAAAATACAAAGATCGCCTTCGGGTGACCCGGAAAAACCTCGGGGAAAACGACGCCTTCATCGGTGGCCTGGGAAAGATCGACAGCGTCCAGGTCTCAGTCGGCTGTTTCGTGTTCGAGTTCATGGGCGGCTCGATGGGCAGTGTCGTCGGCGAGAAGGTCACCCGCGTCTTCGAGCGCGCCTACGACCTGAAGTGCCCGGCGATCGTCTTTTCATCTTCCGGCGGCGCTCGCATGCAGGAAGGGATCTTCTCGCTGATGCAGATGGCAAAGACGTCGGCGGCGATCGCCCGTTTCCGCGCGGTGAGGAAGCCCTACATCTCAGTGATGCTCCACCCCACTACCGGCGGCGTGGCCGCTTCGTTCGCGTGGCTTGGAGACGTAATCCTCGCAGAGCCCAAGGCGTTGATTGGGTTCGCCGGACCTCGAGTGATCGAGCAAACCATTCGTCAGAAGTTACCCGAAGGATTTCAGCGTTCTGAGTTCCTGATCGATCACGGAATGATTGACGCGATCGTGGCCCGAAAGGATCTGCGCGGTCGGCTGTCGCAGCTCATCTCGTTGATGTCGTGACCAACGCCGAAGCCGTCACCTGGCTGGCGCAGCTCTCGCCGTCGGTCATTCGGCTGGGCCTCGACCGGGTGCAGGCGGCCCTGGCGGTGTTGAAGAATCCTCAGACCCAATACCCGGCGATTCATGTCGCCGGAACGAACGGGAAGGGGAGCACGTGCGCCTTCGCGGCGTCCTGCCTGGGGCAGCAGGGCTACCGAGTCGGGCTGTACACCTCTCCGCACCTGGTGCGAATCAACGAACGATTCCAGGTCGCAGGCGAGCAGATCACCGATGAGCTGCTCGGCCAGCGGGTGAATGAAGTGCTGGCCGCAGTGGGACCCGACCACCAACTGACCTTCTTCGAGTTCGGGACCGTGGTGGCGCTGTGGCACTTCGCCCAGGAAAAGATCGACGTAGCGGTGCTCGAGACCGGGCTGGGCGGAAGGCTGGACGCGGTGACCTGTGCGCGCCCTTCGGTGACGGCCATCACGTCCATCTCGCTCGATCACATGCAGTACCTCGGGAAGACGACGCGCAAGATCGCTTTTGAGAAAGCGGGCATCTTGAAGCCCAATGTTCCGGTGGTGGTCAGTCGCCAAAGCCCGGAAGTCATCGAGGTCATCGAGAAACACGCCCGGAAATTGGGCTCTCCGATGCGACTCGAGGGTCGGGACTTCAAGTTCGAGCCCGAAGCCGGGGGGAAGAGCTTCATCTACCGGGGGATGCGAACCTCGGTCTCGGGGTTGGTGCCCGGCCTGCGGGGGGCGCACCAGGTGCAGAACGCCGCGGTGGCGCTGGCGTGTCTCGAGCTGCTCGAAGATCGGGGGATCAAGATTTCAAAAGACAACGCGCGGCTGGGGCTGTCGTCGACCCGCTGGCCGGGACGGCTGGAAGAGGTCGCCGGTTCGCCCCTGTTGGTCCTCGACGCCGCCCACAACCCGGGAGGAATGGCCGCGCTCGCCCAGGCGCTCGACGCGCTCTACCCCCGGAAAAAAATTCACCTCGTCTTCGGGGTCCTTGCCGACAAGGACCACCTGCCGATGCTGCACACGCTGTTTCCGAAATGTGCGGCCGCCTACCTGACCCCGGTGGGCAGCCTGCGCACCCTCGAGCCGTCAGACTTCATCGCCGAAGCGCGGACCTTTTGCCCCAGGGTCGAAGCGTTCGGTTCTGCAAGCCAGGCGCTCAAGGCGGCCCGAGCTGCGGCAGGGCCCGAAGATGTGGTGCTCGTCGCAGGTTCGCTGTTTCTCATCGGGCAGGTGAAAGCCGGCCTGGCTTGATTGACACGTCGTTACCGCTGGTTATCCGTAAGCCTGCCATGAACGACATGACCCCAGAGCCGGACCCTCAGCTCGAGGGACAAGAAGTGCCCCAGGCGCCCGACACCGATCGCCTCCTCGGAGAGCTCGCGGCGGCCCGCAAACGGATCGACGAGCTCGCCCGGGCCTACCAGGCCGGAGAAAAAGATCGCGAGGACTTCAAACAGCGGTTGCAGCGCGAGCGCGAGCGGATGGTGGACGTAGAGAAGGCGGACATTGCGCTGTCGTTGATCGAAGCGATCGATGAGCTGGACATGTGCCTGCGCGTCCCCGACGGCTCCAGGCTCTTCGAAGGCGTGAAGCTGATTCGCGACAAGATGCTCAAGAAGCTGGAGTCCAAAGCGATCGAGCGGGTCGAGCTGTTGGGTCACGCCTATGATCCCCGGTTGGCCGAAGCGGTCGACCTCGAAGTGACCGATGACCCTGAAAAAGAGGGCTGGGTCACCGACGTGGTCAGCCCGGCCTACCAGTCGAAGGGGAAGGTGATCCGCCCTGGCAAAGTGAAGGTCAGTCGCTACGTCGTTCCTGCTCAGGCCTGATCAAACGGCCCGAGCGGGCTGCTAATACGTGGCGCATGCTCCGCTGGCTCGCCCTGCTCTTGCTCGTCTGCTCTTCCGCGCGAGCGGACGACGTAACCGATTGGGCGCGGGAAAAAGTCCGTCAGCACGAGGAGGCCGCCAGGCCGCCCGAGCCGGTGCTGCGGCCCACCGGAAAGCTGTGGCGCGAGCGGCCCGGCAACAGTCCGTTGCCCGAGTTCATTGCGCCGGCTTCGCTGGCTCCCCTGGTCAAGGCCGTGCGCCCGGGCGTCGTCAACGTCGCCACGACCAACCAGGGAGCTTCCCGCTCGTTGGGCTCTGGGTTCTTGATCAACCCCGACGGGCTGGTCGTCACCAACAACCACGTCGTCGAGCGGGCGCAGTCGATTCGAGTTCGGTTGGCCGATGGCCGGGAGCTCGATGCCGCGGTGGTGGGGCGTGACGCCTCGACCGATCTGGCGCTGTTGAGGTTGAGCGGAGAAGGCGCCGCCAATCTGCCCACCGTTTTTCTGGGCGATTCGGACAAGCTCGAAGTGGGGGACTGGGTGGTGGCGATCGGCAACCCATTCGGCCTCGACACCTCGGTGACCCACGGTCTGATCTCAGCGCGCGAGCGGGTGATTGGCGTTGGGCCTTTCGATGAGTTCATTCAGACCAACGCGCTGATCAACCCCGGCAACTCGGGAGGACCCCTGTTCAACATGCGCGGAGACGTAGTCGGAGTCACCACCGCGGTCGTGAGTCAGGGGCAGGGAATCGGCTTCGCGGTGCCGATCAACCTGGTGAAGGACTTGTTGCCCAACCTGCTGGCCAATGGTCGCGCCGAGCGGGGGTGGTTGGGAGTCAACATTCAGGAAGTGGGCGAGGGGACGAACAAGGCCGCGGTCGTCTCTGACGTCTACAAGAGCAGCCCGGCGGCGAAGGCGGGGATCCTTCCGGGGGACAAGATGGTGGGCGTCGGCGGTCGGCAGGTCGAGTCCTACCTGCAGCTGCTGCGGCGAATCGCGCTGCTCGCGCCGGGCACCACGGTGAAGCTGTCGCTGTTGCGGGGAAAGAGCCCGCTCGAAGTCAGCGCCACGCTCACCGCGCGTCCCGCAGTCGCGACGATTGCTCCGGTGGGGACGGGGACGCGGGTCGAGTCTCTGGGGGTGGTGTTGCGCGAAATTCTCGGCGCCGAAGGCACAGTGTTGGTCGAGTCCGTGGTGCCCGGCAGCCCCGCAGATCTCGCCGGATTACAGGTCGGCGACCTGATTACCGAGCTGAACAAGAAGAAGCTCACCGCGCTCAGCCAGATCCCCGAGGCGCTGGCGCTGGGTGGAGCAGGGCAGCCGGTGCTGGTGCGGTACCAGCGGGGCGCCTCGAGCCGCTACGTCGCGATCAAGCCGCGCGACTGACAAGCGCCCTATTTGTTGATCCACAGCGCGACCTGTTCGCCAGTGCGCCCCACAGTCACCAGCACGGCCTCGAGCCGGGTCTTCACTCCACGAATTTTCCCGCCGCCTTTCTTGGGGAGCTCCCACAGACCCTGAGGCGTGAACACCAGCTGCAGCCGCATCTGCCGAGAAGATACCTGTCGCGCCATCATCTGCACGTTCCAGCTGTCGGGCAGCACGCCTTTGAAAGTGATGAAGGGCAACACCGGGTTGCCGTTGGCGTCGGTTCGCGAGGGAGCCCCATGGGTGATCGCCGAGTTGCTGGCCGGAAAGAACGGGGTGAGGTTGAAGGTCACCTCTGCGCCGTGGGGGTTGAACCCAGCCATCGACAGCACTGCCGTCGAGTCCTCAGTGAGGATCATGTAGAACTTTTTCCCGTTCGATTCCTTGCGGAACGTTTCGGAGTTTTTTCCGCACTCGGCGCCGCCCTCGAGGATCGAGCCGCAGTCGCCCACGTATTTGTCCAGAAACGAGCCCAGCGAGCTCAGCGCTTCCGCCCCGTCCCTCAGCTTGGCAAACCTTGCATCGACATCGGCCCAGGCCAGCACGGGAAGAGCGAGAGCTGAAATCAGAAGTACTCGGAACATATGGGTTCTTCTCCAGTAGATGTCGTATCAGGTAGATAACTTGCCTACATCAGCGCACCCACTACCCTTGGCGGACCTCGAACCAAGGATGTCCCCACTTGCTGAAGGAACGCCGGACAACGCTTCGCTTTGACAAAGTTTTCACCGTGTACCTGACCACTCCGGAAGGAATGACTCGGGGAATAGGCAGGAACATCAGCGGCTCGGGCATCTTCGTCGAAACGAGAGAGCCGATGGCACTGGGAGGCAAGCTCAAGGTGACCTTCAGCGGTGAGGACGGCACCGAAATGACCTGCTTGTGCGAAGTGCGATACCAGGTGGCGTTGAACTACGCCTCGGCCGACGGAGAGAGCGAGAGCTCAAGCCGTGGCGTCGGGTTGCGCATTGTCGCCTACGAGACGAAAGAGGACCACCCACTTCTGTTGGTCGATCGCGAACGCGTGATGCACTGAACACACGCCTCTGTCGAAGGCCGGCAGGATCGCGGCCCTCGACGGGCTGGAGTCATCGAAGCGAGCGCTACTGGCTGAAGCCTTCGAGTTGGTAATGAGCCTCGATGCGCTTGAGCGCGAGGATCATCGCGGCGCACCGGGTATCGGTCGTGCGGTCGATGCAGTACCGCTTGCTGTCGTGCATGTCGGTCTTGCGCGGATTGTTGCGGGCGATGTCCCGAATGATCCGGTAGTTGCGCTTGAGGGCGAACTCGAGCCGCTTGTTCACTTCGGCTTCCGTCCAGCTTTCCATGCGCTTGTTCTGAACCCACTCGTAGTAGCTGACCGTCACGCCACCGGCGTTGCAGATGATGTCGGGGATGAGGTCGATCTTCCGCTTTTCGAGAACGCGGTCGGCTTCCGGAGTGGTGGGGCCGTTGGCGCCTTCCGCGACCAGCTTCACCTTGAGCTTCTCTGCGATTTCCGAGGTGATTTCACCCCCGAGCGCCGCGGGGAACAAGATGTCGGCCTGAATTTCCCAGAAGTCTTTTTTCGAGATCGCCTGTGCTCCCGGGAAACCGGTGACCGAGCGCTTGAGGTTCTTCGGATCTGAGGTGTACGCCATCAGCGACTGCACATCGATGCCGTCGGGGTTGTAGAGCGTGCCATCGGCGTCGTTGACCGCCAACAGCCGGGCTCCCATGCCTTGCAGAATGTCGGCGCCCCAGCTGCCGACGTTTCCAAAGCCCTGGAGGGTGAACGTCTTGCCCCGCAGCGACTCGCCCTTCTCGGCGTAGTAGTCCTCGATGCAGTACGCGACGCCCTGGCCGGTCGCCTTGGTGCGCCCTTCGCTTCCTCCGATGCGGACGTCCTTCCCGGTGACGACGCCGCGCATGTTGTGACGCTCGTGCTCGCCGTCGGAATACTGGCGCAGGAACAGCGCCATGATTTCTCCGTTGGTGCCCACATCGGGCGCGGGAATGTCGATGTTCGGGCCGATCAGCGACTTCAATTTGTACATGAAGCGCAGCGAGATGGCCTGCAGCTCCTCGCGGCCGTACTGGCGCGGGTCGAGCTGAATGCCCCCCTTGCCTCCGCCGAACGGAACTTCGGCGATCGCGGTCTTCCAGGTCATCTCTGCGGCGAGCGCCTTGAAGAGGTCGAGCGACACTTCACGGTGGTACCGGATGCCGCCTTTGTACGGACCGCGGGCCTGGTTGTGCTGAACCCGGTAGGCCTTGAAGCGCTCGGTGACGCCGGGGACCAGTTGGTAGACCTGCCCGTCGGGCAGACGCAACACGCCTCCGCGAATGGACACATCGCTGCCCAGCAGTGCCTTGCCATTGAGGATGATCTTCCCATCGGACAGGTGCTCGAGGCCGGCGGGGTCGCGCACCTGGGTCACTGAGAGTTCTTTGAAGGCGGCGGCGTCGGCGACCGGAACCGGGACGAGGCGATCTTTGAGCTTCACGGTCAAATAGAAGATGTGTTCGTAGTCTGGCTCTTCGAGCTCGAGCCGCACCCGGTTGTCGAGACCCATCAGGTCTGCCGCGCGGTGAAAAATCTCCATCGCCTCGGTGTAAACGGTCTTCCGAGGCTGCACCGGAGGCGCCCGCATGAAGGTTTCTTCGTTGGCCATGGTCGGTTCGACTCCGTTGGTGAGGTGGAAGATTCGCGCAGAGGTATAGGGGAGCGCTCTGAGAGCGCGGTAGGAAAAACCGACGGCGCGGCGCGTCAGCGGCCGAAGAGATCGCGAATCGAGTCGAAAAGGAGCGCGAAGTCGAAACCAGTGTCCACCTCTTGGCCGGGTTCCCGGTACAGGCTGGCGGAACCCCAGTCGAGCTTTTCGACCTGCGGGTTGACGACGCAACCCGGACACATCAGCCCTTTGTTCGTCGCGTTGCCCTGAGAGTAGGCAAAGGTCTGGTGGCACCGGGCGCAGCTGAAACCGACGGTCCCGGATTTTGGCGCTTGCCCTCGGGGAGCACGGGCAGCTTCTCGTTTTTCAAGGCCGCGAGCGTCGCGGCGTCGAGGAAGGTGCCGCGGCAGCTGTCGCAAAAGTGAGCGAACAGGTTGCGGGGCAGATTCGCGCCGAGCATGCGCTGTCGGCAAACCGGGCAAGGGTATTCGGACTCGGCATCCGAGGGTCGGGCGTGAAGGTTGGCCGCCATCTCGAGCTCGCCCGCGTCGAAGCAAAGCGACCCGCATTCACCGCAACGATCCACTTCGAGCTCTCTTCCCCCGTCGGTGGAAAAGAGGAACAGCGCATCCATCGGGTCAGGATGAATGGGGCAGGCTCGGGCGCGCATTTGCGACCCAATCCTACCAGTCCGGTTGGCGCGTCGGCGTTAGGGGTGAGACGCGGTCTGGTCCCAGGATCGATTTCGGATCGACTCGGCGATGAACGCCAGATGGCGCTGCTCGTCGGCGTAATTCTTTTCAATCAACGCACGCACATCTTCCGACCAGTTGACCTTGAGCGCGGCCTTGTACGTGCGATTGGTCAGGGTCTCGTTGCCGCGCATCGCCTGCAGCGCCGCTTCGTCACCCATCATCGATGTCACCGCGGTTAAACCTTTGAGAAAAAACCCTTTCACATCTGCGGTTTTACGGGGAACTCCGCCGAAGCGCGTCACGCACTCGGTGAGATCTTGAATGTGCCGCTCGTGATCTCCTTGAAATTCTCGAAGCATTTCCTGAAGAGCAGGAATGGTCATGCGGGTAATGGCGGCCTCGTAGGCATTGACCGCGTCGATATCGAGAGCAATCAGGTCGTTCAGCTTGGCAATGAGCTTTTCCATGCTCTGAAAGTTTGCAAGAAGGCCGCCATCAACCCGGCCGGTAACGATTCAGACCGGAACAGGCGTTGAACGTCGCCGCAGACGCCGTTGTGTTGTGAACAAGAGCGAGTTTGAGCAGTTCCTGATCAGCTGACCGCAGTGGCCTACACCGCCTTGAGCAGCGCGCCGAGAAGCGAGCAGGCAAGCAGGGTGCGGCCCAGGCCCAGCTTGAAGGCGAACAACATTCCGAAGGCGACGGCAGACACGGCAGCGGCGCGAAGATCGATTGAGCTCCATTGCGGCGCCGGAATTGTCATCGGGCCCAGCGTGAAGACCCCGACCCGCGCAAAGAGAACGTGAAGCGAGAAGAACACCGAGAGGTTGAGAATGACTCCCACCACTGCGGCAGTGATTGCTGCGAGGGCCGCTGCGAGCCGCCTGTTGCCTCGGGCCGCTTCGACCCACGGCGCAAAGACGAAGATCCACATGAAGCAGGGGACGAAGGTGACCCAAAGCGTGATCAGCGCTCCGAGAAGCCCGGCCACCAGGGGCGGCAGGCCGTCGGGGTGCTGGTACGCGGCCAGAAATCCGGTGAACTGAAGCACCAGGATCAACGGACCTGGAGTCGTCTCGGCCAGGCCCAGGCCATCGAGCATCTGCGCCGCGGAGAGCCAGCCGAACGTGACGACGGCTTTTTGGGTCACCCACGCGAGGACGGCGTAAGCGCCGCCGAACGTGACCACTGCGGCCTCGCTGAAGAAAATTCCTTCGCGGGTCAGGACGTCGGCCGGGCCCCGCCATCGCAACAGAGCCAACACGGGCGCGGCCCAGAGCCCCAGCCAGAGACAGGCGGTGAGGAGCGCTCGCCGCCGATTGGGGACGGTGTGTTTGAGTTTTCCGGCTGAAAACAGCTGGTCGATCAGCGAAGGAGATTCATCGACCAGGGCAGTCTGCGACGTTCCTTTTCGGACGGGAACGCCGAGTGCTCCGGCAAAGGCGCTGAGGGCAATGATCAGCGGGAACGGCGCGCCGAAGACAAACAGGGCGATGAAGGCCAACGCGGCGATCGCCACTGCGGCCGGAGTCTTCAGGGCGCGCTTTCCGATTCGAACGACCGCTTCGACCACCACGGCGAGGACTGCGGCCTTGATTCCGAAGAAGACGGCTTCGATGGCCGGCACATGATGAAAAACCGCGTAGACCATGCTCAAGGAGAGCATCAACACGGCACCGGGCACGATGAACAAACCGCCTGCCAGCAGGCCTCCGACGGTGCGATGCAACAGCCATCCGATGTACGTCGCCAGCTGCTGCGCCTCGGGTCCGGGCAGCAAAGTGCAGAAGTTCAATGCGTGCAGAAACCGCTCTTCCGAGATCCACTTTCGCTTCTCGACCAGCTCGTGGTGCATCAACGCGATCTGACCCGCCGGGCCGCCAAAGCTGAGCAGCCCAATTTTCAGCCACACGGGAAAAGCCTGCTTGAGGCTCAGCGATGAGGGTGCGCCCATTTTGGATTCGGGCCCTTCATAGGGGGTCGGTTGCAAAGGCGCTGGTATTTCTCTCCCATGGCGACGCTCCCTCGAAGTGAGAACGTTCGATCGGGGCTCGGTCTACGCTGCGGGACCATGACGCAATTCGGACCCGCAGCGTGTTTGTGTCTGGTGTTGGGGTCGTCGTGCTCGTCCCCGGTTCCGGTAACGGATGCGGGCTTTCCGATTCGCTTCGACACGTCGAGCTGGAGCGGATTGGTCGACAACGAGACATTGAATTGGCTGATTGAGCTTCGCAAAGCACAGCTCGGCGAGTCGGCGGACCTCGATGGCGATGGCGCCCCCGCGAGCTGACCGTGACCCACACGACGCAGGGCACGACGCGATGGGTTTCGCGACCGTTTCACGTCACGTTTGAGGTGGAGTTGTTCCCCGATGGCCGCCGCGTTCATCAGATTGGGTACGAGAATAATTTTTACTTCGCCGAGAGCAACGAGTTCGGGCCGGCGCCCTTTCAGGCAGTTTTTTCCCACGACAAGAACCTCAACAACAAGTTCGATCGACGGATCACGCGAAGCCTCGAGACCGATGGAGGTCTTCTCTGGATCGAGGAAGTCGACCCCACTGAAAAAGGACTCTGGGTCGAGAGCCAGCGATGGGGCACGGCGCAGTGGGCCGACCAGGCGGGTTCGGGCGGAGACAAGTGCAATGGGACAGCAAACATCGAAGATGAAAGTGTCTTCCTGGCCAAGAACGTCCCCGGGGTGAAGATCCTGACCAGCGGCGCCTCGGCATGTGACTTGAAGCGCAGCTCGAAGCTCGGCGCCGCAATGAATTGCGTTCGTAAGCGATTGGACTGCATCGACCGCATGAACCCAACGCTGCGGAACAATGTTGACTCGCACTTGAGCACGGATGGGTGGGCAATCGGTTGCAACAACCTGTGCCCCGATCGCGATGCTTCGACGGTGGCGCGCATCGGAGACATTCCAGCAAAGACAAACTTCAATGGAAACACCATCGACACAGTGACCTCCGACGAGCTGTGTTCGTTGCTGATGCACGAGTCGATGCACATGGCAGAGACTGCCTACAACCCGAAAGATCACGACCAGAAAGGCAAGATCTGATCTACGCGTGCGCCCATTATTGTGGGGGCTGTACGAAGCGTGGCCCGGCCAGTCCCAAGCCCACACCCAACCAGGATTGCGCGACCTGTGCAGCCACTTCCGCCAAAGCCCTTTCCTGTGGTCAGAAAAAAAGCTGGGCCGCCGTGACGTACGCTCTCGGACTTTGCAGAGACGGTTTTGTCAGCCCTGTGTGTACAGACTGGAAGGCCCCGATCGTCACCGACTGCAACGACGGAAACCGCAGCGAACAAGCCCCGGCCGGTTGCTGCAATTCTTGTCCTGCACCTTCATTGAACAACATCAAGCCCTGCACCAATGTGCAGATGCCGACGAGCGATACCTGCAACATGAAGGCGCCGGAATGCCCTTGATGCTCGCACTGGTTCTCAGCAGTTGTGGGAACCGCACGCCCAATGTTTCACCCCAGTCGGGAAACCTTCCTGAGCGGCCGGTGATCTATCTGCGAGCCGACTCGTTCAAGCTGCTCGACGTCAAAGGGGACGTTGCGATCGGCACCGATCTGTTTTGGCGGGGCGACGTAGAGGCGGTTCGCTTCGAAGCGTTGGCCGACAGCGGATTCTCCCTTGGAGCGACCGCCGGCGGCCGGCCAGACGAGACCCGTTTTGGCCCATACCAGGTGCAGAGAATCGATGAATCGCCGCTGCGGACTCCGGACCTGCTGTTGATCAATCGCAGCTGGGAAACGGATGCGGTGTTCCTGAGTTTCAGTGAGGATTTTCCGGCTTACCAGCTCGAAATCAACGCGCACGATGGCCCGAAGGCGCACCAGCTCGAGACGATACTCTTGCTGAAAGGGCAGACGTTTCTTGGGGTCAACCCATGTTTCCCTTCGACCTACGACTGGGCGGCCACGAAGATTGATTTTCGAGTTGCGGGCCTGTCTTCCTCGGGGATGATTTCTGCCAAGGGACCCTGGACTCACCTTCGAGCGCCCGTGGGCGCTCAGGCTTCCGCCGCCGCCTATGCAGTCGATTGGCTTGTTGAACATGGGTTCGAGCTGTCGGGGCTGGGGGTTGCGATGACCGCGCTCCTCGTGTTGTGGCGCCGCAGGCGAATCAAAATCTGAACGGTAGGCTGCGGCCCTCAGCCGACACTGTGCCGGACAGCGAAGACAGTCCTGGAGGCGGCACGCGAACCCGCAGCTCGACCGAGCCGGCAAGGTACGATTCGGCTGTTGCTTCGAGCAGCACGGGCAGCTCGGAAGTCTGGGTGAAAGTGCAAAAGCCTCCGGTCGCCGCAGCGATGACCCGCAGATCGCGAAACGCCTTGCCCACGAGCAGAGGAATGGTTCCTCCATCGCTCCTTCCATAACCAATCGTGTCTACCACTACGCCCAGCGAAGCGGCCTTCGTCACTGCGGTGGTGAGATTCTTCGTCGAGTTGGTGTCTTCCCCGTCCGAAACAATCAGCAGGTGCCTGGCCACCTCGGACCCGGCGTCCAGGGCCAGCGCTTCGCCCGCCAGCGTCGGCGCTACGTCCCACACCGAGTCGTAGATGTAGGTGCCGCCCGCGCTTTTCAGTTGGTCGGCTCCGGTGACGAGGTTTTCGGGGTAGCGGGTGTAGCCAGCGATCATTCGGGTCGACAACAGCGAAGCGTTGGCCTGCGCCGGGCCGAAGTCGAACAGCGCTCCGCGGTATTGCCCGCCGCCCGAAAACAAGGTGCGAAAGAAAGTCTTTGCCGCCGCTTTGCGAACGCCGTCGGGATCCGTCGGGCAGCCAACGCACACGCTCGAGTCGACGGTGTTCGACCCAGAGTCGTCGACCACCAGAGCGAAGACACCGGCCGTCGCAGCCGGGTGCGCGATGCGTTCGGTCACGGTGCATTCGATTTGATCGCAGTGGACCAGGATCGAGTCGGGCGTGGCCGCGGTGGCGACCCAGACCGCGAATTCCTCGAATCCCGCATCGACGGGCGGGACGCCTCCATCGGGACGCAGCAGCAAGCGCGGCTGAGCGCCGAGCAGCGAAGCGGGGCCTCGCGCTGTGTTGCCGCCGCCATTGCAGGCCGCGATCATCAGAGCGAACAGCAACGGGACGAAGCGCATCGCTGCAGTGTAGGCCAGAGACATCGAGCAGCATCAGGCGTTGTCTTCTGTGGGCGACAATCAAGGCGTGGTTAAGCTCGGCCGATCCTCCAATGGCAAATGGAGTGCCTTTCAACATCTGCAGACAGACTCGACGATCTTTTCGATGACGCCCGATGGGATCCAGGACGGTGGCATACGAAAAGACCGAACATTGCGCGCTAACGAGAGACTTCCTCCTCGCTGACGAAACGCCGCAGTGACTCGGCCGGATGTGTTGGCATTGCCGCCGGGGACGGATTCATTGCATCGCGCACGAGCCTGGACCTCGGCCAGCGACACCCCCTTCGCGTAGGTCGTACCCCGCACCAGATAGACGACCGGATACATCGACAGCCACAGCAGCTTCGAAACCCAGCTCTTCCCGATGTGCCGCACCTCGAAGGGCACCGGCAGGTCGCTGTCGATCCCTTCGACGCCCAGGTGCACGTGGTGCACCAGATGGTAGCGATGAAATGTTTCCGCGATGGGCAACACCAGGGGAACGTTGGCCAGCCACGCCACTGCGCGGTTGGCCAGCCGGGTGCGGGCGGCGAGGTTGTGCGCGGTCTCGTGAATGCTCTGACCCAGCCAGTGCGACAAGATCGCTCCCGGGAACCAGGCGAGCGCCACCGTGGCCACCCAGGGAAGTGTTGCGCGCTGCATCCCCCACGCAAGCGCCAACTGAGTCAGCACGACGCCTACGGTGACGGCGATGGTGCGGCGGTCGAAGCCAAACAGTCGCCGAATCTCGGGGCGCGCGGCGAGCAGCGCGCGACGGCGTTGAAGGTGCGGTTCGCGGTGGGCGGTGCGGGTGAACTTCGCATCGCTCGCCAGGTCGACGAAGCCAGAGGTGCGAGGGATGTTGATCCGTGAGCCCACCCACGCCAACACCTGCCACTGCGCCTACGTCGAGCCACCTGCGCTCGAGCACAAACGACAGATTGGTCGGAAGAGTGGGCCGGCCGGTTCCGTTGGCCGTGATCCGCGCTTCGAGCAACGCGGCGTGCCGCGCCTCGTCTCGTCGTCGCTGTGGCGTTTGAGGACCCGCGCCAACCACGGGTCACCTTCGTACTGCGCCAGCCCGGCGAAGATGCGGCCCTCGTCGTTTCGCTCGCTGTCGGCAACCAGCGTCAGCAGGTGGGCGCGGCCGAGGGCACTCGCCACGAGTTGGCGAGTGAAGTTGAGGCCTACCCGGTCGGAAAGAGTGTGCCGGGACCTGGAAGGGGAAGCGGCCGGCTGCGACGAGAGCTGAAGTTCGGTGGTCATGCGCGAAGAAGAACTTTTCCGGCACCGACGCGAATGTGCCGGAAGTCATGTCGGCGTCGGGTTCATCAAGGCGGGGGGCTGGAAGTTCCGAATGCGGGCGTCCCGGGTGGATTGGTGTCAAAGGGCTCGCCAGCAATGACGATTGCCTTCGACAACACGTACGCGCGGCTGCCCGATCGCTTCTACGCCCGGGTCCTTCCCACCAAAGTGCGCGAGCCGCGCATCGTGCGGGTCAACCAGGCCCTGGCACAGTCGCTCGGCATCGACGCGCGCGAGCTCACCGGTGGGGTCGCAGCCCAAATCCTTTCCGGCAACGCGGTGCCCGAAGGCGCCGACCCGGTCGCGCTTGCGTACGCGGGGCACCAGTTCGGCTCGTTCGTGAGGCAGCTGGGCGACGGGCGGGCGATTCTCCTCGGAGAAGTGGTGGGCAAGGACGGGAAGCGACGCGACATTCAGCTCAAGGGTGCAGGGCGCACACCGTTCTCACGCGGCGGCGACGGTCGAGCAGCGTTGGGTCCGGTCCTGCGCGAGTACATCCTCAGCGAGGCGATGGCTGCGCTTGGCGTGCCGACGACCCGTGCCCTGGCGGCAGTGACGACGGGCGAGTCCGTCGTACGCGACGAGGTCCAACCCGGCGCGGTGTTGACCCGCGTCGCAGCCAGCCACATCCGGGTCGGCACCTTCGAGTTCTTCGCCGCGCGCGACGACCGCGAAGCACTGGCTGCGCTCGCATCGTATTCGCTGAACCGGCACTACCCCGATGCCGCGAACAAAGGACCTGATGGCCTGGCGCTGCTCGAGGGCGTCGTCAATGCCCACGCGGGCCTGGTGGCGCGGTGGTTGGGAGTCGGATTCGTGCATGGAGTGATGAACACCGACAACACGTCGATCTCTGGCGAGACCCTCGACTACGGACCGTGCGCTTTCATCGACGAGTACGATCCGAACAAGAAGTTCAGCTCGATCGACCGCGCGGGGCGCTACGCGTTCGCGAATCAGCCGCGCATCGCGCAGTGGAACATGGCGAAGCTGGGCGAGGCCCTTTTGCCCATCATCGGCGATGACGAAGCGGTGGCGCTGCGCCTTGCGACTGACCGGGTGAACCGGTTTCCGGCCCTGTTCGAAGCGGCGCACGCGCGCGTCCTTCGCGCCAAGCTCGGGCTCCACCAATCGCAGGAAGAGGACCTCGCGCTTGCTTCCGACCTGTTCGATCGGCTTGCCGCAAACAGCGTCGACTACACAGTCTTCTTTCGCCGTCTTTGCCTCGCAGCGGCCGATGCGTCTGGGGATGCCGCGGTCGCGTCGTTGTTTTCCCAGCCCGAAATCTTTTCCGACTGGGCACAGTCGTGGCGGCGCCGGCTGACCGATGAGGATGTCGCCCCGGAAGCGCGCGCACGTGAAATGCGGGGGGTGAATCCGGCGTTCATTCCTCGAAACCACCGCGTGGAAGAGGTCATTGAAGCTGCGGTTCGCAACGGCGACTTCGAACCGTTCGAGACGCTGGTCCGGGTGCTCGAGCGCCCCTACGAGGACCAACCGGAAATGGCGCATCTGGCCGCGCCTCCGAGTCCGGAAGAGCGTGTCAGTCACACGTTCTGCGGCACCTGACGACGGCGGGTGCGGTGCGCTCGAGGACTAAAAGCCAGCGACGCGCACGACGGGCCGTTGGCGCTCCGAAAAGAAAACGGACGACCGGCCGTTGAGCCAGTCGCCCGTCTTCGTTACCTGAGCCGACTACGTGATTTGAACACGTGACCTGCTGATTACGAATCAGCTGCTCTACCAACTGAGCTAAGTCGGCAAAAAGAAAGCGTCGCGCAGTAACAGACGCACGCAGATCGCGTCAACGAACCTTGTTCACCAGCACGTAGGTTACGGTGGCGTCGCCGCCCGCCGAGCAGGTCGCAGCCACATCGGGGTCTCCGTCGCCGTCTGCATCTGCGACGGACAACGAAATGAGCGTCCCCGGCCCGAGCGTGCCTTCGGTGGTCGAGAAATTCCAGCCGCTCTGGTTTCTGCGCACCTGAATCTTCTCGCCCAGCTGCCAGAGGACATCAGGCCGCCCGTCCAGATCGAGGTCGACCACCTTCAGCTCCCGCGCTCCGGCGGCGGGGAAAGAGACCTTCGCCGCGAAGCCGGTTCCGGTGTTTTCCCACAGCGCCACGCCGCCTGCTTCGAGGACGCAGAGATCGAGATCCCCATCGCCATCGAAGTCACCCGAGGCAATCGCCAAGGGCGAAGACGGCAGCGCTTGAGTGGGCCCTGCAATCCACTGCGGAGCCAGCAGCGACTGAAGGCTTCCTCCGGACACGAAGAGCACGTCGAGCCGCCCGTCGGCGTTCAGATCCCCCAGCGTTGCGGCCGAGGTCGTCAGTGGCAGGGTGACCGGCCCGACGCCGAGGCGTTGAACGATCAGCGCGTTGAAGACGCCCGCATCCGCGCAGCCCAGCGCCAAGACCGAAGTGCCGGCATCCGAAGGAACCGGCGACCCGAGGAACTGGGACGCCGGGCACCCGGCATCGGCGAACGACCCGAACGCGAAGGAAGTTCCCGAATACAGATAGCGATCGATCGCGCCATCGACGTTGATCGAGGCCACGTCGACCCGCCCATCGCCATCGAGATCTCCTGCGGTGACCGCGATGGGCGTACGGCCATACGACAGCTTTCGCCCGGTCAAGAACCCCTGCTCGACGGTGTACCCGAACGTCTCGAGCCGACCCAAAGACGGAACCGCCATCACCAGATCCGATAGCCCCCTGGGCTCGAGGTCCGCGATCAGCGCCGGGCCGCCCTTCATCACCGACAGCGCGGGCCCCGTCTGAAACAACACCGCCACGCAATGACTCACATCGAACTGGCAAGACGCCGTGCACAGCGGGTACCCGAAGCCGGGGCAGGCAGACAAACCGTGGGTCCCATCGCAACCTTCGCCCGGGTCGACCACGCCGTTGCCGCACCGACGGGTACATTGGGTTTTGACGAGCTTGCAGTCCGCGCAGGTCAGCGCGCCGTCGTCGAACCCCAGCGACTTGCAGGTGGCCCCGGCGAGGTTGGACCCTTCGCATTCTTCATCGGGGCCGATGGCTCCATCGCCACAGGTCGGCGGGGGAGGAAGAGGGTCGACCTTCTTGGTTGTCCCCCCGCGGCAGCTGACGAGGGCCAGCAGAATCAAGAGAAGGGTTCGCTTTTTCACGGGGGTCGCTACAGTCTTTAGAACGATGGCGGCCCGATGCCCAACCTGCAAGAGCGAGGCGCTTCCCCGAGCGCAGAACCCCGCGTTCCCTTTTTGCAGCATTCGCTGCCGCGAAGTGGACCTGGGCAAGTGGCTGGGCGAGGAATATCGGTTGGTCGACCACTCACCGGAATCCGAAGAAGACGGGCAGGGGATGATTCCCGCCAACAGCAACACCGAAGACGAGGGGCCATGACCTGGCTTTCCTCGCCGCACGGGTGAGCGTCCTCTTCGCGGGTGGCGTCGCGGCGGTCTACGCGACTACTGTCATCGGTTTGCACCGTTTGAACGTTCGGCGAATGCGCGCGCAAGCAGGAGGCTTTCCGACCCTGCAGCGCCTCGATTGGCAGTCGCTGATGTCCGGCCTGCTTCCTTCTGCTCCCGGCCCGGTTCCCCAGGGGCCTTCTGAGCTGCCCCCGATGCTGCGCGCGCTTCCGGGAAGAGAAGCCGAGGCGCGGCACGCGATGCTCACGGCAATCGTCGCCGGGGCCCGGGTCGACCCGTCGCTGTTTGAATCGGCCGGTTTTTCCGGAGGCGAATCACAGTGGCTGACCACGCTCGCGCTGGTTCAAGCCAGACCGCACGAGGCACTTGATCGGCTCTTCGCGTCCCGCCCGGGGACTTCGGCCGAGGTGTACCTGCGCGAACACCTTTTTTTACAGCATCGGATCAACCCGCTGAACCTCGAGCTGTCGGTCTTCGCCACCAAGCGACGGCTGGCCGCAGCGCTGGGGCGCTTCGCCGACGCTCCGACGCTTTTTTTCGCGCGCGCCCAGGCGTCGGCTCGGCTCGGCTTCAACCAGGCCGTCCTCGACGATCTCGCCCGGGCGGTCTATTTCAGCCGCCACGCTCCCTTCTATTTGCGCGTGGTGACCGAGCTGCCGTGGGTCAGTGAGGCGCGACCGGCGCTGTACCAACAGTGTTTTGCGTTGTTAACTGCGGCGCCCATTGCCTGAGCTGCTCCTCACCTTCGTCCAGCGCTACATCAAAGACCCCAGGGGCTTCGAGGCCAAGCTCTCGGGTCGTTGCGTCTTGATGTACGAGCCCCCGCTGACTCCGATTACCCCTGAGTCGGACGACGACGAGGACAGCGCCGCGTTTCGCTTTCGGACCTTCAGTGGAATCACCGGAACCGCGATCGGGGGAGGAGACCCCACCGTCGCCTATCTGGAAAAGTCCAAGGACAACGCGTTTCAGCGGCGCGTCACCCTGGGCCGCACCGGAAACAACGACATCGAGATCGACACCGGCTCGGTTTCCCGGTTTCACGCCTGGTTTGCGCGCGACGAGAAAACCGACGCGTGGACGATCGTCGATGCCGGCTCGAAAAACGGCACCGAGGTCGCGGGGGTCAAACTCAAACCCAAGGTGCCCCACCTTCTGACCAACGGCGCCCGGGTGAAGGTGGGGCAGGTCGAGCTGACTTTCTTCACCGCCGAAGGCTTCCTGGCTCAGCTCAAGCGGCGCGCGGCTCGATGATCCTCCTGCGAGCGATGCAAACATTCTTGCTCTGCTCTGATCGCGTCCCGTAAGGTCACGCCTCCGTGCTCACTACCGAAGCGCATGGCCTGACGGACGTAGGCCGGAAGCGACAGCACAACGAAGACGCGATGCTGTTCGACCCTGTTCTGGGTCTGTACATCGTTGCCGACGGTATGGGGGGCCACGCCGCGGGTGAAGTCGCCAG
>JAYVCD010000459.1:0-4716 GCA_043750125.1 Archangiaceae bacterium | reverse complement strand
CACGCAGTCGCCGATGAACTTGTCGAGGTTGCCTTCGTTCTTGAAGATCACGTTCGCCATGCCGGTGAAGAACGTGTTGAGCATCGCGACCGTCTCTTGAGGACTGTCGGCCTCGGCCATCGAGGTGAAGCCGCGAATGTCAGCGAACAAGCTGGTGACTTCCGCCAGGCGCCCGACGCGCAGCAGCTCGACCTGCCCCTTGACCACCATCTCGGCGACAGCCGGGGACAAGAACCGCGACAGCTCGGCGCGGGTCACGGCCTCGCGCTCGATCTTGCGGGTGAGGTCCGAGTTCTCGAGAGCAATCGCGGCCTGCGAGGCGATCGCCGAGAGAATCTTCAAGTCTTTTTCCGAAAACGCGTTGGTCCGCTCGCGGGTGTCGCAGAACAGCACGCCCTGCAGCACGCCCTTCGACAGCAGCGGCACGGCCATCGCCGACCGGATCCCCTGCGCGACAATCGATTCGGACGAGCTGAACCGCGAATCGAGAATCGCGTCGGCGGTCAACACTGCGCTGCGGGTCTCGGCCACGCGCTTGAGCACCGTCTCTGAGACGACGACTTCCTCGGCCGTCTCTTTGCGGCGCTTGATCGCCTGCGCCACCAGCTCACCCTCTTCGGTGGCGAGAAATACGACGGCGTTGTCGGCGGCGAGCAGCTGAAAGGCGACACCCAGAATCTTGTCGAGCAGGCTCTTCAGGTCGCGTTCCATGCCCACCAGGCGGTGGAACTCGTTGGCAATGCGCAGCTTCTCGTAGTCCTGCCGCAGCGCCTGAAGATCGTTGAGCTGCTCGACCGGGCGAAACTCGTTGTCTTCCTTCTGCTCGACCTGGGCCAGGAAGGCGGGCATCGACTGGGCGCTGGCGACGACGGTGACTCCAGGCGACGTAGAGGGCGTCGAATTGATCCCCGCGGTTTCGCCAGAATGAAAGACCAGCCGACTGTTGCCCAGCGCGATCTCGTCGCCGTCGCGCAGCCGCAGCTCGCGCACCTTCCGGCCATTGACGAAGGTCCCGTTGGACGAGCTCAGGTCCCTCAGCAGGAACGTGGCCCCGACCCGCTCGATGCTGGCGTGCTCTTTGGACACTTCGCGATCCACCAGCCGCAGCGTGTTGTTCGGGTGCCGGCCCAGGGTGGTCTTGGTCCCGAGCGGAAACTCGCCGTGCTTTCCATCGGCAAACCGACCGGCCAGCCGAGGCCCTTTGACCTGACCAGGCGCGAAGACCTGACCCTGCCGGGCGGAGGCCACTTCATCGATAAGGGGAATCGGCGGCTGACTCACGACGGACAAAGACCCTAGCAGAGGCGTTGCCAAATGGGAGGTTCAGCGCAATGTCCCGGCCAGGCCAGGGACGGACAGAGGTCGGGTTGCGACGCAAGCCCGCTTGGGAAAAGGAAGGTGGTATGAGCGCGCCAAAGTGCGAATCAAACAACGGCCAGAAGACTTTTCAGTGAAAGAGTCGTACCGCTACGACGAGGTCGAGAGCGGCCGTTACCGCGTCTACATGATGGACAAGCAGAAGTTGTCCACCTTCGACGCGCTCGCTCGGCTGCGCGAAAAGTTCGGGCTCAAGCCGGGTGCGATCAGTTACTGCGGTTTGAAGGACAAGCAGGGACGCACCGAACAGCTGATCGCGGTCGACGGAAAGGACATCGATCTTCAGGAACCCGATCTTCGGCTCAAGTTCCTGGGCCACACCGATCGTCCCCTCTCGGCCGCCAACACCACCAGCAACCGCTTCTCGGTGACCGTCCGCGCGGTGCGCCCCGAAGAGCTCAACCAGCTCAACCTTTCGGTCGCAGAGGTCAACCGGCTTGGCGTCGTCAATTACTTCGACTCGCAGCGCTTCGGCTCGCTCAAGCACGGCCAGGGCTTCATCGCCAAGGACCTCATCCGCGGGGACTACGAAGCGGCGCTGAAGAACTACCTCGCCCGCCCTTCCCCGCTCGATCGATCAGACGATGCGAAGGTGAAGGCGTTCTGGCAGGCAAACTGGAACGCGTGGGACGCCCGCTGCCCCTGGCCGGCGAACAAGAAGTACTTCCGGCTGCTGAACTCACTGCGAGAGGACCCGAAGGACTACCTGAAGGCGTTCCTGCAGATCGACTCGGACTACCGGGCGATGATCCTTTTCACCTTCCAGTCCTACCTTTGGAACGAAGGCGCTCGCCGGCTGCTGCAGTTGAAGCTGCCCCGCGAACACCTGTTCCCGATGCCGTACCAGGCCGGGACGCTGCTCCACCACAAGGACGCCGACCCCGAAGTGCTGGGCTGGCTGCGCGAGCTGACCTTCCCCCTGCTGGCTCCAGACTCGAAGTTCAAGGACGAGGCGGTGCGCGAGGCCGCCGAATGGGCTCTGGGCAAAGAGCACCTCACCCTCAAAGATTTGGCAATTCCTGAGTCAAATCGGCTGCTTTACTTCAAGCACGAAGAACGGCCGATGCTCGTCTACCCGCACAAGCTGGTGCTGGGGCGCACCCAGCCTGATGAAATGAACAAGCCGTTGATGAAGCTGAACGTCGCGTTCACTCTTTCTCCCGGCAGCTACGCGACCCTGGTGGTCAAGCGCCTGTTTCATTTCAGCTATCGCGACGACACCCCCGAAGAGATCATGGCCACCCAGGCCCACGTCGAGCAGCAGAAGCTCGAACGCCCGGGGCAACTGGCCAATCGCAAGCGCGACGACGAAGACGACGACGAGGATGAGGACGACGAGCTCGAGGACGGCCCGGCACCGCGACCCGCCGCCTACGCTTCGAGCCGGTACGGGGCTTCCCGGTCAGGAACCGCGCCCCGTCCCGCGGCGGCCGCGCCCCGCGGAGCCCCGGCATCCAAGCCAAAAACCGAGCCCGGCGCAGAACCTGCGCGCAAAGGCCGGTGGATCGGCAAAGACGGCCTTCGCCGCAAGCGGACCCGCCCCAACTCGGCGAGCGTGCCCCCCGAAAGCGGCGCCGAACGCCCTGCCCGGGCCCCCCGGCCCCTCAAGGGCGGAAAACCGGGCCCTCAGGTCCGAAAGTCGTCAAAACCCTACCGGAAATAGGATCGGGCCTCGCCGCAATCGGCGGGCCTGCGGCGCGTATTGCAAGGCGTGAATCTCGCGACTCAAGCAACTCCCTTTCATTTTCCCCTGGCCATGATGGCGGTCGAAACGATTCAGCCCTGGGTCCAGGAGGTCCGACGCGCCCGTCGGGGGGACAACGACGCTTTTGCGGCGCTGGTGCGAAGCCTTCAGCGCCCGGTCTACGGCCTGTGTCTGCGGCTGGTTCGCACCGAGGCTGAAGCTGCTGAGATTGCCCAGGAAGCTTTCCTGCGCGCCTACCAGAACCTCGAGCGCTTCGATGAAAGCCGCCCGTTTGATCTCTGGGTGCTGGCGATCGCGCGCAACCTCTGTCTGGACCTGCTGCGGCGGCGCACCAAGCTCAAGACCGAAGACGTAGAAGATCACGCCCACTCGCTGGCCTCGGGCGAAGCGTCACTGGAAGAGCAGGCCATCGGCCGCCAGGTCCGCTCGTCATTGGAAGAGGCGATGGGGACCCTGTCCGCCGATGACCGCGAGGTTCTCGCGCTTTATTACGTCCAGAAGCGCACGACCAAAGAGATTGCCCAGGTGATGGGTGTTGCGGCCGGAACAATCATGGCCCGGCTGTTCCGGGCTCGAGAAAAGCTGCGCGTCCGGATGGGCGTGCACATCGGTGACGAGGTGAGGCAATGAGCACTCCTGAAGAGCTCGAGCTCGAAGCGTTGCTCAGTGAGCTTGCGACGACCGACGAAGAGCGGGCATTGCTGCTCGAAGAGCATCGCCAGCTGGAAAAAGATTTGCTGCGACTGGCCGACCCGATGCCTCCGCCTGATTTTCTTCATGCGGTGATGGCGCGCGTCGCGCTCGCTCCGGCCCGTGCCCCTGGGCGAAGCGAAACGGCGTTGGCGATCGTGATCGTCCTCGTGGCCCTCGCCGTCAGTGTGCTCGCGTTCGGAGCCCGGGGCGACCCGGGAGAAATGGGTCTGCAGTTCACCCGGCTGGTGTTGCAGCTGCGCGACACCGCCGTCGGGCTGGAAAGTGCGGTTGCGGCGCTCTGGCGCACGTTGGCACTGCCTTTGACCCTGGCCCTGGGGGTCGCCCTGGCGGCGTGCTTGATGGCTTTCAAGCGCGTGATTCACAACGGTCTTACTGAAGCGAAGGCGGTCTCATGATCTCACTCATCTTGCTTGCTGCACTCAGCGCCTCTCCCACCGTCACCCTCGAACACCACGGCAGCCTCCGTGACGGCCTTCAGGAAATCGCCCGCAAAGGCGGTCTGAACCTGGTGGCCACGGGCAGCCTCGATGAAGAGGCGGTGATTCACCTCAAGGACATTTCGGCCGAAGAGGCCCTTACTTCGGTCGCCAGCGCGTACGGGCTGCAGCTGGTTCACAAGGGCAACTTGTGGATCATCAAGCCCGGAGCGCAGTCGGCGGTCCCCCCTCTACTGCCTCCCATTCCTCCCATTCCCCCGTCGCCGCCTTCTTCCGGCCAGGACAAGGGCGAGGAAGCTGAGAACCAGGCCGAGACCGCCCGCGATCACGCCGAGGCGATTCGAGATCAAGCCGAGGCGGTTCGCGAAAAAGCAGAAGAGCTGCGCGATGCCAGGCGCGAAGAAATCGAAGCCGCCCATGAACAGGCCCGCGCTGGCATTGAAGCCGCCCATGCCCACGTCGAGTCGGCAAAAGAGCTGGTCA
>JAYVCD010000458.1:0-3825 GCA_043750125.1 Archangiaceae bacterium | reverse complement strand
CCGGTGACCTTGTCGATCTTCATCACGTTGCCGCTGCTGTTGTTGACCCAGGGCTGACCATCGCCGTCGAGACCGACTCCGATGCTGGTCTTGGTGTTTGCGTCCGTGGCATCGATGAAGTCGGCAGTCCCGAACTTCACGATCGATCCGGTCTCGGCGTTGAAGCGAATCAGCTGCGCCGCCTGGCCTGCGATGTTGCTGTCGGCCGACATGTAGACCGTTCCCTGGTCGTCTGCGGCGATGCCTCGGGGCCTGCCGAACGGAGTGCCGATCTGACTCACCGCCGCAGCGAAGTCGAAGCTGGTCCAGGTCTGGGTCGCCTGATCGTAGCGACACGCGACGCTGCCCGCGCTGAACCCGGCGAGCCAGACGCGATCCTTCCCGTCAATTCCCAGCGCGTACGCGCCGCAGAGGGTGCCTGAGGGCGGCTTGATCTGATCGTTGATCAGCACGCCCGAGGTGGTGTCCACCAACGCCAGCCACGCGGCAGCCGGGTAGACCACCCAAAGCCGCTGCTTGCTGTCGACGATGGCTCCGTAAGGTCCGAACGCCAGGCCGATGGTCATCGCCCCGCTCGCGTTCACGGCCACCGGCTGACCGTTCGACGTGTCGAGCTTGTGAATCGTCTTGTCTCGGTAGACGCCCGCCCAGACGTACCCATTGGAGCTCTCGATCGCGCCCAACGACACTGCCAGCGCGCGAACGGAAACGTCTCCGGTCGCAGTGCCAATCGGAGTCGAGAACACCACGCACTCGTCGTACTGCAGCGGGTCGGCCCAGTCGGTGGGCGTAATCATTTCCGCACCTGAAATCTGACCGTCGTTGTTGAGGTCCTTGCTGGTCTCGATCTTTCCGTTCCCGTTTCGATCGATGCAGCCCGTCTCGTCGTTGGCGATCTTCGTCACCGAGCCCTGAATTCCAATCGCCCGGTTTCCGACCCAGACGTCTCCGTTCAGATCGAGCGCGGTGCGGCTGGGGTGGTTGGCGTTGTTGCCCCGCAGACCGTTTTCCCGAGCCCCGGTACAGGGAATGCCCTTGGCTTGCCCGGCCGCCGAATAACAATCGCGCGGCACCACCGACCAGTAGCGGCCGACTTCTTTCCCGGTGCGGGTGTCGTACTTGCTCACCCAACCGTTGGCGTCGTTGGCGATCCACATGAAATAGAAGTCGGTCGAGCCGGTATTCAGGACGACGAAGCCGTTGGGGTCCACCTTGACCCCGCTGCCCTGCTCACCCGGACCGCCGTCGCTCGGGCCTCCATCGAGGTTGAAGCTCCCCGGAGGAATGAGGATCGTCGTGGTGCCATCGCCCGCATCAAAGTTCGAGCCGCCGGTGCCGCCTGCGCCTGCTCCCGCCCCGCCGCCACTGCCTCCGCCGGTGTGCCCTCCGTCCGAAGCGCTTCCGCCGGTGCCACCGCCACCGTCTTTCTGCGGCGGGCTACTGCAGTTGCAGTTGCAGCCGGCGAGGGCGAAAGCGATCAGCGCGACGAGGAAACGGGGATGCCAAAACATGAGCCGAAGCTTCCTGCTCGACCTAGACCGACGCAAGCAGGATGTCCCACATTTCCCCATGCCCGATCCCCTCGTGCGACGAGAAGCCGATCACCGTGCCGGGGGGCAGCTCGAGCATCTTCTGCAGCTCGAGCACCCGCGGCTTGCGGCGCGCTTTGTTGAGTCGGTCGATCTTGGTCGCCGCGACGAGCAGCTTCGGCTTCTGAGCCACCAGGTAGTCGAGCATCTTCAAGTCGTCGGAAGTCGGGCCGACTTCAGCGTCGATGATGGTGACGATCACCTTCAAATCGCGGCGGGTCTCGAGGTACTTCGAGATCATCAGCTGCCAATCGGCGCGATCCGTCTTCGAGGCTTTGGCAAAGCCGTAGCCGGGCAAGTCACACAGCCGAACAACTCGGGTCCCGCCCTTGTGGGCCAGGGTCACATCGAAAAAATTGAGCGTCCGGGTGCGGCCGGGGGTGTGGGAGACCCGCACCAGCTTCTTGCGCATCGCCAGCTTGTTGATCATCGACGACTTGCCCACGTTCGAGCGGCCCACGAACGCCACTTCCGGCGCGGGCGAGGTGGGGTAGCCCTTGGCCTCGGTAGCGGTGGTAACGAACTCTGCAGACAGGACGCGCGCGCTCATGGGGCTTTCTCGGTGCCGGTTCGCTTCGCTTTCGCCGCCGACCAGTGGTCGATGGCCTTGAGCTTGGAAACGAAGTCGAAGGGCTTGAGCGACGGCGACGAGGCGTCGTGGCAGGTGCGGCAACCTTTCTCAGACGGGTCGGCCAGCCCCACCAGGCGCGCCAGCTCGGCGTCCTTCATCACGTAGGCGGCCACGTAATATTGCCCCCCGCCGTGGCAGCTCTCGCAGCTGACGCCGGCCACGCGCTGCTCTGCCTCGTTCGGCGAGTGGCACGACAGGCAGCGGGCATCTTTCTGAGCGGCCGGAGTCAACGTGTCCTTCGCCCGCGCGTGGGGGGACGCCTTCCAGGCGAAATAGGCTTCGAGGTGGCAGCCCTGGCAGCTCTCGGGGCCCAGAAAGTCGTACCCAAACGCGATCGTCGAGGGCGCAGCGAGTGTGAGGCCGAGGCCCAGTGCCAACGCACGCGAACGCATTTCGAACATCGAGGTAGCACGCTTCGCTGCAACCACGCGTGGAATCTTCGAGGGCCATGCGATGATGTGGCCCTCATGAATTGGCCGATCTTCGTCGTCTTGATCCTCTCTGCTTCGGCCTGGGCCAAGCCCTGGAATGGAATCGCCCCGGGGACCAGCGCGCGCATCGACGTGGTGAAGAAATTCGGCGAGCCCTCGAAGGTGACGGTGATCGCCGGCCACGAGGTGCTGACCTACCTCAAAGAGAAGGCGATCAAAGGCACGGTGCAGGCGCAGTTCCGAATCGAGAAAGTGAGCGGTGTCGTGGACCGGATCGACGTATTTCCCGAGCCAATCCTCGATCAGGACGCGATCGAGAAGAGCTACGGCGCCGAATGCGCGACCGGTGAAAGCGACGGCTGCTACCTGCGCCGACCCCAGGACAAGAAGCCCCCGTACTTCCTCTACACCCGCCTGGGGCTGGCGATTTTCTTCCGGGAAGATGGCAAGACCGTCCAGTCGTTCGCCTTCCTCCCGGCAAAAAAATAGATGCCCACCCGCATCATCGGCCTCACCGGGTCGATCGCGACGGGCAAGAGCACGGTGGGGCAGATGTTGATTGCGCATGGGGCGGCCCTGCTCGACGCAGATCTGATCGCCCGCGAAGTGGTGGCCCCGGGGACCCCCGCCCTGGCCGAGATCGCTTCCCGCTTTCCAGAAGCCATCGCCCCCGACGGCACCCTCAATCGTCAGGCCCTGGCCGATCGGATTTTTTCAAACCCTGCCGATCGCCAGGCGCTCAACGCGATGACCCACCCGCGGATCCAGGCCGAGGTCGTCGCCCGCAGCCTGGCGTTGACCGCGAAAGGGGTCCCGGTGGTGATCTACGACGCGGCGCTGTTGATCGAAAACAAGCTCCACGAGGCGATGGACGCGGTGATTCTGGTCACCGCCCCACCTTCCGTTCAGCGCCAGCGGCTGATCGCCCGCAACGCGCTGACCCCCGCCCAGGCCGACGCGCGGATCGCTTCCCAACAATCGCAGGACGAGAAGCGGAAGTTCGCGACCTGGGTCATCGACAATGGGGGCACGCGAGACGCCACCCAGCTTCAGGTCGACGCGCTTTGGGAAAAGCTAAGGTCCGCCCCCTAATGGCGACCTACTTCGTCACCGGGTATCCCGGTTTCATCGGCAAGCGGCTGGTCAAGCACCTCGCCGAGGCGGACCCGAAGGG
>JAYVCD010000457.1:0-16291 GCA_043750125.1 Archangiaceae bacterium | reverse complement strand
TCAACTACCATTGCGCGATCTTCCCGCACAAGGCCCTCCCTCGTGAAAGCACCATCGCTGACCCCGCTCAACCGCCGAAGTCTGCGAAGGTCGGGCTAGTCAGGGCGGTCCACTTCACCGGCTCGACGAAAACCATGGCCACTCAAACCCGCAGCGCTGCAGTCGTTCCCTTTTTCGGCCTGCTGGCAGTCATCAGCGCCGCGCCAGGCTGCGGGGCCCCAGGAAGTCGACGACGAGGTCGCCACCCAGAGCAGCGCGCTCGGCGGTCGCTTGGGTGTCGACTACTCGTTCGCGCGGCCGTCTCCGGCTTCGATTCGCGCGGCCGGCTACACCTTTGCCTCGCGTTACGTCAGCGACTCCTCGGCCAAGAACATCACCCACAGCGAAGCTCAGTCATTGGTCGCGGCGGGCGTCGACGTGGTCGCGAACTGGGAGAACGACGGGAATCAAGAGATCATGAACGGCTTCGCGTCGGGCGTTCACGCCGCGCAGGTCGGCTCGGCCCTCGCGCTGGCGGCAGGGATGCGCGCCACCCGGCCGCTCTATTTTTCAATCGACTTCGACGCCCAGCCCTATCAGCAGGGGTCGGTCAACGCGTTCATGGACGGAGCCGCTTCGGTGCTCGGCCGCCATCGCGTCGGAGCCTACGGTTCATACGGCGTCATCAAACGTCTGTTCGACGCAGGGAAGATCACGTTTGGCTGGCAGACCTACGCCTGGTCCTACGGAAATTGGGACCCGCGGGCGCAGGTGCGGCAGATCAACAACAGTGCAGCGTGCGGAGGCCGTTGTGACATCGATCAAGCCATCGCCACCGACTTTGGACAGTGGAACCTGGTCCGCCCGTCGAACCCCTACGTCGTCTTCCGCCCTTCCGATGCGACCTGGCGCTTTCGAGGGCTGGCGGCGAGCAACTACGGCGTGGCGACCGACGTTCCAGTTGCCGGCGATTACACCGGCGAGGGGAAGTACGACATCGCCCTGTGGCGACCTTCGACCGGCACCTGGTACGTGCCGGGGCTGAACCTCGGCGCCTTGGGTGCGTCGACCGATGTCCCCGTGCAGGCGGACTACAACGGCGATGGCAAGACGGACGTAGCGGTGTGGCGCCCCTCGACCGGCACCTGGTACCTCAAAGGAATCGCCACCGTGGCCTACGGCGAGCCGGGCGATATCCCCGCTCCAGGCGACTACAACGGGGACGGGAAGGACGACATCGCCGTCTGGCGACCGTCGACCGGCACCTGGTACGTGCGCGGCATCGAGACCGTGGTCCACGGCCAGGCCGGAGACATTCCCGTTCCGGGTGACTTCGATGGCGATGGCAAGACCGAACTCGCCGTCTGGCGACCGTCGAACGGCACCTGGTACATCCGGGGCGCCGCCTCGGTGGCGTACGGCCAGCTCGGCGACATTCCGATTCCCGGCGACTTCGATGGCGACGGCAAAACGGACCTCGCGGTGTACCGGCCGTCGAACGGCACCTGGTACGTCCGCGGCCTGCCCACCCTTCAGTGGGGCATCCCGGGCGACATTCCGGCCGGGACGTGGCTCAGCCGAATCAACCTCTGGCGGCTCAAGCGCGTCGCCCAGCCGCTGCCCATCATCAAGTGCCCGGCCAACATCACCGGGCAAGCGACCGGAGCCCTCGGGGGCAAGGTCACCTACGCGGCGGCGATGGCGACCGACGTTCTGACCCGGCCGGTGCTGACGTACTCCACGGTGTCGGGCGCCGTTTTTCCGCTCGGTCCCACGACGGTGACCGCCACCGCGAAAGACGCGTACGACGGGTCCGCCAGCTGCACCTTCACCGTCACCGTGAAGGACACCGTCGCGCCGAAGCTGACCTGCCCGGCCGACCAGAGCCTCGTCACGCTCGACCCCAACGGAACGCCCGCCGCTTACGCCGCCCAGGCCGGCGATCCGGTGACCCCTCCCACCCTTCGCTATGAGCCCGCCGTCGGCAGCGTTCTTCCCCTCGGCACGACCACCGTTCAGGTGACTGCCACCGATGCAGCGGGCAACGCGTCGAGCTGCTCGTTCCAGGTGGACGTAGCCTTCACCGGGTTGCCGACCGTGACCTGCCCTGCGGACGTGACCGAGGCCGCTGAGAGCCCCGATGGAGTGACGGTCGAATACGAGCCGGCAGTTGCCTTCAACCCGGCGGGCTCGGCAGACGTGGCCTACTCGCAGCAATCGAGCACCGTGTTTCCCATTGGGACGACGAGCGTCACCGCCACGGTCGCGGATCAAAGCGGTCAACACGCGTCCTGCACTTTTCAGGTCACGGTCTCGCCGTTCACCGCGCCTTCGAACCCCGATGGGGGCCGCGCAAACGAAGGCAACGGTCCCAACTTGAAGCGCACTGGAGGCTGCTCGGCAGCAGGAGGAATGGGCGTCGCAGGTTGGGCGGTGGCTGCGCTGGCACTGCTGCGCCGAAGAAAGATCGAAACGCGGATCCTCGCGGTAACGATGCTGATGACTGCGGGGTGCGGAAAGGACCTCACTGCAATCGACGGCAACCCCACGCCCGACGAAACGACCGTCGAGAGTGAACTCGTCACGTCGGGCGTTCGACTCGCGCCGGCGAACATGTCACCGCAGCAGCAGTACCAGTTCTATCTGCGCTTCATGGCCGCCCATACGAACCTGGCGCAGATCGCAGGTCAGCCGATCGTTCTGGCGATCCGCGGCGTCGACATCGGCAACAACTTGCACGGAACCACCTCGGCGAACGCCTACGACGACGTGTTGCTCATTCTCTACAACGGCGTCGCCCGAGTCGTCCCCGGTGCCACCCACCCCACCCAGAAATCCACCTCGACCTTCTACGAGACCTATGGCCGGGTGGGTCTGCTCGACGAGAACCTTCTCTATGCCGGGATCCCCAACGGCAATCACCAGGGCGCGTACAGCTGGTACTTGAAGCGCGTCGACGCCAACAGCCGGGCCACGTCGAACGACCATCTGCCGGTCGTCTATGACAACAACTACGACGGCATCTATTCGGCGGCCGAGGTCGCGCTCGCTGGGCAGCAGGGGCAAATCGCCACCGAGGTGCTGCTGCACGTAGGCCCGGACTCGGTCGCGTGCCAGATGTACCGACCCTCTGAGATCTCGGCGTTCATTCCACTGATCGGAAAAACGATTTATTACATGGTCGTTCAGGCAGGCGGAAAGGCCGCGGCGTACACCCCCAACCCCTACGCCGTCTTCCGACCGTCCGATGCGAGCTGGCGCGCCCGCGGGTTGGCGGCGACTCCCTACGGCGCGGCGACCGACATTCCGGTTCCCGGCGACTACAAGGGCGATGGGACTTACGACATCGCGCTGTGGCGACCTTCGACCGGCACCTGGTACGTGCCCGGGCTGACCCTGGGCGCTCTGGGGATCTCGACCGATGTCCCGGTGCAGTCGGACTACAACGGCGATGGCAAGACGGACCCGGCGGTGTGGCGAGCCTCGAATGGCACCTGGTACATCAAGGGCCCCCGGTGGCCTACGGGCAGGCGGGCGATATTCCGGTTCCGGGCGACTACGACGGAGACCTTCGGTCGGATCTCGCGGTCTGGCGGCCCTCGAACGGCACCTGGTACGTGCGCGGCATCGAGACCGTGGCGCTGGGCACCGCGGGCGACATCCCGGCGGGAACTTGGATGAGCCGCATCAACCTGTGGCGACTCAATCGGGTGGCGCAGCCCCTGCCCACCCTCAAGTGCCCCGCCAACACCGTGGGCCAGGCGACGAGCACTTCGGGTGCACACGTCACCTACGCGGCCGCGACCGCAACCGACATTCTGACGACTGCGTCGTTGAGTTACACCGCTGCGTCCGGCGACAGCTTTCCGATGGGAGCAAAGACGGTCACTGCCACCGCGAAAGATGCGTACGGCGGCGCTGCGAGCTGCACTTTCACCGTCACGGTCAAAGACACCGCAGTTCCAAAGCTGACCTGTCCGGCCAACCTGGCGCTCGACACGCTCGACCCCCGGGGAGCAGTGGCCGCGTACAGCGCGCAGGCCGGAGACCCGGTCTCCACCCCCACCGTCAGCTATGAGCCCAGCGTGGGCAGCATTCTTCCTCTGGGAAAGAGCACCGTGCAGGTGACGGCCACGGATGCCGCCGGAAACGCGTCGACCTGCTCCTTCGAGGTGCAGGTGACGTTCACCGGTCCGTTGTCGGTGACCTGTCCGTCCGACATCGTGGCAGCAGCGAGCAGCGCGGACGGCGCGAGCGTGGAGTATGCGCCCGCGGTGGTCGTCGACCCGGCCGGCTCGGCCGAAGCGGTCTACTCGCGGGAATCGGGCAATGTCTTCCCGGTGGGGACTACGTCAGTGACCGCGGTCGCCAACCAGGCGGGCTCGATGGCCTCCTGCTCGTTCCAGGTCACGGTTCTTCCGTTCGCCGCAGGTTCGAATCCGGACGGCGGGAGCTCGAACGAAACGCCCGCCCGCTCTGGAGGCTGTTCCGCAGCGGCGGCCGAGCTGGGTTGGGCGGTGAGCGCCCTGGCCTTTTTTCTTCGCCGAAGATCACCTGCCTGTCTATCCAATGAAGGGGCGAGCGGGTGCGATCCAGCAAATGCGAATCAAGCCCTCGCCTGCACCTCGAAGGTGTTCAAGGCCACCGCCTGCAAGAACTGCAGCGTGACGTCCACCATGGTGCTCTGCCAGCAGTGAATGACGGCGGGCGGCCTGGTTGCGACCGCACGTCGAATTTTTTCTGGGCGCGTCGAACGAGCCGCGGTGGAACTCAGGTCACCACCGAAGCCTTGCGCTCGGGCCGCAGCTGACGCGCACCGATTCTTCCGAGCGCTTCATCCAACGCCCTCAGCCGAGACGGGGTCGCTTTGATTCCGCTCTCCCACCACAAGCCTTCAATCACCACCTTTCCACTCGGGCGATCAAAGCGGGGATCCACGCGGCCGATCAGCCGTTCTCCCTCGAGCACCGGCAATACGTAGTAGCCCCACTTTCGCCTGGGAGCCGGGACGAACGCTTCGAACCGGTAGTCGAATCCAAACAACCGCTGCAACCGCTTGCGGTCGCGAATCAGGGGGTCGAACGGAGCCAGGACCCGAAGCTTCTTCGGCGCCTCTTTCGTCTGGTCCAATCGATCTTTCCAGTCGGCGAACGCATACGACGGCCGCGTGCTGCCATCGACCGCTTCTGAATCGACGATCACCAACTGTTTGCGGTGGATCGACGTTTTCACCCACTGGGCCGCTTCGCTGAGCGAGATCGCTCCCCAGAACGCCGCCAGCTCGCTGATCGTCGCGACCCCCAGTCGCTCCAGCGCCGTACGCCCGGCCCAGTCCAGATGCTGTTCGGGTTCCGGATGGGGTCCGTGATGGGCCTGGGGAAAGACGCGCTCGGCGAGGTCGTAGACCTTCTCAAAACCGTCCCTCGAGGTGATCGCAAGCGTGCCGGTGTGCCACAGAAACTCGAGCGCCGTTTTCTCGGGCGTCCAGTCCCACCACCCGGTCGCGCGACCGTGGTCCCCGCGATCGAAGTCACGCGCACGCGTCGGGCCCTCCTTCGTCACGCGGCTGAGCACATTGTTGATGGCCCGCGTTGCGCTGGCCCCGGTGCCCAGCCGGCGGGTGAACCACTTTGAGATCCGCAGCTTTTTTTCCCAACGTGCGAACCGCGGCTTCCACATTTTGTACATCTCGGTGGGGATCAACGAGGCGTCATGGGTCCAATGCTCGAACAGCGCGCGCTTCTCGAACGCGAGCTGGTGCAAGGTCGACTGCCGATACCCCTCGAGCCGAGCCCCGAGAATCAGGTGGTGCGCCCGCTCGATGCGTTGAATCGAATCGAGCTGAACAAAACCCAGCTGCGAAATCGCCTTCATCACCGTGTCGGACCTGGCCGTCCGTGTTGGGTCCGCGCACAGCCCCTGCGCATCCAGAAGCAGCCTGCGGGCCTGCGCCGCTGAGATCTTCATTCCGCCAAGCCTAAACCTCGCCTTGCTTCAGCGCCCGTTGGCGATCTGCCTGAACGCCCCCCTGCTGATCAGGCGCTGCATCGACCGCGGCGACCGCGGGGCAGCGGGGTGAACGCGGTGTGGGCGGATTGACCCTCAGGCAAAAGGCGTCGAAAACGTGCAGAATCCTCGCTCGGGCGGGCGGGATTTCGAGGCCTTCTTGCCCGTGATGTGAGATCCCCATGGTGATGCGCTCACTCGCTTTGCTGGCAATCGCTGCGGCCTTCGGCTCTGGCTGTTCCTGTGGCCCGACGGGATCGGGGCTGGCAATCAACGTCGTCTTCGAGGCCGGCTCGGAATCGAAGTGCGCCATCGTTGGAGTCCAGAAGGAAGGCGCTTCAGGCAGCTTCGACACCAAGGCCATCGTCCGCCCCAAAGACGATGCCCTGGTCGTCGGCGTCGAGCGCACCAGCGACATTCGTGGCCGGCTGGTGCCATTTGCCCACGGCTTTGCGTCGGCCGACTGCTCCGGTTCGATGATTGAATCTGCGATCTCCTCGACGCCCGTTGATCTCGATCTGCCCGGACGCAAGGAAGTCACCCTCGTCCTTCGGGGCCGGGGGGTTGATGGAGGAAGGGACGCCGGCCCCGACGACGCGGGCAGGGACGCAGGTCCCATCAGCGACGGCGGCTGTCTCATCGCCGATTGCAGCGATCCTTCCTGCGGGGGGCACGGCTGCAATGACAACGACCCCTGCACCACCACCGACATCTGCCTCTGGGACGGCGGCTGCGCCGGGACCCTGCTGGCTTGCAACACCCCAGCCCAATGTGAGCTCGTTCCAGGAACCTGTGTAGGGGGAACTTGCGGCTACTCCGCGGCCACCGGCGTCGCTTGCAACACTTCGGGAATCTGCCGGTCCGACAAGAGCTGTGGCGATGGGGGCGAAGTCTTTTGCGCCGACGGAATGGACAACGATCAGGACACGCTCTTCGACTGCGCCGACCCCGACTGCGCCAACCAGACCTGCGATGCGGGCCCGTCCACCTGCTTCCTTGCGACAACCTGCGCCAGCAATGCCTGCATCAAGACCACTCCCATCGCCTGCGTGTCGCCCGGCCCCTGCTTTGTCTCGGCGGGAGCTTGCGTTGAAGGCACCGGGTGTCCCTTCACCCCATTGCCCGCCGGCACCAGCTGCTCTTCGGCTTCGTTCTGCGCCGGAGCCGGCAGCTGCGGAACAGACGGCGGCTGCCAGTTCGCTCCGCCTCCCCGATTCGCCAGGTGCGACGCCGGCTTTTGTCGAACCGACGGCACCTGTGGCGCACCCTTCCCCTTCCCGCCCAGCAACTTCGATCCCAACACCCTGACCGTTCCCGATGCTTCGGTGTCCATCGATTGCCTCGCCGAGTTCGATTCGGACATCCCTGCCAATGGCGGCTTCGCTTCGTGGTGCGGTCCCCGACCCCTGGTCTTCGTTCGCACCCAGCCGGGCGGAGACGAGGTCGCCGTGCTCGTGATGCCGAACCTGAACGTGACCGATGCCGGCGCGCTGTACCTCACCGGACTGCGCCCTGTGGTGCTCGCCGTCTTCGGCGATGCGTCGGTCGACGGGAAGATCGTCGCCGGCCCCCGACCCGGATCCACCGCCCGCGGTGCGGGTGGGGCCCTGAGCTTTCCTACCAAACCTCACTGCCTCGTGGCCGCAACACTGGGTCGCGGGGGCAATGGAGTGTCCGGAAACCAGACCTCGGGCGGCGGTGGAGGCGGCGCCTTCGGTGCGGCGTCCAGCGCAGGAGGCATCGGCGCAGGCCTCACCGGTTCAGGAGGACTCGTGGCCGTCGCCAACGGCAACGCGGAAATTGTCCCTCTGCGCGGGGGCTGCCCCGGCGGCTATGGGGGCAGCAACGTGACCGCCACGAATGCACCCGGCGGCACCGGAGGCGGCGCGTTCCAGCTTTCCGTCGCGGGCTCGCTGTCGGTCTCGGGTTCCCTGGCGGCGCCGGGGCGCGGCGGCGCAGGCGGAAACAGCAACGACGACCTCAACGCCGGCGGCGGGGGGGCCGGAAGCGGGGGCGCAATCCTGCTCGAAGCCAACGCTCTGCGAATGATCGGCTCGGCAACCCTGACCGCTCATGGCGGCGGCGGCGGCGAGGGAGACGGAGATCCTCAAGACCTGCAGCCTGGCGATGCCGGCGAAGACGGACACATCTTGAATGTTCAGGTCGCTCTGGGGGGGGCGGGCGGCTCGGCCCGCGGCGGCAACGGCGGCCTGGGAGCCGTCTGGGCCACCCCTTCGACGGTCGGCTTGCCGGGGGCGAGCGGCGGGGGCCGAAACGGCGGGGGCGGCGGCGGCGGCGCCTCGGTCGGCCGCATCCGCTTCAACATCCTCACTGCGTGCCTGGCCGACGCTGGCATCATCAGCCCGATGTTCACCGGCACCTGTCCCTGAAACTCCTTCTTCCCTTGCTCGTGCTCTTGCTGGGCTGCGACCGACCCGAGGTTGAAGGCCCCCCGCCCGCGTCCGGCCCCGAGCTCGTCTTCGAGGGGCTGACTCTGCGCGTCTACCGCAATTCCGCCGCGCAGCTGCGCGTTCGCTCTTCCCACGTCGAGCTGATGCGCTCGACCGGAGCCCTGCTCGCACGCGACGCCCAGTTCGAGTTCTCCGCCGACGGGCTCACGCTCCAGACCCCGCACCTGACCGGCAATCTCAACGCGTTGAGCTTCGATGCCGATGGTGGGGTGACACTCTTCTCAGATCCCCCCGCCCCGTCCCCTCGCTTCGTCGCCACCACTTCCAGCGCGCACTTCGAGGGAAAAGAAGGAGCGCGGGGCATCGCAACCGGCACCGAGCCCATCGCCGTTCGCGGCTCGCAGGGCAATCGGCCTTTTACCCTCGACGCCCGCGCCTTCCGTTTCGACGTGGACGCCCAGCAGGCGAGCTTCGATGGGGTGAAGTCCCGGGTCGGCTCGCCCTGATGCTCTGGCTGCTGCTGCTCGCTCTGCCCGACGCCGGGTTGCTCGCTCGCCCGATCGAGGTCAGCGCCGATCACCTGCAGGTGCTCAACAAGGAAGGTCGAGCCATCTACACCGGTCACGCCCGCGCCCTTCGGGACACCACCACGGTCACCTGCGACATCCTCACCGTCTTCTACGCCGCCGGCCGCGACGTTTCGCGCATCGAAGCCCTGGGCCACGTTCAGGCCGTCGACCAGGACCGCACCGCCACCGGCGAGCGCGCGACCTTCGACAACCTCACCGGGGTCCTGATTGTCGACGGGCATCCGCAGGCGCGCATGGGCAACCGCACCGTCAAAGGCGACCGGGTCACCTTCACCACCGGGCTGGATCGCGTCGAGGTCACCCGGGCCCGCACCGTCGCCCCCAACGAAAGCTCGGCCCAGGGAGCAACCGTCGAGATCGACGCCGACCTGCTGGTCCTCGAAGACAAGAAGGCGACCGCGGTCTGGACAGGAAACGTTCGCGCCCGCCGCGGCCCCACGCTGATCAAGGCCCCCGAGCTCACCGCCCACTACGACGAGCACGGCGTCGTCACCCAGGTCCAGGCGCGGGGCGGGGTCGAGGCCACCGACGCGGACAAGTGGGCCCGGGGCCAACGGGCCGACTACGACAACAAGAAGGGCGTCCTCGTCGTCACCGGCCAGCCCGAAGCCCGACAAGGACCCAACAAGATGCGCGGCTCGAAAATCACCTTCATCACCGGCAAGGACACGCTCGAAGTCGAGAACGCCACCACCGTGCTCCAGGTCGAGAAGAAGCCCCACCCGTGAGCCTCCTCGAAGCCCAGGGCCTGGTGAAGGCCTACCGCGCCCGCCGGGTCGTCGACGGCGTGGGCTTCAACGTTCGCCCGGGGGAAATCGTCGGACTGCTGGGCCCCAACGGAGCCGGCAAGACCACCAGCTTCAACCTCGTCGTCGGGTTGATCGCTCCCGACGCAGGCTCTGTCCGTTTGGATGGAGTCGAAATCGGAGCCCTTCCGATGCACCAGCGGGCCCGCCTGGGGCTCGGCTACCTGCCCCAGGAACCCAGCATCTTCCGCCGGCTCACCGTCCGCCAGAACCTGCTCGCCGTGCTCGAATTGCAAAGAGGTTTGTCCGCGGTCGATCGCGCTTCCCGCGCCTCGGCGCTGCTGGGCGAATTTGGCCTCGAAGGCGTCGCTGAGTCGCTGGGCGAAACCCTGTCCGGCGGCGAGCGGCGCCGCGCCGAAATCGCCCGCTGTCTGCTTCCGTCCCCCCGGTTCATCCTCTTCGATGAGCCCTTTGCCGGGGTCGACCCGATCAACGTCTCTGAGCTCCAGCGGGAAATTGTTCGGCTCAAGACCCGCGGGTTGGGGGTCCTGATCACCGACCACAACGTCCGCGACACCCTCGCCATCTGTGATCGCGCCTACGTCATCGCCGCCGGCAAAATCCTGGAAGAAGGCTCTCCCACCGAGCTGGCGGGCTCATCGCGGGCACGTTCCGTGTATTTAGGAGAAAACTTCAAACTTTCCTGACGGTTGCACTTAGTCCTGAAAGGATTTGATGTTTCGTGCCGAAGAATCGGTTACCTTTTGGCACGGGTCTTGACCACCACCAATGGAACTTAAACAGAGCCTCAAGCTGAGCCAGCAGTTGGTGATGACGCCGCAGCTTCAGCAGGCGATCAAGCTGCTGCAGCTGTCCCGCATGGAGCTGCTCGAGCAGGTCCGCGAGGAAATGGAGCAAAACCCGCTCCTCGAGCAGCCGGAAGAGACTGCCTCCGACGACATGAGCGACAAGGAGCCCGGCGAGGCTTCGCTCGAAGCCGCCAACGCCGAGCAGCCTGCCGACTTCGAAGCCAAAGTCTCAGAGACCGCTCAAGAAGTGAAAGCCGACGGGGACGCCCCTCCCGAAATCGACTGGGACGCCTACCTCAACAGCTACCAGTTCAACGAGCCGACGACTGCCAGCAACAAGGGCAACGTCGCCACCGACGACCTTCCGAGCTTCGAGGCCAACCTCGTGCGCAAGGTGGACCTTCAGGCCCACCTCTACGACCAGCTGCACGTCATCAAGCTCAACGACGCCGAGCGCCGCATCGCCTCGCTGATCATCGGCAACCTCGACGACGACGGGTACCTCAAGCTCGCCGACGTCGAAGGCGACCCGATGATCCGCCTGGCCACCGAGGCCGACGTCTCCAACCAGATCGCCGAGAAGACCCTCAAGCGCATTCAGCAGCTCGACCCCAAGGGCTGCGGCGCCCGCGATCTTCAGGAATGTCTGCTGATCCAGGCTTCTTCGATCAAAGAGCCGGGCGCGGCGCTGCTGGGCACCATCCTCAAGAAGCACATGAAGTTTCTCGAGTCGAAGAACCTGCCGGCGATCGCCCGCGACCTGAAGTTGCCGCTCGATGAGGTCGTCCGCGCCGCCAAGCTTCTTCCCCGCCTCGATCCCAAGCCCGGCCGCAACTACTCGGGCGACGACGCGCAGTACATCACCCCCGACGTCTACATCTACAAGATGGGCACCGAGTACACGGTGGTCCTCAATGACGACGGCCTGTCGAAGCTGCGAATCAGCGGCGCGTACCGCAACGCGCTCAAGCAGGGCGCGATGGCTCCGGGCACCACCAAGGAATTCGTTCAAGAGAAGATGCGCAGCGCGATGTGGCTCATCCGCTCGATTCACCAGCGGCAGCGCACCATTCACAAAGTCACCGAGTCGATCGTCAAGTTCCAGCGCGACTTCCTCGATAAGGGGATCGCGTTCTTGAAGCCGCTGATCCTTCGCGATGTCGCCGAAGACATCGGAATGCACGAGTCCACCGTCTCGCGCGTGACGACCAACAAGTACGTTCACACCCCGCAGGGAATTTTTGAGCTGAAATACTTTTTTAATTCATCGATCGCGCGCACCAGCGGGGAAGACATTGCGAGCGAAGCGGTGAAGAATCACATCAAGATCATCTGCGAGCGCGAGAACCCCAAAGGCCCGTACTCGGATCAGAAGATCGTCGAGCTGCTAAAAGCGCAAGGAATCGAAATCGCAAGACGCACAGTCGCAAAATACCGCGAGGTGTTGGGTATCCTTCCTTCAAGTAAGCGGAAGAGGTGGGAGTAGGTCCACAGCAGTACCAAGCAAAAGGGCGAAAGCATGCAGCTGAACATCACGTTCCGGCACTTCGAACCAATTGACTCGTTGAAAAACTACGCACAGGAAAAAGTAGAACGCGCGAACAAGTACCTCGATCGCGCCGGTGAAGCGCACGTGGTCCTGTCGTTAGAGAGGCACCTTCACCACGCAGACATCACCATTACTTCAGGGCCCTTCGTGCTTCGCGGTCGCGAGAAGAGCGAAGACATGTACGCGTCGATCGACCTGGCGATGGACAAGATCGAACGGCAGCTGCGCCGGTACAAAGAACGGCTCAAGCACCACCACGGCCAGGATCGCGTTCACCACCGTCAGGATCTCGTCGCCCACCTCAAGGTCCGGCACGACGTGGTCGAGATGCCCAACCCCGAGAACGTTCCTGATGCCAAGGACGCTCCGACCCGGGTGATCAAGACCAACGATCTCGTCGTCAAGCGGCTGAACGTCGACGAAGCGATCATGCAGATGGACTTGATGAACAACGACTTCCTGGTGTTCACCAACGTGGCGACCGCCGAGATGAACGTCGTCTACCGCCGCAAAGACGGGCACTACGGTCTGATCGAAGCCAGCGGCGTGAACAACGCCCGCAAAGCAGCCAGCTGAGCTGAGCTTAAGAGTCCTCGAAGGGCGGTCGACTTACCGCCCGCCCTTCACTTCACCGCGGGCAGCCCGCTTTTCGCCCACCGGGTTGATTCCGAAGCCAAACGGCATTCGCTGCAGGGACACCGGCAGCTTTCCGGGCGTCCCGTATTCTCCAAACAGTGCCGCGGTCGCAGCTTCGGTCGCGCTCTCACGCGCGCTGTAGATCACCATCACCGTCTTCGCCTCAGGCACCTGCGCGCCCAGGTACGGCACCCCCATCACCACCACCAGCACCGGCTTGCCCGTCAACGACGCCATCGTCACCAGCTCGAGCTGCCGCCCGTTCACCACTCCCACCACGATCACGTCCGCAGCCTCGGCCAGCCTTCTTGCCTGGACCTTCAGGGCGTTTCGATCGCTTTCCCGGGGCACCGGTGAAACCACCAGGCTCTGCGCCGACGGCACCCGGGCCACAATCGCCCGGGCCAGCGAGGCCTCGGCCGTAATCACCGCCACCCGCTGCGAGCGCAGCAACGGGAAGTGGCGGTCGGCCCGCAGCAGCGTCACCGCGCCACGGGCGATCTCGACCGACACCCCCCGCCCTTGTCCCAGCGCCGCCAGTCGCTGCGCCAGCGGAGCCGGACGCTCGAAAATCCCGCGCTTGAGCTTGAGGGCGAGAATGCGGGTCACCGCTTCGTCCAGCCGTTGCGCGCTGAGCTCTCCACTTCTCGCCGCTGCCAGCAGCGCTGCGTGCACCTCTGCCTTCTTCTCGGCCCGCCACGGAATCAACACCATGTCCGCACCGGCGTTCACCGCCATCACCGCCGCATTGCCCACCCCGTACCGCTCGACGATCGCTTCCATCTCGAGCTCGTCGGTCAGCACCAGGCCTGCGAACCCCAGCTTCTCGCGCAGCAGCCCGGTCAAAATCGCCCTCGAGAGCGTCGCCGGAAGCTGATCGCCGGTCATCTGCGGCACCGCGATGTGGGCGGTCATCAGCCCGTCGAGCCCCACCTTCATCGCCGCCCGGAACGGCTCGAGGCCCAGCAACACCTCGGCCTCGCTCTCGTCGAGCACCGGCAGCACTTTGTGGGAATCGCCGTCCACCGAGCCATGGCCGGGGAAGTGCTTGGCGATCGTCACGATGTTCGATTCCTGCTGGCCCCGAACGAAGTCCGCGCCCATTTGCGAGACCAGCGCCACCTGGTCCGAAAAGCTGCGCACGCCAATCACCGGGTTGTGCGGGTTGGCGTTCACGTCCAACACCGGCGCCAGATTCATGTTGAACCCCAGCCGGCGAAGGTCTTCGCCCTGCACTTTGCCCGCTTCCCACGCCAGCTTCGGACTGCGGGTCGCCCCCAGCGCCATGTTGCCCGGCAGCACCGTGACCCCGTCCGAAATCCGAACCACGTTCCCGCCCTCTTGATCCACCGCGATGAACGGAGGCACCCCGTCGGCCAGCAGCTCGCGCAAGGCATCGTTGAAGCGCGCAAGCTGAGCGGCATCGGCGATGTTGCGCTTGAAGATGCAGATGCCCCCCACTTCGAAGCCCTTCACCAACGCTTCGATCCTCGGGTCCATCGACTGCCCGCCAAACCCGACCATCATCAACTGGCCGACCTTCTGCTCGAGCGTCATCTTCTGCAGCCAGGTCGAGACGAGCTGCGCCGGCAGGGGCATCGCGAGTGGGGGCACCCCCGCGTCGTCCGTCGAAACCGCCCGCTCGAGCGTGGGCGTCGGCGCCACCGGCGGCGCCTCTTCGATCAAAACGGGCTCCGGCGCGTGCGCACACCCGGCCAGCAGCAGCCACACCGAGACGGTCTTCAAGAGTCGCAGCGGCATCAAGAGGCGTCTTTTCCGATCTTCTAGCGTGGACCCCCGGCACCTAAAGAGAATTCGGTGCGTCACCCGGCCTTGAACGGCCCTTGGCTTAGGGGTATGTGCGCGCCGTGAACATCGCGGAGTTTCTCAAAGCCGAGTCGGTCATTTCCGATCTCTCCGCACAGACCAAGGGCGATGTCCTCAAGGAGCTTTCATTGTCCCTGGGGAAGAGCAACCCGTCCGTTCCGGCCGCGCGCCTCGCCGCCGTGCTCGAAGAACGCGAGAAGCTCGGCAGCACCGGCATCGGAGAAGGCGTCGCCATTCCCCACGGGAAGCTGGCCGGGCTTCCGAGCCTCTCGGCCAGCTTCGGAGTCAGCAAAGCCGGCGTCGACTTCGAGGCGATCGACGGCAAGCGCACCCACCTGTTCTTCGCGCTCGTCGCTCCTGAGAACTCGGCGGGGCTTCACCTCAAGGCGCTGGCCCGAATCAGCCGACTCTTCAAGAGCAGCACGTTTCGTGAGGCCATCCTCTCTGCCAAGACCAGCGCAGACATCTACGCGCTGATTGCGCAGGAAGACTCGAAGGCCTGATTTTGGAAGTCGTTCTGCGCCCGGTGAACGATCATTTCCTCAAGGAAGTGGTCTTTCCCGCTTTCAAGCTCGGGGTGATCGACGCCGCTCCCGCACTCGAGCACCTGCTGCGTCACCTCAACGACGAGCACACCCGCATCGGGCTCGATCTGCTGCTGGAACAGGGGGTCGAAGGCAGCTTCTTCGGGCTCACCGACGAGAAGTGGACCGAGGCGTGTTACCGATTGTTGTTCGTCGAATGGCTGCGCGATTCGGAAGGCTGGTCGATTGCCCACGAGTACGAGGCGTTTGCCGGGGAGTGGGAAAACACGCTCCACCTGGCCTTGATGCTCGAAGATCCGTTCTACCCCTATGCCGACGCCCCGCTGGCGCGCGAGTACCGCGAGGCGTTCTTCGAGGCGCCCCGCCACAAGCTCGGGCTTTCGACGCTGATCTGCGGAGTGTGGGATCCGGTGCCCGACTTTCCCCCCGACCAGATCCTCACCTCCCATGGCCATGGCGACTACCAGCCGACCGCCGGTATCGCCCGGGCCGATTGGAGCTGGCGACCCATTCACACCGTCAACCAATGGGCCGCCCAACTGCCCAACGCCTTGTCGCGGCTGCTGCAGCGCGAGGCCACCCGGCTCAAGCCGGTCATCGCTCCGGAAAAACACGAAGTGCTCGAGTACTGGCTGGGACGGATTGCCGAGCCCCCCGTCCTCGCGGTCAGCTTCTCGGGCCTCGGACCCACCTCGCATGAATGGATCAAGGAGCTCGGCACGCTCGCCCGCCTGATCCGATCGATCGCCGCTCAGGAACACGGCCTCACCGCGGTGATCAGCTTCCGCAGCAGCGAAGACAACCCCTTTGGCCACAGCGGATAAAGGCTCGCTTAGAAAACGTGCGGGAAGTAGAGCGCCCACGCGGCGATCGCGATGAACAGCCCGATGTCGACCATCAGCGGCGCGTCAGACAACAACACTTTCTCCGGCGAGCCGCCCGCGCCCCTCTTGTGAACCAGGAACAGGTACCGGAATACCCCGTAGACCACCAACGGCACCGTGTACTTCAGCTTGTCGGTGCCGACGTGTTCGACCGTTTCAGCCGACACGGTGTAGAGCCCGTACGCCAGAATCGTCGACGCCGCGCTGATGCTCATCATCTGATCGAGCATCGGCAGCGAGTAGTCCTCGAGGTTGGCCCGGTGCGCGCCCGCGCTGCCTTCCAGCGAGGACAGCTCGTGGCGCCGCTTG
>JAYVCD010000456.1:0-23989 GCA_043750125.1 Archangiaceae bacterium | reverse complement strand
AGCACAAGGCAGTCCTCGACAAGAACGGGAAGGTGTTGATCGTCGGCGGAGAGACACGCAATGCAGGGCTGGTTCCGGTCGACAAGGTCGAGTGGTTTGACCCCGCGACCAATGAATACAAGGTCGTCACCGGAGTGAACCTGCCGCGCAAAGAGCCCGCGATCGCCGCGGTGAAGGCTGCCGAGCTGATCGCCGTCGCGGGAGGAACCGACGGAAGCGCAATGGCCAACGAGGTGGTGTACTTCAAGTGGTCGGGAGACAGCTTCAAGCGCGAGATGCTGGCGTCGCCGCCGCTGTTGGCGCTTCCGGGTCGGCGCGGGGCGTCTGCCGCGACCCTGCGAGACGGGCTCGATCTGCTCGTGCTGGGCGGCTACTCGGATCCGGATCCGAGCAAGGTGGCTCCGCTGTCGTCTTCGGAAATCGTCGGCACCTCGACCACCGCGGTGACGGTCGGCCCGACGGTCGGTACGAGCGTCGCGGGCGGGCGGGGTGACATCTGCTCGGTTCAGCTGCCCGACGGCACGGTGCTGGCGATTGGCGGGTTGACCGTCGATGCCCCCGGTTCTCCGGGCCACAGCGATGGCTCGGTGGTGATCATCAAATCGACCTCGGCAGGAGTGGCCCAGGCCGCCCACGCGGTCAGCCTGCCGGTGCCGCGCTACCTGCATACCTGCACGGTCCTCCAGGACGGCACGGTGTTGGTGCTCGGCGGGCTGAACGAGCAGATCACCAGCCACGAGATCTTGCAGGACGCGTGGATCTACCAGCCTGTTCCGGCCGATCTTTGAGCGCATGGCGATGGTCGATGCTCGGTCTGCTCGCGACCGCCTCGTGCGCTCCGAAGCAGATCTCGATTGAAGTGAAGATCATCACCACGTCGTGCGAGGCGAAGACCAACCCGTTCGAAGGCGTCAATTTCTTGAGGGTTCGGATCACCGGGGACGGAATTGATGTCCCGATCGATTCGGTCGCGCCCACGGGCGGCTCGAGTCGAACCATCGCGATTCCCGAGATCCCGGCGGGTAAAAATCGGGTCATCGACGTGCGGGGGTTTGATTCAGATCCCACCAAGGGGGGCAAGGTCCTCTCAGTCGGCAAGACGTTGCCGTTCGAAGTCGCGGACGTGATTCCCGACCCGACGGACAATCAGCCGATTCAGGTCACGGTGTTCTTGCGCAGGATCAACACCTTCACCCGCCCGGCCTCGGCGACCGCTCAGGGCGACTGTCAAAGCATGAAGGTCGCGCGTGCCGGCCATTCCGCGACGGTGCTGCAGAACGGAAAGGTCTTCATCGCCGGTGGCTACAACCTGATGCAGGGCAGCACGGCCCGCGTCGCCTTGTCCGATACCGAGATCTTCAACCCGGCGACCAACGCGTTCGAGTCGTCGGCCCGGACCGCAATCGGCATTGGCGGCAACATCTGGATCCCCCTCGCGTTTCATACCGCCACCTTGTTGAAGAGCGGACACGTGCTGTTGTGGGGAGGAGAAACGTACAGCGGAGGGGTCAATAATTTCCCGAATCCCCGGGCGACCATCTTTGTCTACAACCCCGACGAGAATACCTACGGGTCGGCGAAGAACCGGGTGGATCCTCCGCCGATCACCCGGTCTCACCATCAGGCCGCGCTCGACGCGAACGGGAAGGTGCTGATCGTGGGCGGCGAGAGCCTGATCAGCAGCGCACCCGCGCCCCTCGTCCCCACCGACAAGGTCGAGTGGTTTGACCCCGCCACCAACCTCTACCTGATTGCCGAGGGTGTCTCGTTGCCCCGAAAGGGACCGGCCGTGAGCCCCGTTCGCGGTGGCGAGTTCATCGCCGTCGTGGGCGGCACCGACGGCGTGCAAATGGCCAAAGAGATCTTGTTCTTCAAATGGGACCTCGCCACCTCGACCTTCAAGCTCGAGGTGGTCGCCTCGCCCCCCCGTCTGGCTGACCCCGGCCGACGGGGCGCCGCCATCGCGACCCTGCGCGAAGGGGTCGACCTGCTCGTCCTCGGCGGGTACTCCGACCCCAAGCTCAACCTGCCGATCGCATCGTCGGAAATCCTCGCCACCTCGAGCTCAATGGTCTCTGAAGGGCCCTCGGTGGGCTCGAGCGGTCCCGGCGGGCGCGGTGACATCTGCGCCGTCCAGCTTCCCGATGGAAAAGTCCTCGCGATGGGTGGTTTTACGGTCGACGGCCCCGGCCCTGAAGGACGCAGCGACGGGTCCACGGTGATCATCAGCTCGAACGTCTCGGGAGGTGCGACCGGCATCGGCGGGCCCCCTCTGTCCACCCCCCGGTACCAGCACACCTGCACCGCCCTGCGCGACGGCACCATCCTCGTGCTCGGCGGCGTCAATGAGCAGTCGAGCGGGATGCGCGAGATTCTCAACGACGCCTGGATCTATCAGCCGGCGCCGACGACTCCTTAACCCCCCGTACTCCGGGGAAAACGGCGAGGGGAGCACCAGGTGCTCCCAGCACCGGTTGGCCCCCCCAGCCTAAGTCGGGGGGAGGGCTCTAAACACGACTGCAGCTACGCCTGAGCGGGCGGAGGAGTCGACGGCGTTGCAACCACGGCTTCCGGCGCAGAAGGAGCCGGCACCGGAGCCGAAGCGACGATCGGCGCGGCGTCATGGGCCTCGTGCTTTGCCTGAGCGTCGGTGGCGGCCTTGTCTTCCTCGGCCTGCTTCTCATTGATGCGCAGGTCCGAAGCGGCGACCTCATCCGCGGTGAGCTCGACGCGCTCGGCGCGGATTCCGCTCTTGGTCTCGAGGTCCTTGATCGCGCGCACCATCAGATCGCGCTCGAGCATCAACCGGTTGACCCGGCGCTCGACCGCGCGGAACTTGTCTTTGGCCAGCGTTCCTTCCTGGCGGGCAATCTTCAGCTGGTGAGTCGCGGCGTCGCCCCGGCCTTTCGAGTTCTTCATCGCCTTCTCGAGCTCGGCGATCCGCAGCCGGTCCTTCGACGAGGCTCCCTCGGCGCGGTTGATCCGTTCCTTGTCGCTCTCAGACAGCTCGCGAATGACCTTCTGAACGGGAGGCGCCGCGATCGCCGCCGGAGCCTCGGCCGCCGCAACCACCGGGGCCGCAGCGGTCTGCACGGCCTGCACAGCCGGAGCCGAACGGCGACCTTTGCCGTCCTCGCCTTTACCGGCCTTCAGCTTCTCGACCTGCTCGAGGGCCTGCGAGAGTTCCATTCGGGTCGCCTCGAGCTGAATCGTCGCCTGCCGCTCGACGTCCGCCCGGGCTTTGACGAGATCGCCATCGGCCTTGCCGTTCTCCTTCTGTTCGAAGACCTTCTTCTTCACGCTCTTGAGCTCTTCCTTCACCTCGGCGAACTGCTTCCTCACCTCATCGAGCTCTTTGCGCTTCTTCTCGAGCTCGGCCTTTCCCGTGACTCGGTCTGCGCCGGCCTGGACGGCAACGGGGCGATCGCCTTCGTGGGAACGGACCGCAACTGGAGCGTCCTTCTTGCCCATCAGCAGAAGGTAGAGGCAGACGACAAGAGCTGCAGAGACAAGGACGAGCGCAATCGCCACGGGTGACACTCCTTAGAGCTTGGAACAGCAGCGCTCGCCTATCACTCCCCTGCGCGCCCCAGCAAGCGTGAGGTCACCCCTTGATCGAGAAGAAATCGCGGATCTTCGCCAGCAGATCAGCCTCGGTGCGGGTGCGCCGCGTGGCCGCTTCCAGATCGAGCCCTTCGCGCACCGCCACCAACTCGATTTTTCGCCGGGCGAGCACCTTGGCCACGTGCTCCGCCAGGTCGGGCCTTCGCTGAATCACGCCCTTGAAGATCTCTTTGTCCAGACGGAAGCATTCGACATCTGAGAGGGCGACCACCGTGGCTGAACGGCGCTCACCCGTCAGCAACGACATCTCGCCGAAAAAGCTGCCGCCTTGAAGCCTCGCGACTTCCTTTTCCATCCCCGAATCGGCGACGCGAATCGACACCTCCCCGTCGTCAATCAAGTACAGCCAGTGCGCTTCAGCCCCCTGCCGGGTGACGATCTCCCCACGGGTGAACGGCGCATAAGTGAGCCCCCGTGCGAGCTGTTCCTGTTCGTCCTCGGACAGCTTCGCAAACAGCTCGACCCGATTGAGCGCCTGGCGCCGACGATGCACTTCCTTTTTCAGCTTTTCTTCCGCCCGAACGGTCGATTCCTCGGTGAGGAAGATCGCGTGGGCCGGAATCGACAGCCGCATTCCGTGACGCTGCAGCGCGAAGTAGATCAGCGTGCGCACTTCGCTGTCGGTCGGATCGTCGACGGCCAGATCATTGAGCATGTAGCGCACCGCGTACTTCCCATAGCTCTCAGCCAGCTCGACCAGCACGCAGTTGGGCTGCGGCTCGCGGGCGACCCGCTCGAGCTTGGCCGACTGAACCGCATGGGTGACGTGCTGTATCACATCTGAAGGTTGGAACCGGTAGTCGACGTTGAAATACACCCACCGTCGCAACAGCCGAGGCGAACCGTGTCGGCGGCCGAGCACTTCGACCGCGCTCTTCATCAACACGCTGTTGGGGATCAACACCGTCTTCCAGTCGCGCGTCTCGACGGCGGTGTACCGCCACCGGATCTCCATCACCTTGCCCGTGGTTTCCCCGACGTGGACCCAGTCACCGACTTCGATCGAGTTGTCGACCTGAAGGGCCAGTCCCCCCGCGACATTGCTGATTACGTCCTGCAGAGAAAAGCCGATCACCGCGGTGCCCACTGCGGACGTGGCGATCAGGCCCGACAGATTGACCCCCGAGTTCGACAGAATGGTGACGATCGTGACTACCGAGGCGATCGCCACCACCACGTCTTGCAGGATCCGCGGCACGTGCAGCCGTGCGCGAGGCAGCAGCCCCGCGAACAGCAGCCCCGCCAGCATCCCCACGGTGGCCACCCCTGCCAGCGCGGCGGCCGGCATCCGGAAGTCGGTGTACAGCGCAGACCCGTACGCGTGCAGCGCCGCCGCCACCCACAAGCAGATCAGGTGCATCACGAAGAAGAAGGCCAGGGCCTTGAAGCGGACCTCCTGATCCTTCGCCAGCGCCTTGACCACCAGGAACGTGACGAGGAACAGCGCGGACAGGTACAGCGTGCGACCTTGCTGCGCCTCTTCCAGCAACGCTTCAGAGAACCCCATCGGGCGCGGACCTTAGCGTGTAGTCTGGCCGCCGCCATGGGCCACCTCGAACTGACGAAGAAGAACAAAGTCGCAAGTTTTCGCAAGCTCGCGATTGGGACCTGGAAGACCGCCTACGACCCAACGGTCTACGGAACGCTGACCGTCCGAATGGACAAGGCGCTCGCCTACATTGAAAAATTTCGAGAGATCACCGGCAAGCGGTTGACCGTGACCCAGCTGGTCACCAAGGCGTGCGCCGAAGCGCTCAAGCGGTGCCCGGACGCCAATGCGATCTTGCGCTTCAACAAGATCTACCTGCGCAAGCACGTGAACATCTCGGTGCTCGTCGTTCAGACCGACCAGGGCGCGGGAAAGGTCGACCTCACTGCCGCGAAGATCGAAGACGCCGACCAGAAGACCCTGGTGCAGATCGTCGACGAGATGAACGCGACCGTCGAGAATGTCCGCGCGCGAAAAGACGTGGCCCTCGAGAAGGGAAAGAGCACCGTGCAGTTGATTCCCTTCATGCTGATGAACCTCTTCCTCCGGCTGCTCGGCCTGCTGATGTACACCTTCAACATCGACTTGAGCTTTGCCGGGATGCCCAAAGATGCGTTCGGGTCGCTCACCGTCACCAACGTCGGTTCATTGGGCCTCGAGACCGCCTACGTGCCGCTGGTGCCCTATACCCACGTGCCGATCTTCGTCGCGCCCGGGATGGTCAAAGAAGTGCCGGTCGTCGAGAACGGGAAGGTGATCCCCGGCAAGGTGATGAACATCAACGCCAGCTTCGATCACCGCTTCATCGACGGGTACCACGCCTCGGTGCTCAGCAAGACGCTGCGCGAGATGATGGAAAATCCGTTCGAGTCTTTTGATCGCCTCGATCTCTTGATCCCGTCGGCGGCGCCGGTTGCCTCCCCCGTCGCCTCTTAAGCTTCAGACGAAGAAACGGTCGGGTACGCCCGCGGTGCGCTGCAGAATCGTCGTCCACCCGACGATCTGATCCACCGTTTTCTCTACGTCGGCAGGCGCCAGGCCCAGCGAGGCGATCGAGCCCGAGCACGCGTAGAGCCGGGCCTTTCCGCTGCCTCGCACCACTTCCAACAGCGCTCGAAGGGTCGGCACCCCGCGCTTTTCCATCTCGTCCGCTACGTCTTCGCGCACATCGGGCTCGTCCAGCTGCCCTTTCACCAGCCGCTCCAGCGCCCACCAGAAAAAATAGAGCTCGGCTTCTCGGCCCAATGAGGTCGCCGATGCGGCGATCGACAAGCCCTGATGAACCGCGTCGTAGGCACCGCTATGGAGGAACACAGTCACCGGCTGCACGGGAGCCTTCTACGACCTTTCAGCCCCAACCTTCGACTGACGAGTGACGAATGTCAGTCAATTCGGGTGATTACGAGTGGAATTCAAGGGGTCCCGTTAGCTAAAGCCTCACTTCCTCAATGTCCTTTGACCCCTCGACCGCCCAACAGACCGCTCTCCGCAAGGATGCGCACCTCGATCTGTGCGCGACCGGCGACGTGGTCCCGGGCGAGAACTCGACGCTGCTCGAGTGCGTGAAGCTGATGCACTGCGCCATGCCCGAGCTCGCGGTGAGCCAGGTTTCGCTTTCGACCCCACTGTTCGGCAAGACCCTGAAGGCGCCGCTGTTGATCACCGGCATGACCGGCGGCACTGATCGCGCGGGGCAGGTGAACCGCGATCTCGCCCGCGTCGCGGAAGAAGCGGGCATCGCCTTCGGAGTCGGCAGCCAGCGGGCGATGGTCGAAAATCCTTCGCTGCTGAAGAGCTATGCGGTGCGCGATCTCGCGCCCACCACTGTGGTGATCGGAAACATCGGGCTGCGGCAGGCAGCGGCGATGGGGCTCGACGCGCTGCGACGCATGACCGACGCGATCGGCGCCGACGGGCTCGCGCTCCATCTGAACCCGGGCCAGGAGCTTACCCAGCCCGAAGGAGATCGCGATTTCCAAGGGGGCTACGAAGTCGTCACCCAGCTGGCGCGCGCGTACGGCGATCGCCTGTTGGTCAAAGAGACCGGCTGCGGAATCTCGGCCGACGTGGTGCGCAAGCTCGTCGACTGTGGCGTCCGGACCATCGACGTCTCGGGCCTCGGGGGAACGTCCTGGGTCCGCGTCGAGCAGCTGCGCGCGACCGGGATCGCTGCCGAAGTCGGAGCCGCCTTCTCTTCCTGGGGCATCCCCACCGCCGCCGCGATTGCTTCCGCGCGGCGGGTCAGCGGCCCCGGCGTCACCTTGATTGCCTCGGGTGGCCTTCGCACCGGGCTCGACGTAGCCCGGGCTTTGAGCCTTGGAGCCAACCTGGGCGGGATGGCGCTGCCCCTGTTTCGCGCCCAGCAAACAGGAGGCGTCGCCGGTGCGAAACTTGCGCTCGAGACGATCTTGACCACGCTGCGGCACGCGTTGGTGTTGACCGGCTCGAAAGATCTCAAAGAATTTCAGATGAAGCCGAAAGTCGTCGTCGGAGAGTTGAAAGATTGGCTCAGCGGTTCATGAAAGGCCGCCCGTCAAGGGCAGGGGACAGCACGTGCACAGCGAATCGCAGGTGAAGGGCACGGCCGAACGCATCAAGGAGAAGTCGTCGATGAATACGGTCGTCACCTCGAAGTTGTCGGGCTTCCACAAGCTGCCCATGGCTGAGCGGCTCAACACCCTCACCCGAATGTTCAAGCTCACTGCCGAAGAGGCGGGCTCGCTCAACGGCTACGGGTCCCTGGACATGGTCACCGCGAACCAGATGATCGAGAACGCGGTGGGCACGTTCCACCTGCCGCTTGGCGTCGGTCTGAACATGGTCGTCAATGACCGCGAGTACATCGTGCCGATGGCGGTTGAAGAGCCGTCGGTCGTGGCCGCGGTTTCCTTCGCTGCGAAAATCGTTCGCGAGGGCGGAGGCTTCTTCGCCGAGGCCGACGACCCGATCATGATCGGGCAGGTCCAGCTGACCCGCTACGGGAACCCAGAAGAGGCGACCGCCAAGCTGCTCGCGCACAAAGAACAGCTGCTCGCGCTCGCCAACAGCTTCCACCCTTCGATGCTCAAGCGCGGCGGCGGAGCCAAGGACATCGATGTGCGCGTGCTGCCTGCGCCCGAAGGCCCGAAGGCCGAGGCTATTCTGGTGCTGCACCTGTACGTCGACACCCAGGAAGCGATGGGCGCGAACCTGATCAACACCATGGCCGAAGGCGTGGCTCCGATGGTGGAGCAGATCACCGGCGGCAAGGTCTACCTGCGCATCCTCTCGAACCTGGCTGACCGGCGGCTGGCGCGCGCGACCTGTCGAATTCCCGTGCCCGCCCTGGCCGACTTTGATCTGCCCGGCGACGCGATCGCCGAAGGCATCGTGCAGGCCAGCCGCTTTGCTCTGGCCGACCCGTACCGCGCCTGCACCCACAACAAAGGCGTGATGAACGGAATCGACTCGGTCGCGATCGCCACCGGCCAGGACTGGCGGGCGATCGAAGCCGGCGCGCACGCCTACGCTGCCCGCGACGGGCAGTACCGCCCCCTGTCCACCTGGAACCTCGAAGAAGGGCACCTGGTCGGCCGAATCGAAATGCCGCTCGCGCTCGGCACCGTCGGAGGCCCGATCAAGATTCACGCGGGCGTGCAGGCCGCGCTCAAGGTGCTGCGGGTCACCAGCGCGCGCGAGCTGGCGATGGTGATGGTCTCCGTCGGGCTGGCTCAGAACTTCGCCGCGGTTCGGGCGCTGGGCTCGGTCGGCATTCAGAAGGGGCACATGGCGCTTCATGCCCGCTGCGTCGCCGTCACGGCCGGCGCCCGCGGCGACTGGGTCGAGAAGCTCGCGACCCTGCTCGTCAACGCCGGCGCAGTGAAGGTCGAGAAGGCCCGCGAGATCCTCGCCGCCCTGAGCCCTGAGGAAATGGCCGCGGCGACCGGCAACTGATGTACGAGTCGGTGCAGTGACCTCATTTTTTGCTCCGGGAAAGCTGATCCTCTTGGGCGAGCACGCGGTGGTCTATGGCCACCCCGCGCTCGCTGCCGCCATCTCACGTGGAGTGCGCGCGTTCGCTGAACCGAGCGAGAGCTCTCAGCTCGAGCTGCCCGGCGGGCTGAGCAAGATCCAGCAACAGGCGCTCGAGCGCGCGTTCGAGGCCGCCGCGCGGCTGACCCGTCATCCCAAGGTGTCTGTCTCGGTAGAAAGCGATCTGCCCGTCTCGATGGGCCTGGGCAGCTCGGGCGCGCTGGCGGTTGCCGTGGCGCGCGCTCTGTTGAACGCTGCGGGGAAAGAAGATTCCGCGGTCGCGGTCGAGAAGATCGCTCTGGCGATGGAACGCGAGTTCCACGGCACCCCTTCGGGCGTCGATCACACCACCAGCGCGCGCGGGGCGATGGTGCTGTTTCAGAAGGGCAAGGTCACCGCCGTCAAAGGACGCAAGCCGGTGAAGGTGCTCGTCGCGCTGGTCGGTGAGCGCGCGTCGACCAAAGCCACCGTCGCGGCGCTGCGCGAGCGCCAGGTGCAGTGGCCGCGGCGCTACGCGCGGCTCTTCACCGAAATCGGTCACCTCGCGCGAGAAGGGGCCGACGCAGTGAGGAAAGGAGATCTCGAATCGCTGGGCGATTTGATGAACCTGAACCAGGGGCTGCTGTCTGCCCTGCAATTGTCCTCGGACCGGATCGACGCGATGACCCGCCACCTGCGTGCCCACGGGGCCCTGGGCGCGAAGCTGACCGGCGCCGGCGGCGACGGCGGAGCGGTGATTGGGCTCTTTCGCGAGCCCGAGCCGATGATCAAGCGGCTGACCGCGGAAGGCGTCGAGTGTTTCTGCAGTCAGCTCGCCGGCCCAATCGCACTTTAAAAACTCCGCGACCCCTCGATGAAGGCCACTGCCACCGCCCACCCCAACATCGCCCTGGTGAAGTACTGGGGAAAACGCGACGACGCGTTGATCCTTCCCCATCAGTCGAGCCTGTCGATCACGCTCGCGCCGATGCAGGTGACCACCACCGTCGAGTTCGGGTTGACGGGCTCAGACCACGTCGAGCTCAACGGAGCCCCGGCGAAGGGAACCGAGGCCGCTCGCATTCTTGCTGCGCTGAATCTGCTTCGAGCGCAGAGCCCGAACCTGGGAAAGGCGAAGGTCGTCTCGCGGGGTGATTTTCCAGCTGCGGCCGGGCTCGCCAGCAGCGCCGCCGGATTCGCCGCTCTCGCGATCGCGGCACGGGCAGCGGCCGGCCTTCCTCGAGACGTGCGAGCCGAGTCGATTCTGGCGCGGCAGGGCTCAGGCTCGGCGTGCCGCAGCATCCAGGGGGGCGCCTGCATCTGGAAAAAAGGCAGCGCTCCCGACGGCTCAGACAGCTTCGCTTCCCAGGCTTTTCCCCAGAGCCACTGGCCCGAGCTGAGGTTGGTCGTGGCGATGGTCAGCCGGGAAGAGAAGGAAGTGAAGTCCCGCGACGGAATGCGCAGCACGGTCGAGACCTCGCCGTACTACCCGGCCTGGGTGAAGAGCGCCGACGACGAAATCGCCGGGGCGCTCGAGGCGATTTCTGCGCGCGACCTGGAAAAAATCGGTGAGCTGGCCGAGCGCAACGCCTGGCGAATGCATGCGACGGCCCTCGCCGCAGATCCTCCGCTTTGCTACCTCAAGCCCGCGACGCTGGCCGTCATTCACGCGCTGGCCGCTGAACGCCGCGCGGGCCGACCGATGTATTTCACCCTCGACGCCGGGCCCAACCCGGTGATCCTCACCGACCAGGCCCACGAGCTTCGCGCGGTCGAGCTGGCGAAGGAATGTGGCGCGATCGAAACCGTCCGCTGTCAGCCTGGAGGCGACGCCCGCCTCGTCAGCGCCCACCTGTTCTAGAAGCTCACTCCCCCATCGCGGGGCACCGGAATCTGCAGCGCCAGTTGCTTCACCGCGGCCGACTTCTCGCCGTAGAGCGCGCGGTAGATGAAGTAGTCGGCCGTCACCTGCTTGACGTAGCCCCGCGTCTCTTTGAACGGAATCTCTTCGACCCACATGTCGAGCTGAAGGTCAGACTTCTGGGTCGCCCATTTCACCACCGGGTTCGGACCCGCGTTGTACGCAGCCGCGCAGAGGGAAGGGTGGCTGAACCGCTGCATCAGCGCCGACAGGTACCAGGTTCCGAACACGATGTTCGATTCGGGCGAATACAGCTCGTCGGGCTCGGGCTTCTCGATCTTCAGCGCGCTGGCGATCGCCCGCGCCGTCGGAGGAATCAGCTGCATCAGCCCCCGCGCATCGGCGCTGCTCCACACTTCAGGCTTGAACGCGCTTTCTCGTCGCATGATCGCCCACGCGAGAAACGGGTCGAGCCCCCGTTCCTTCGACAGTCGTTCGACCGATTCGCGATACGCGCGCGGGTACATCAGCGCGACCGCTTCAGGGTTGTGCTGGGTGTACACCGCCCCCCACAGGTAGCGCGCCGCCAGGGCATGGGCGCCGCCGAACTCTCCCAGCGCTTGCAGCGCGTGCCCAAACCGCAGCGCGTCGGGCGCGGTCTTGATCTGCGAAATCCGGGTCTGGGTCTCTTCCCAGGCGTCCCGCAGCAGTCCTGCCTTCGCCAGGTCTAAAGCCAACTTCAGCTCGATCGGAGCGGCGTCCGCCTCGACCGATTTCGCCCCTTCGGCGAACGTCGGCGGCACCTCTTCGCCCAGGTCCCGAAGCCGCTGCTGTGACAGCAACGCGTAGAAGCTTCCGGTCGATGTGGCGACGACTTCGCGGTACTCCCCGGCCAGCGCTGCTGGGCTAAGCGCCGAATCGGGTTTCCCGTTCAGCAGCTGGCCGCAGCGCGCCGCCCAGTACTTCGCCTGGGGCACCAGCGCCGAACGGGGGAACTCGGCCAGCAGGCCCGCAATCGTCGCCCGGGCATCGACAAACTTGTCCTGTCGAATCTGCGCGTAGGCGCGAAACCACCGCGCGTCGTCCCGCTTCCTCGACCGCTTGTGGCGCTCTTCGAACGAGGTGAAGTCCTGCACCGCGGCCGGGTAGTCGCCTGCCTGCATCGCGATCCACCCCGAGAGGTAGGCGGCTTCATCGGCGGGGGGCTCATTGGGGTACTTCTCGTCAATCGCCCGCATCAGCTCACGCGCGGCGGTGTTGTTTCCTGCGTGCAGCAGCTTGCGGGCCTGGATCATCATCGCGCTCGCCGCCACCCACGGCGGGCCGCCCATCGCCGCCTGCAGCTTCTGGTAGGCCTCTTTTTCCTGACCCTGCGCGAAGAGCACGCTCGCGCGGGCGAGGGCCAGATTGCCGCTGACCGCCTCAGCCCGCTTTCCGGGCGGAATCACAATCGCGTCGAGCTCGGCCGATGCGGACTTCGGATCTCCGGCGCTCAAGAAGCCTGCCTCTCGTGCGAAGTGCTCGTCGACCGAGAAGACCACCGGCTTCTTCGGAAGCTCGAGCCGTCCTTGAGCGAGGGCCGCGTGGGGATGCGCTGGAAACCGAACCAGCACCGCCTTCAAATCTCTTTGGCCTTTGGCCCAAAGCCCACACGACAGCCGCGCCAGTCCCCGCTGGTAGAGCAGGTCGGGGTTGTCTTCCGCGTTCGCCGCCTCGAGCAACGGGAGCGCCTTCTTCGGCTCGCCCTGCGCCAGCAACAGCTCTCCGGTGCGAACGTTGATCTTCTTCTTCAACCACTCGGGCGCGCTCTTGCCCACCGTCTTGAAGACCTTCAGCGCGCCCGCGCGATCGGCACTCCACGAGAGCGCCTCGCCCAGATACCAGGCATGGAAAGGCTCGAGCCCCCTGGGCGGAGCGCGCGAGGTCAGCTGGGCGACCGCTCCGGTCGGATCTCCGTCTGAGAGCATCAGGAACCCGGTCAACAACGACAGCCGGTCGGCGTCGACGCACACCGGCCCGTTGGCCAGCGTCGCCAGACAGGCCGACAACTCGGCCCGGGCGGTGGTCAAGACCGTCGAGCGGTGGACTCGAACGGCTTCGATCAGCTCGGGCGATTGGGGCCACGCCAGTTGAGCCAGCAACAGGGCTGTGGCGAAAATCTGGCGGTAGGGGGGTCGGTGGTTTGACATCAGTGTTCGGAGGTAGCTAAAGCCTCACTCGTCGCACGATGCCCGTGGTTGGGGCCGCGCTTCGAAAGGCAAGACAGGTAGTTCCGCCGGGGGATGTATTTAAGTCAGGGGAGGCCACAACCGAATGAAGCCGTTTCCGACTGAGTTGCCGCAGAGCATCAATCCAGAGGCCGGACCAAAAAGGGCTGGAGTCGAAACCCACCGAAACCTCAATTGCTCGCATTATGACAATTGTCTCGACGAAGCAGTCCGTCGGGGCTGGCAGAGTTTCACTTGTATGAAGTGCCCGCTCAACGAGCTGGCGATGGCTCCCCAAATGGGGATTGAGGCCTACGCCACGCAGCGTCGAGCGATTTGATTCCATTCACAAACGTTTGAGCGTCACGACACCGCGGCGGAGGAGATCCTTCAGGGTCTCCTCCACCTCGATGGGCGAAGTGTCCATGCGGGCGATGACATCGCGAGGGGGCACACGCTCCTCGCAGATGAGCCTTGCGACCTCGAGCCACTGGCTCGGGCCGACCTTCCCGTAGATCGCATACAGGTCTTCATTCACTTCAATCTGGGTCGCCGCGACGAGCAGACCTTCGCGCATGCGCGTCTCGTTCTCGGTCAGCGTCGCGCACGCCTTGGCAATCAGCTCGTGGGTCGGGTGAAACAACGTCTGGGGCGACGGGGCCAACCCAAACCGGACCAGGCCTTCGGCATTGCGTGAGCCGATCATCGCGTTAAAGGCGCGCTCACCTTCGGCGGTATAGCGGCCGGCCACTGCCGTGGCGTGGACGCAGCGCCCGCTCTGAAAATAGAGCTGGTAGCCCGCGAAGCTGTCCTTGGCTTCGATTCGCCCATCGAAGTGACGGGTCTCGAGCTCGGCCAACAGCCATTGAGGGCCGACCTGGCCAATCTGGCACTGGAAGTCGACCCCATCGATGACCTGCAACGACGTGAGAACCCGGGGCTCGAGCAGCTTTCGCACCTGGCCCACCAGCGCGTCCATGCGCGTGCCCTTGCTGAAGTACGCCTGGGCGCCGGCGTTCATCGCCTTCAGGCCGTCGCGGTAGTCGTCGTGGCAGGACAGAAATGCCACCGGCAGCTCGCGGGTCCGAAAGTCATCGCGCAACATCCGCAGCAGTCCCCACCCGTCCATGCGGGGCATGTTGAGGTCGGCGATGACGGCATCGAAGATTCCCGACTGCGCGGCCGCCAGCCCCTCGAACCCATCATTCGCGCGCTTCACCGAAAAGCCGTGCTTCTTGAACAGCGTCGAGAACATCTTGCACAGCCCTTCATCGTCATCGACCAGCAACAGCTGAGCCCCCATCGACGACACCGGCGACGGCTGGCCCCCCGCAGGAGTGAAGGGCATCTCGAACGGCGCCGTGACCGCCGCCTCGATGGTTCCGATCACCACCTCTTCCTCGACTTCGGCGTTCGGGCTCTCTCCGACTTCGATCACCACTCCGGCGCCATCGCCTCCGGCCCCGTGTACCTCGGCGAAGCTCCACTGCGCGTGAGGCTGCGCCACCATCGAAACCAGCGCCTCGATGCCCGAGAGCTTCTTGAAGCTCGCCTTCTCGAGCTTGCCGAGCAGAAAGGTCGCGTGGCCTTCGTTCGGGGTGCGCGGATCAAACGTCAGCGAGCCCGACCGTCGCGTCTTGCGCAGGTGCTCGACCAGCCGAGCCAGCATCTTCGAATCGGCCGTGCCACTGGTGCTGCCCTGCCGCGTCTGCAGCTCGGTCAGGACGTGACGAATGCCGTTGGGGTGCTTGACCGGGTCGAAAGGGCGGGGAAGGACGGCAACCACGCCGGTGCGCAAGCCGAGGACAAAGGTCCGGTCGGTCACGTCGTTGGAGATCAACACCACCGGCAGGTGGGCCCACTCGACATCGGCGCTGACCACGTCGAGCACTCCGTTGACGAGGTCCGAGCCGATCTCGTCGAACAGCACGATCATCGTCGGCTTGAGCTGGTTGAGCGCGCCCAGCAGCTTCTTCGGGTCTGAGATGAACCGGTAGAACAGGCCCGACTGGTTGAAGGCCTTTGCGATCGGCACGTGGGCCGTCTTGTCGAGGTCGATGCCGAGGATCTTGGGACCGTCGTTCACGTCAGACCCTCACCACGCCGCGGCGCACCAGCTCTTTGAGCCCTGAATCAATCGCTTCCTGCGGCAGCCGCAGGTGCGAGGCCAGCTTCGAGGGTTCCACCGACTTGTCGACGATCGCCCGAAGAATCCGCAGATCTGCAGCCGAACCGATGCGATCGAACAGCAGGGCAAGCTCGAGATCCACGGACATCAGCGTCGCCTTCTTGATCCGCTCATCGGTGATTCGTTGCTCGAGCGTCGCGACGCCATTGCACGACTCGGCCAGCGCGTCGACCAGCCAGGGGCCGTGGGGCTCGTCGGCCAGAACCGCGAACGGAATAAAGCTCGCCTCGGCCCCCCGCGAGACGATGAAGGCGCTGATTGCATGAATTCCGCTCGCTCGCTTCGCACCGGCCTCGGCCGACGCTTCCACCAGGTGCCCGCGATCGATCTTGACCCGGTAGCTGCCCCAGTCGTCCGAGGCTTCGAGAATTCCGGTGCAGTCCTGCTCGCCCAATGCCTTCAACAGCCACTGGGCCCCGACCTGAAACACTTCGAAGCGCTGCAGCGGCAGTCCGTTGCGCAAGTTTTCCCACGCGACCACCCGGGGCCCGGCCAGGGCTCGCACCCGCTCAATCAGCTCTTCAGAATGTCCCGACTTTCGCAGGTAGTCGTGAGCTCCTGACCGCGCGGCTTTCAGCGTCTCGCGGTAGTCGTCGTGCGCCGACAAGACCAGAACTGGAAGCTCGCGGGTGCGCGCCGAAGACTTGAGCAGCTTGATCAACCCCCACCCATCGAGCACCGGCATGTTGAGGTCTGCGACCATCACGTCGAAGGGCTGCTCGAGCGCCAGGCGGAGCGCCTCTTCCCCTTGCTCCGCCGCGACCACGTCGAAGCCACTGCGCTCGAGCTGAAGTCCATACAGCTTTCGCAGCTCGGGGTCGTCATCGACCAGAAGGACGCGGGGGCGGTAGCGGGACGAAGTCGCCGCCCCTTTGCGCACGGGCAGGGCGGTCATTCCTTCTTCCCAGCGCCACGAGCCGTCTTCCAGACACAACATTTCTTCGATCGCTGCTTCATCTTCCAGCGGGCCCATTCGCCCCCAGGTGACGATGCCCTTTTCGAAGATCGCCCGGCCTTCGAAAGGAGTCCCGGGGTTGACGATTAAGCTTCCAGTCAGCTGCTCACGGTAGAAAAACTTCAGCAGCAGATACCGCCGGGTCGCGGTGGGGCTGAGGGTCGGGCCACGCTCCATCGCGTCGAGCATGATGAAGACCTCGCTCAACCGTTCGACGTGCTGGGGTCCAAACGGCTTGGCCCAGACATCGACCACTCCCCCTTTGAAAGCGCGAACCTGCTCACGCGGCGACAGCTGCGAGGTGAGAAAGACCACCGGAACGTCGGAAGTCTCTTCGAAGGTCTTGAAGCTGCGGAGCACTTCGCGCCCGCTGAGCACCGGCATGTTCATGTCGAGAATGATCAGGTGGGGCTTGAATTGCTGCGCGGTCGGAACAGTGAGCGTCGGGTACATCAGCAGCTGAACCGCGTACCCGCCGGCGTGGAGCAGGTCCCCGGCCATTCCAAGCACCAGGGCGTTGTCATCGACCAACATCACGCGTCGGGGGCTGGAGCTTGGGGTCGGGGTCATTCGAGGGTGGAAGCGTAGATAATGACGAGCCAGAACTTTGCCGTGCCGTAGGTAGGCGAGTCACCTTTTGCGACACCGATTCCAACCAGCGTCGCACGGGGGTCGAAGAGGTTCTTCGAATCATTGACCAACGAAGGACTGTCGGTGACGAAGAAATCGACCGAAGCGCTCTGCAGGTCGTCCCGAGCGGTGAACACCCGCTCGTGCAGGTTCTCACCCGGAAGCTTCGCCTTGGGAGTATCGAGCTCCAGCGCCCGCCGGGCATGCGAGGTGGCCAGCGCATCGAGCACCGAGGTGCGCAACAGCGGCCGCAAGCCCTTGCGCTTGCGTGCTTCGCGAATCGCGGTCGCCGCCTCGAGGGTCGGGTCCTCGTCAGAACGCGCCGTGGCGGAAGTGGCAAACACTTCGACCAGCAGCGTCTGGTTCAGGCTGTTCTTCGCCACTCCGATGCCCGCCTGGGTGTAGATCGGGTCGAGCAGGTTCTTGCGATGACCCGGGCTGTGCTCAATCGAGAAGTGCGCGGCCAGGGGCCCATTGGCAAGCCCCAGATTTTCGCCCGCCGACGTGTACCGGTAGCCCGCGGCGGTCAGGCGCGACTTCAGATCGGCTCCGTCCGGAGCGACATGGGCAAAGAAGTTTTCATTCGCCAGGCGCTCGGCATAGGCCTGCGCGACACCATCGAGCTCGAAGTCCCGCCCGACGCTCTTCTGCCCGCTGGCCCCCCTCAGGGCGTTGATTCGCAACAACACCCGGGACCTCGATTCCTCAGGAGTGTTCGGCTCGCGCTCGGCCATCGGGCCTTCTTTCGAAGCCACGGTGCCGACCTGAACGAAGAACAGCGCGGCCACCTGGGGCCCCTTGTCGCCGCGGGCCAGCACCTCGAGAGTGTGTCGGCCTTCGGTCGGAAATTCGATCGCTGCGCACACCGAGTTGCCGGTCGGGCGGGCAGGGAACCGGTCGACCTGGCCTCCAGGCCTTGTGACGAAGACCTCGGCTGTCTTGAACGGCTCGTAGAGCTGGGCACACAACTTCTGGGGCGCGGCCGGAATCCGGACGAACGAGCGCGGAAACGCAGACAGGTCCATGCGGCGCTCGGCGAAGAGGATCACAATCGCTGCCAGATCTCCGCGCTTGATGGCTCCGATTCCGAGGTGAGAGCAGGGCTCGGCGGTCAGATCATCGCGCTGGGTCAGCGCCAACATCGGCTCGGTGCTCGGAGATCCCCGAAGCACCAGCGCGCGGGGCGTCGCATCGAAGCCGCCGGCCTCGGACATCGCGGCCGTCAGCGTCAGCAGCTCGGCGGCCTGGTTTGCACTGGTGTCGAGCGCCCTGGCCGCCAGCGCGCGCGCCGCACGGGTCAGCGCGGGATCCAGAATGGGGTTGCTGCGGCCGACGCGCTCGAATTGCTGGGCCAGGGTCGCGCTCGCCGCCGCTTCGAGCTCGGTCGCAGGCCCCAGCGCCGCCAGCAACAACAGCGGAACCAGGCTCACGCCTTCACCTTGAACGTCAGTGACCGAACCACGTTCGGCCCGCCCAGCCTGGCCTGGAGCCTGGGCAGCAGCTCGGGGCCGCGACGGCCCAGCTCTTCAGCCCAGGCGCGGTTCTGGACTTCGATAATCAGCGTTCCGCCCACCAGCACGTGAGGAGTGGCGTTGTGGGCGATCGCCGGGCCCACGAGCTCGTCCCAGATGACCTTCAGCGGCCCGGCTGCCGTCGTGTTCGCAGCCACCTGACCCAACGCCAGCGGAAGGACGTCTTTGAGCGAGGTGAACTTGCGCATCGATGCTCCAGTCAGTGTGGCCCAACAGCGGCGGCTGTGTCTTGCTTTCGCCTTGCGGGTCTCAATAAATTCGCGCGTCTTCGGCTGGCACACGCCTCGCTTTGCCGTCCGCACTTGGCGTTTGACAACCATCAGCCCCATCCGTCAAATGCCCCCCTTTTCCCTCGGCCGTCCTCAGCAGTACCAAGGAGCTTTTGATGACTTTGTTCCCGCGCACTTTTTTGATCGCACTTGCGGCCTTGGCGTTCGCCACCGCATGCGGCTCGCCTCCCAAGATCCCCGACGGCGGAATCGACGGGGGAGGAATGGACGGGTGTGAGAACGATTCTCAGTGTGGGAATGAGCGGTTCTTTGCCTGCATCAATCTGGAATGTCAGCCGTCGTGCCGGGTGAAGGCCGACTGCGCCAAGGAAGAGCGCAAAGAGTTCGCGCTGCCCCAGTGCGCCTCGGGCCTCGGCTGCGAGTGTGACGACTTCAAGTGCGTCGGCAAGTTCTGCTCGGCCGATGTCGATTGCGGCACTCAGGTCTGCCGCAGCGGAGCGTGCGTCGACGCCCCCGCTGCGACTACGGTCGCCAGCTGCGCGGTGATCCCCGACTTCGTGGTGCTCAAGCAGGGCGAGAAGGCGAAGTTCTGGGTCTCGGCCTGGGACGCGGACAAGAAGCCGGTGGTGGTCAAGACCGGCATCACCTGGACCGCGGCGACCGCGACGGTCACCGGCGCGGCCGGGATGACGGGCGTGACGGCCGAGTTCACCGGGGGCACTCCGAACCCTTCGGCTGACCAGGCCGTAAAGGCCACGATCGGCGGCAAGGACTGCTTTGCCAGGGTGCAGGTCATTTCCAGCGCCGCTCCGGCGGCGGGAACGGTCAACGTCATCGTCACCGACGAGCTCACCGGTCGCCCCATCTCGGGCGCCTCGGTGCTTGCGTCCAACCCGACCACCGGAGCGGCGATTGGGGCCGCGGTGCAGACCGACGCGAACGGGTTCAAGAACGTCCCCGGCCTGCCTGCGACGGTGACCGTCACGGTCTTTCACGCCGACTACAACTACCTGACGATCGCCAACTACGATTTGACCGGCACCGGCTTCCTCTCGTTCGTGCTGCGGCGCAACCAGGTCGACAAGTACGGCGGGTACAAGGGCACGTTCAACAACGTCCCGGTCAGCGGAAACGTGCGCGCCGGAATCGCGGGCGCGTCGTTGGCCGGCTCGATCACCGACCTCTCGTTTTCCCAGCTGCTGGGTCCCACCATCCCCACCCGGGTCAAGATTGGAACCGTGGTGGACCAGATGAACGTGCCCCTGCCCGCGGGCGTGTACCTCGGCTTCACCGACCAGGTGATCAAGGGGAGCATCTCGGCGCAGGGCCTCGCCGGCGTCTGTCTGACCTCGGCCGGCGTTCCCGATGAAGCGGCGATTCTGTCGGGCACGTGCGGCACCCGCACCGCCTGGGCGCTGGCGGGCGACGTTCCGCTGCGCGAGCTGCCGATTGCCTCGCTGATTGGAGGCCTGAACAACATCGACTTCAGCATGGTGCTCTCGCAGATCCTTCCCGTCTTCAAGCGCTTCGCCTCGTCGGTCGTTCGCGACGTGCAATTCACGCTGAAGCCCACCCAGAAGGACGCCAACGGCAACAACCGCTTCAGCGATGTTGACGGCGGCCTGCCCGAGTTCACCGTCACCAACCACAGCTTCTTCCAGGTCGGGGTCCCCACCACCACGGAAGTGCCGCTGTCCTATGCGCTCGTGGTCAAGGTCCCTGAGCTTCCGAAGTTCAAGAGCACCTACGTCGACGCAGTTGTCCTTCTTGGCGGAGCGATCGTCCCCGGCCGCGGCGTTGTCCCGCTCGGCCTTGGCGCGGCGGTCAACACCGACACCGACCTGAAGTTGACCGACCCGCAGTCGGACCTCGTGACCCACGGGCTGGTCAGCCTGCGCATGGCACCCACCCACCACGGCATCGAGGGCTCGCAGTACGGAGTCGTCGCACTCGGCCTCTCGCTGAAGAGCATCACCGATGCGTCTGCCGGCCTTGCCACCTCGGCGATCTTCTCGCGAATCAAAGACAACGCGCTGAAGTTCGACCCCAAGGGAGTGACGCCGATCGACATCGGCACCGGCTTCCCGGGGTTCCCCGAGTCGGCGAAGTACAACTTCGGCAACACCGCTGTGGGTGGCATTCCGGCCCGCAGCTTCAAGTTCGCCAACGCGGCGGAATCGAGCCAGACCGGCTCTTCGTTCACCCGCGTGGTGTTTACCGACGAGGCCGATCACCGCTGGGTGGTGTACCTGGACCCCGCCCAGGCCCTGCAGGGCTTCACCCTGCCGACCCCGACCGGCACGTTCGGCGATCGCACCTTCTTCACCGGTATGACTTCCGGCTCGCGCTCGCCTTTCCTCGTTCAGCAGATTCGGCTCAACGACAACCCGGCGTTGGCCACCGGAGCGACGATTTCCTTCAAGCAGCTGGTCGAGTTCAATTCGACCAACGCCGATCGGCTGGTCGACTTCACCACTGCGTTCAGCCTCGTCGACTACGACCGGCCGTCGATCACCTGGAAGACTCCGGCCGCGGGCGGAATGACGGTCACCAAGGGCACCCAGGTCATCGTGACCGTGAAGGGCTTCAAGGTGGGATCCACGGCGACCGAAGATGGCTTCGTTCGACTCTCGTTTACTCCGACCACCGCGACCTGCCCCGATGTCGACACGAAGACCGAGGTTACCGCGGGCAAGGGTGAGATTGCGATCACCGTTCCGGCTGCGTGCGTGTTGGCCAACGCGACGATGACCGCGACGCTGATCACGATCGGCAATACGCCCGTGTCGCCGCCGGTCTCGGCGAGCCAGACGGCGAACATCCAGTAGCTCGGGCCTGAAGTTTGATTGATTCGGGGCTCCAACCATGGCGGTTGGGGCCCCGTTTGCTTTGGGTTCTGGATTAGTTTCCCGGCCCCATGAAGACCTCCCGCCTGACACTCGATCTGAACTTTGCCACCAGCGCGCAGGTCGGCGCTTCGGGGCTCTCGCGCTCACAGTTCACTGCGCTGGCCCCGAAGACGAAGGCGGCGCACGAGGCGCTCACCACCGCTCATGCCTCGGGAAAGCTCGGCTTCATGAAGCTGCCCGAAGATCACGCCGCGAAAGATGCGGTCAAAGCGGTCGCCAAAGAGCTGCAGGGGCAATTCGAAGATCAGCTGGTGCTCGGCATCGGCGGCTCGAGCCTCGGAGGCAAAGCGCTGTTCACCGCGCTGTGCCACCCCTTTCACAACCTGCTGCCCCGGGCGAAGCGTCAGGGGCTGCGAACCTTTTTTCCGGACAACTCGGACGGAACGACCTTCGCCAGCCTGATGGAAATCGTCGACGTGTCGAAGGCGGCGATCGTCGCGATCACCAAAAGCGGCGGCACCGCCGAGACCTGGGCTCAGCTGCTCTACCTGCAGGACAAGCTGGGCGCGGCGGCGATGAAGAAGCAGGTGGTGGCAGTGACGGATCCTTCCAGGGGGGCGCTGCGGGCGGTGGCGACGGCGCAGGGCTGGCGCAACCTTCCGGTGCCTGGAATCGTCGGGGGCCGCTATTCGGTGCTCACCGCGGTGGGCCTGCTGCCGGCAGCCGCCGCGGGCATCGATGTCGATCAGCTGTTCGCCGGCGCCGCCGCAATGGCCCGCCGCTGCGCTTCCGACCAGCTGTTCGAAAACCCCGCCTACCTGCTGGGGACGGCGCTCTTCCTGTTCGACAAGGAACGCGGCCGCCCGCTGCACGTGCTGATGCCCTACGCCGACGCGCTGCGCGAGACGGGCGACTGGTTCGTGCAGCTGTGGGCCGAGAGCCTGGGCAAGAACAGCCATGGGCCGACGCCACTGCGCGCGGTCGGCGCGACCGATCAACACTCGCTGCTTCAGCTGTTGATGGAAGGCCCGAACGACAAGGTGACGGTCTTCGTGGCGATTGAGCAGCCGCGCATCGATCTGAGCATCCCCCGGGGTTTCGAAGATCAGCCCGACGTGAAGTACCTCAATGGGATCAAGTTCCACACCTTGCTGACCGCCGAGCAGCAGGCCACCGCGGCGGCCCTGGCTGCCGCGGGGCGACCATCGATCACCGTCACGCTGCCCAAGCTCGATGCGTTCGCGATGGGCGAGCTGATGATGCTGCTCGAGATCGCCACCGGGTTCGCAGGTTCCCTGTATGGAATCGACCCCTACGATCAGCCCGGCGTGGAAGCGGGGAAGCGCTACGCCTGCGGGCTATTGGGACGCCCCGGCTACGAAGACGCCCGCGACGAGCTGCAGAAGCGGCCAAAAGCCGACCCCGCCTGGGTGGTCTGAGCTACCATCCGGACCCCAAGATGGGGAAGACGAAGACCGTCGTCACGGTCATCTCTAAAATCTCTGATCGCCCAGTCACCCGCGACGCGGCAATGGTCGTCATTCACGGGGTCGATCTGGGTCGCAAGTTCGATCTGATCAAGCCGTCGACCGTGGTGGGCCGATCTTCCAAGGCCGACATTCAGATTGATCAGGAATCGATCAGCCGCAACCACGCCAAGCTCGTCAACCGCGACGGCCGGGTGACGATCGAAGACCTGGGTTCGACCAATGGGTCCTTCGTCAACGACGAGCAGGTCAGCGGCGAGTTCGCGATGCGAAACGGGGACCTGGTCAAGATCGGCCGCACCATCTTCAAGTTCATCGCGGGCGGAAACATCGAGGCCGCGTACCACGATGAGATCTACCGGCTGACGACGGTCGATGGCCTGACCCAGATCTACAACCGCCGCTACTTCGAAGAGACGCTCGAGCGCGAGCTGTCGCGGTGCAACCGGTATGGCCGGGCCCTGTCGTTGGTGATGCTGGACATCGACTTCTTCAAGGCGATCAACGACACCCATGGCCACCTCGCCGGTGACCACGTCCTCAAGCACGTCGCCTCGTCGCTCAAGACGCGGGTGCGCCGCGAGGACATCGTCGCCCGCTACGGGGGCGAAGAGTTCGGCCTGCTGTTGCCCGAGGTGGATCTCAAGGGCGCCACCTCGCTCGCCGAGAAGGCGCGCAAGCTGATCGAAAAGACGAAGTTCGAGTTCGACAAACAGCCGATCTCGGTGACCGTCTCGGCAGGAGTCGCCGCGCTCAGCCCCGACCTCGTCGACGGAACCGATCTGATTCGGCTGGCCGACACCCGGCTCTACGAAGCCAAAGAGTCGGGCCGCAACAAGGTCTGCGCTTAACTACAGCTTGTCCGGGAATTGAGCCAGCAAACCTGCAGCGACAGCTGCAGGGAGGACGATCACCGAGTGAACGCCGCCGATCGCGCCTCGCCGCCA
>JAYVCD010000455.1:0-4030 GCA_043750125.1 Archangiaceae bacterium | reverse complement strand
GCGATGAAGGTAGATGTCATCATTCCGGCCCTCGATGAGGCGCTGTCGATTGGCGCGGTGGTGACGAACATTGCGCGGTGCGGAGTTCGAACCGTGGTGGTGGTCGACAACGGCAGCACCGACGCGACCGCAGCAGTGGCCCAAGCCGCAGGGGCCCAGGTGGTGCGCGAGCCCAGGCGCGGCTACGGGCAGGCGTGTCTGGCCGGAATCGCCGCCTTGCCCGCCGACTGCGAAGTGGTGGTGTTTCTGGACGGCGATGGCAGTGACAGCCCAGCGAGCCTGGCTGCCCTGCTCGAGCCGATCGCGTCGGGGCAGGCAGACCTGGTGATTGGCTCACGAACCCTGGGCGCTGCCGAGCCCGGAGCGCTGACCCTGCAGCAGCGGGTGGGCAATAAAATTGCTGCGACCTGGCTGCGCCGCCGCTTTGGACAGCCGGCCACGGACCTGGGCCCGTTTCGAGCGATTCGGCGGGAAAGTCTCGAGCGGCTGAAGATGTCCGACCCGGACTACGGGTGGACGGTCGAGATGCAGATTTCCGCCGCGCGCCTGAAACTTCGGTATGCCGAAGTTCCGGTGCCCTACCGGCGGCGCATCGGAAAATCGAAGGTCTCGGGGACGCTGCGCGGCGCGGTGGGGGCGACGATCAAAATCCTCGGCCTGCTCGCCTGGCATGACCTCAAGGGCGTTGGGCGCTGACTATTTCTTGGTCTTGGGTTTGACGGCCGCGGTCTTCTTCTCGGACTTGAGGCCGAGCGCGATCGCGCGGGCGTAGAGGTAGGCGGCTTCCCGGCGGTTGGCGGCCACCAGGGTTTTCCGGGTCGCTTCAGCTGCCGAAGTGTCGCCCAGCTGCTCTTGAACGCTCGCCAGCTCGGTGCGGCAAAGGAAGTCGTCCTCGTTGCACTCGAGCAGCTGCTGGAGCGCAATCTTCGGCTCACCCCGGGCGGCAGAGAGCATTCCCGCGGCGTGGCTTCGGGTCGAGGTGGATTCCGACGAGATCGACATGCTCACCGTCTTCTGGAGGAAGGTAAAAGTTCTCTCTGCGTCCTTGATCTTCGACTGCCGGACTTCGGCGATGAGCTTCCACAACAGCGCGGTTCGATAGAGCGTGGCCAGCCCGTCGCCCTGGACTCCGGTTTTTTTCAAGCGATCCATCGCCTCGGGCACTTCCCGCGCCGACTGCGCGTAGTCCCCCGCCAGGTTGTGGGCGATGCCCCGAAGGATGGGGGCGGTGGAATACGCCAGGCCCTGGTGGCTGGCCTTGGCTTGCGTTTCCATCGCCGTGGCGGCTTTCAGCGCCTCGTCGGTGCGCCCTTCGGCCAGGTAGCTCCAGACGAGGAAGGTGGCGGCCTCGACTTTGTCGGCAGGTCGTTCGGCGGCCTTCTGGGCTGCAGCGAGCGCCTCGCGCCCTCCATTCCAATTGCCGCGCAAGAACCGGCTCTGCGCGACCCCGACTTCCGCGGCCCAGAACTTCGGGGACAGCGCGTAGGCCTTGGCAAAGCTTGCTTCCGCCGCCTCGCTCTGGCCCGCGCGCAGCTGCGCCTCGCCCAGAGAATCGAACGAGTTGGCTTCGGTGGGCGCTTTGGCAGTGGAAGCGGTGAGGGTGGTGATCGCTTCCTCGAACTTCCCCTGATTCATCAGCGCATACCCCAGCAGGTTGTAGGCGGGCACGGCGTTGGGGTTCAGTCGAATGGATTCCTGAAAGGCGTTGGCCGCTTCGAGCCAGTGGCGCTCTTCCTGCGCGCCCATGCCGATCAGCAGGTGCACCCGCCAGTCGGTCGGAGCCTGCTGCGCCAGCTGTTTGCGCTGAGCGCGCAAGGTGGCCGCGTCGCCCTGTCGCCACGCGCGCAGGTGCTCGACCATCAGCCGTTCGTTGGGCGGCAGGGCCTGGGCGAGGGTGACCGCCCGCTCGAGCATCGCGGTGCCTTCGGCGGTGGTGGTGAAGAAGCCGAGGTAGCCGAGCGCCATCGCGAATTTCGAGTCGAGCCGGGCCGCCTTTTCGAACTCGACCACTGCCTCGGGGACCCGTCCGAGCTCGGCATGCGCGCGACCGCGGTTGAAGGCTTCGAGGGCGGCGGGCGATTCGGTGGTGACGGTAATCTCTTCGATTTTGACAGCTGCGGGGGGCGGCGCGACCTTGGCCGCTTGCGGAACAATGGGCGGCTGCGGGGGTGGCTCGACTTTCTTTTCAGTGCAGGAAGAGAGGAACCAAAGCGTGGCGGTCGCCGCAAACAGCTTTCTCATGTCACCCCGATATGACGCCAAGGCGGTGATCGTCCACCTTTGCCTCGTTTGTTCCAAAGCCCTGTTCTGGTCTTCATTCGCGCTTTCTGCGATGGGTCGGCAAAACAATGTCCTGGTTCGATGCCGAGCTGTTGCGTGCCGTGCTCGAGGTCACCACCGACGCCGTCTACGTCAAGGACACCGACGGGGTGTACGTCGCGATGAACGCGGCGGGCGCGTTGCTGGTGGGCAGATCGGTCGAACAGATTCTGGGGCGAAATGATCGCGCGCTGTTCGATGGCGCGACCGCCGACCGGATCGAGGCGGTCGACGTTCGGGTGCTGGGGAAGCGAGAGACCGTTTCCTACGAGGACACCGCGCGAGGCCAGGCGGGGGGCGGCCGGACCTACTCGACCACCAAGGGCCCGCTGGTGTCGGCCGACGGTACGGTGGGGGGGCTGTTCGGAATCTCGCGCGATGTGCAACGCGAACGGCTGGCGGCGCTGGGCGAGCTGTCGGCGGCGATCGCGCATGAGATCCGAAACCCGCTGGGGACGATCAGCAACGCGGTGAGCGTCCTGCGCCTGAATGCGGACCCGAAGTCGGGGCCCCTGTTGAAGATCGTGACCGAAGAAATCAGCCGGCTCGATCGCATCGTCGGCGATCTGCTCGACTTTTCCCGGCCGAACCCGCCGAAGCTTTGCCCGATGTCGCTGACCCAGTTGCTCGAGTCGAGTGTGGTCGCGGCCCTGGCCGACGGGGGCGAGGCGAGCGGAATCCGAATCGAGATTCAGGCCCTGGACCCGGTCGTGATCGTCGACGAACGGCTGGCGCGCCGGGCGTTGGTGAACCTGCTTCAGAATGCGGCCCAGGCGATGCCGGGGGGAGGTGTGATTACCCTCAGCGCCCGCCTGGATCTCGACGAGCTGATCATCTCGGTCACCGATGCGGGGCCCGGGGTTTCGGCCGCCGCGCGCGACCGGATGTTCGAGCCCTTCTTCACCACCAAGGCCACCGGCACCGGGTTGGGGCTGGCCATCGCCCGCCGAATCGCGCAGGACCACGGCGGCCGGATCGAATTCGACAACCCCGCCGCCGGCGGCGGCGCGTGCTTTCGGCTTCATCTGGCTGTGGGAAAGGAAAAATGACCCGGGTGCTTGTAGTGGACGACGATCGAGATTTGTCCGAGCTGGTGGCCGCGCAGCTGAAGCGCGAAGGGTTCGAGGTGTCTTTGGCCGATTCGCTGCTGGGCGCCCTTCAGGTCGCCAGCGAAGAGGATCCGTTCGATGTGCTGATCACCGACTTGCACCTGCCCGACGCCGATGGAGATTCGGTGGCCGAGGCGCTGGGAGTGCCGATCAAGCTGGCCCTGACGGGCTCGAGCTCTGCGGCCGACGCACAGCGGCTGCTGGCAGCCGGATTTTCCGAGGTGCTGATCAAACCGCTCACCGGGGTGGAGCTGGTCGAAGCACTGAGGCGGAGTCTAGAAGCGGCGAAGTAGCCCGGTCCTGGATTTCAGGCCGTGGGCGCGGACCGCTGGCCCGCGGCCAGAATGGGAAGCCGAAACCAGAAGCGGCTGCCTTTTCCCAGCGTGCTCTCGACTCCGCAGGTGCCCGAGTGGGCGGCGACAATCTCGCGGACGATCATCAGCCCCAGGCCGGTGCCGGGCAACGCCGAGTCGGTGGACGGTCGCGAGTAACGCTTGAACAGCTCGGAGATCTTGTCTTCGGCGATTCCCCGGCCCGCATCACAAACGGCGAACTCGATATCCGCCTCGCGACGGGCGACTTCGATCAGCACCTGGCCGCCC
>JAYVCD010000454.1:0-7340 GCA_043750125.1 Archangiaceae bacterium | reverse complement strand
AGGGTGAAACGGTGCGGTAAGAGCGCACCGCGACCAACGTGAGTTGGTTGGCAAGGCAAACCCCACCTGGAGCAAGAGCCAATAGGGGAGCGCTTCTCGTAAAAGAGAGGCAAGGGTGGTCCGCCCAACGCTCCCGGGTTGCTCGCTAATTTGAGGCGTAGAGCAATTTACGCCCTAGACGAATGTGCACCGCCTGAAGGGAAACTTTCGGGAACAGAACTCGGCTTACGCAGCTGCTCCGGTTTTTTTTCTTTGAGTCGCGAACCCTGGTCGCAGCACAGGCGACGGCGGTCGCGTCGCCTCGCCGGGCTTCGTCGAGTCGAGATTCAAGCCCGGGCGCGATCGATCAGCGCTTCGGAGGCGGAGATCATCTTTTCGGCAAGCTCCGCGGTCATTCCGTTCGAGGGCTCGATCGGGCGTCCTTTCGCGTTGAACAGGGCTCCTGAGTTGACGTCGAGCTCGGGCGAAAGGAGCAGCGGCACCATTCGATCCGCATAGGTCTCTGCTGTCGGGGTGAAGAAGCCGATCAGCGACTCCACCACCTTGAACCGCACGCTCGCTGAGCCGCCCAGAACGTTGGCGCGGATGTTGGTCTTGATCAGGCCCGGGTTGAGGCCAAAGAAAGTCGCACCCGGGTAGCGGCGCGCCGCGACCTGAACCAGTGCCTCGTTGCCGGCGACGGTGTTCATTTGCACCTTCATCGAGTTCTATGCCGAGCTCGGCGCAGCTTGACCCCGCTTGCTGCCGTATCGCCCTGGGGTCAGATGGACAGCAGGAACTGCACGAGGTCGGCCTTCTGTGTGGCGCTGAGGGCCAGGGCCAGCGTCGCGTCGTAGTGGTTGACCACGTCGTCGAGCGTCGCGGCCGAACCGTCGTGGAAGTAGCCGGGGTGCTGCCACAGCGCGCGCAGTGGAGTCGTGCGGTAGAGCCTGGTCGCGCTCCGCGTTGCGTAGAGCGGCGCCATACCCGTGTCAGCTGCCGCGTGCAGCGCAGCCTCGGTGTAGCGCGCACCCTGGTGGCAGCTCGCACAGCGGCCCGCACCATCGAACACGACCTTGCCTCGCGCAGCGGCCGTCGCGTTGAACGTGCCCGCGGGCGGGGTCGGCTTGGCAATCGACAGTTGGTAGTTCAGCAGCGCCGGCAACCGCGGCGTCACCAGGTCTGGGTTGGAGGTGACCGAGACCCCGATTCGCGGGTCGATGAAGGTGCCCTTGCCGCCCATCTCGAGCGTCGCGACGTAGGCATTCCAGTACGAGACCGGGCCGTCGCCGGTGTACGTCTCTGCCGGCACACCCGCCAGGCCGTACGCCGGAGGAATCAGCACCGGGCTGTTGATGCCGTCGAGGTTGTAGCGTGGGTCGAACCGGCCCGGCCCCCACGACTGGTAGACCGTGCGCTGGGCGGCGGTGAGCGCCGGAGACAGCGAGATGATGCGGCCCGCGTTCAGATCGCGATTCGGCCAGCCGTCGAGCCGATGCCCGATGCCGGGTGCGACCGAATTGTCGACGGTCGAGTGGCACAACGCGCAGGTGACGCCGACCTCGGTGAGCTTCCCATCGACCACCGTGCCCTGAATGCCCACCACGGCGTTGAGCCCGATGAGGGCGACAGTGGTTGCCGGGTCATTCAAGTCGGCGGTGGCGAGGATCCCCGCGGGGAGCGCGTCGGCATCGACCTTCAGGCCAACGCCGAGCGCAGTGGCCGGGCTCACGCCGGTGGAGATGACGGTGTGCATCTGCAGCGTGCCAGTCCAGAACTGCTCGTCACCGAACGTCGAGAACCGGAAGATGTCGCGACCGGAAGCAGCCGGCAGCGGCTTCTGCTTCAACGCCGCCTCGCTCACGGACGGATCGGCTTGCGTCGCAAGCCCTCCCGAGCAGCTCAGCAGCGGTCCCAAAGATCCGAGGAGCAGCGATTTGTGGAAGAGGTTCATGCCCCGACGCACCGCAAGCGTCGTGCTCGCGCGGTAAACACTCAACCGCGCGCCGATGTAGGACTTCGCTCCGAGTCATCGTTGCAACGCCGCCCCAAACGTGGCGCACGGTCACGGCTCGGCGGGCCGCCAATCTCGCCATCGCCCCTCACAATCACCCCGGATTTTGACGACCCGCGACCCACCCCCGCTCCCCTTCACACTGCGACCACACCCCAGTTTTGCTCTTCGAACTTCCTCACCTTTGTCGTTGCCCCCGTTCGCGTTCGCGCTGTCGATCAGTTGGCTGCACGCCAGGTTCAGGTGCCGGCGTGGAGCGAGAATCTTTGTTGCAGCGCCTCAAACCCGTCCTCCGGCCACGTCGCCTCCGGGCCCGTGGCTTTCGGCGGGTGCAGGCCACGGTTTAAGCTTGGGCGCGATGAACGCTCCAAAGTGTGAGTGCGGAACGTGTGACGCGTGCAAGCGCTCGGCGGACCGCTTCAGTCGGCGTGGCGTGCTCGGCGCGTTCCTGGGAGCGGCGGCGGTGGCGACCGGTACAGCTGCGGCCGCGAAGGAGCCCACGCCCGACCCCGCAATCGCCCTGAAGGCGTTGGAAGCGGAGGCCTTCAAGAATCTGAAGTCGCTGTTCATCGCTCAAAAGTCCTACTTCGCCGAGCGCGACCTCTACACCACGAACTTGAACATGATCGGCTTCGAGCCCGACGAGTGGTGCGAGGACGCCGCCCGGCTGCGAATCAAAGAGAAGCCCACCGAGTTCAAGAAGGTCGGCTGCCATTTCATCTACGAGGTCGAGACTCTGGGCACGGCTCCTCAGATTCAGTTCCGCGCCTATGCGCGGGGCGCCGTCGCGCCGGTCGTCGGCGTCAATTACCTCGTTGAATCCAGCGGCCCGTACGCCGGCATTCCCAGACACAATCCGAAGTGAATTGAAGCGCGGGCGAGGGTCCCGCTGTGGCGATTGTGTCGCCGCGTGGACCTGCGCCGCGGCCTTTCGGAACGTCGCGCGATCGAACGACCGCGGACTCTGGGACAAACTGCCACGGCATGCGAGGTGCATCAGGCGGGGCGTCGCTAACGAGGGTGCCCGCCACCATGAGGAATTACCCGTCCCGCTTGCTCGTACTGCCCTTGCTGGCCCTGGGCTGCACCGCAAACTCGTTGCCTCCCTCTGAGCCCGAACATCGGCCCACGTTTTCGCGCGATGTCGCTCCCCTTCTTCAGCAGCACTGTCAGTCCTGCCACCACGTGGGGGGAGTGGCTCCGCTGCCCTTGCTGACGTATTCGGATGCTGCCCGCGCTGCCCCTGCAATCAAGAGCGCCGTGCTCAGCAGGCGAATGCCAGAAGGGCCGTCCTTGCGAGTCGAAAATGGCTGCTCTGACCCGAACACCTTCCAGGGGCCCCGCCGATTGCTCCAATCGGAAATCGATACCTTCACCCGCTGGGTCGACGACGGAGCACTCGAAGGCGACCCTGCAGAGCTGCCGGCGCCTTTGACCTTCAACAACACCCAATGGGCTTCCACCCAGCCGGACCTCGTTTTCGCCAACGACGAGCAGGGGTTTTTCCTGCCTCCCAACCTGAACCGCGATGTCTTTCGCCGGTTCGTCATCGAGCCGAATTTCACGACCGACCGTTTCCTCACCGGGTTCGAGGCGTTGCCCGGAATCGGCGGAGGCGAGGGCCTGGGGCACGTCGTCCACCACGTGACGATGTTCATCGATTCCGATCGCAAGTCGCCCGAACAGCTCAAGCAGTTTCAGGCCTCTGCTCCGGTCGTGAACGGCCCCGGTTTCGAAGGCGACTTCACCTACCCGACAGCCCTGGTGGGAATGTGGTTTCCCGGCAGCCCGCCGTTCACTCTCGGAACCGGTCGGGGGATCCGGGTTCCCAAAGGCGCATGCCTCGTCATGGAAGTTCACTACGGCCGCGTCACTTCAGGCGTGATCGACAAGACGCGCGTGGGGGTCCACCTCGCGGACTCCGTTGCAGAAGAATTCCAGACCTCGCTGGTGAAGAACGAAAACATCCTCATTCCGGCCGGGGCGAAAGACGTTCGCGTTCAAGCCACCCGCACCTTCCCGTCTGAGGTCACCCTCTACGCCGTGACGCCGCACATGCACCAACTGGGCACCAATTTCCGGGTCTCGATCGGACTTCCCGACAGTGAGGTCTGTCTGGCCGACGTGCAGTGGGACTTCGAGCACCAGGGGACCTATCGCCTGACCCAGCCGATGAAGCTTCCGGCGGGGACCACCCTTCGCACCGAGTGCACCTACGACAACTCCGCGGACAACAAGAACCAACTCAACAGCCCGCCGCAGGACATCGTGTTTGGGAAGGCCACGGACCGTGAGATGTGCCAACTGACGGTTGCGACCAGCCGATTGCCGGCTCCCTGAAGGGGCGCCGGTGTCCATTCGGGTGATAGGACCCGCCCAATGAACGCGGACGCGACGTGACCGATTACGAAGTGAGCGCGGTCTACATCGATGCCCTGCTGCGGGCCCTGGGCCCCAAGGCCCTTCCCGCTGTGCTCGAGGTATTGGACGCCAGTGCCCGACCGATGGTCGCCAACGCCTGGTCCGAGTCCTGGCACCCCGCGGGGCTGCTCGAGGCGCTGGGCGAAGCGGTCGTCACCGCCCACGGAGCCCAGGCTTTGGAGAACCTCGCCTACACCGCGATGAAAGACCGGTTCGGGTCGATCGTGCTCCCGATGCTCAAGCGCTCGCTCGAAACCACCCAGCGCTCTCCCGGAGCGATTCTTTCGAAGCTCGGCAGCCTGGTTGAGATGGCGATGCGAGGTTTGGAAATCGTTTGGCAACCCGAAGGGCAGGGCGGGGTCCTTCAAATTGTCTACCCCCGAGCCGTCGCGCCCCACATCGATCACTCCTGGCGAGGGGTGCTGCGGTTCATCTTCGAAGTCACCCAGCCCGCAAAGGGGGTCGAGTTTTCTCGTTCGCCCGACGGCACCACTCTGGAGTACCGGCTGTCGTGGTGATCAGCGCGCCGCCTCAATCAGCTCGGCGAGAGCGGTTCGGTGGCACACCTCGGGGATGAAGCAGTTCTTCGAGCACAACAACGTGATGCTCTGCCCCGCGTTCAGGCGCCCCGCGAGCTGGGCGATGCTCTGAGCCTGGGCTGCCATCTCGGCGATGTACCGCTCGCGATAGGTGCTGAACGGGATCTGTTCCGGGCCGGTGAAGGCCTTGAACAATTCAGGGCTCGGACCCAGATCCCGCATCCACACGTCCCAGGTCTCTTCCTCTTTGGGCACCGCCCGGGGCCGATAACGGCACACGAGAATCCGCAAGCCGTCATCGAGCTCAGCCGGGGCGCACCACCGTCGGGTTTTCAGCGACATCTTCGAAGGGCTTAACCGCGGCCGGCGCGGGTCGCTTCCCTTCGCAACAAAGCCTCAGACCTACTTGTTGGTCTTCTGGCGAGCCTGGCCCTGGAGCTCCTTGACCTTGCCCTCGGCCTGCATCTGCTCGTTGTCGATCATGGCGCCGACCCGGTTCTTCACCGCTCCGACGACCTCCTCGACTTTGCCTTTCGCCCGCTCGGCGCCCTTGGCCAGTTCCTGCCGGCCCTTGCCCTGGAGCTCTTTGGCCTTCCCTTCGGCCTGCATCTGCTCGTTGCCGATCGCCTTGCCGATGGCTCCCTTGATCTTTCCGCCCAGCTCTTCTGCTTTGCCTTCTGCGCGATTGCTGTTGTTGCTCATGGTGTCGCTCCGAGTTTGTTTGAGGCGGTAAATCCCGCCTTTGCCGGTAACTGTTCGCAATGCGCATGCCGTCCGTTTCCTCTCTGGTTTTGCGAGGTGTTGCGCATCTGGACCCTGTGGCGAAATCGAAACGGCGTGCAGGAATGCCTCAGCGCGGAGAGCGCCCGTGGTTTTGCGGCAGGGGCTCGAGGGCGCAATGGCAAACCCACGGCAACGAAGACTTCGCCTTCGATGGCACCGTCTGGTCCGCAGGGTTGAACCCCGCCGTCGAATGCCTCGATGGAGAAATTTTCTGCGGCGGCGGCTGCGCGAACCTGGGCGATGAGCCCCTGAACTGTGGGGCGTGCGCCAACGCCTGTGAAGAGGTCGAGACCTGCCACCAGGGCTCCTGTACCGCCGGCTGTGATCCCTGAAGCCTGCGGTTACGGATTGACGATGGGCGCTGGCAACTGCTTGGCCAGCGCGATGCGAGCGGTCTTGACGACCTCGCACCCCGGCCCTTCGTTCAGCCCCATCGCGGGGTCGGCACAGAGCGCGGAGTAATGCTCGAACACCGCCTGACATTCGGTCAGGCCATTCGTCGAGCTCTCTTCGTCGCAGACCTCGACCAGCAGTCGCGCCACCCGCTCGTTTGCAATCGGGTCCGGTAGCGCAATCATCGCGCCCCCCAGGTCGGGCATCCGCTGAATCGCATCGATCAACGGTTTGCGAACGTCGGCAAAGCTCTTCATCGTCTTGCAGATCAAGCTGGCCTGCCCAATCAGCCGCCGCACGTAGATCCGAAATATTTCGAGCACCTCTTTGGCGTCCTGGGCCCGCGCGTGGTGCATCGTGATCTTGTCGATGCTGCGCGCCGCCCTTTCCAGCGCGTGGCAGTCGGAGCTCTGGGCCAGCGCACTGACGATCGCGACCACCGCGCTGCGGTGATCTTCGTCGAGCCCCTCAGCCCGCTTCGAGCGCAGCTCTTGCCCCAGCGACTCTTCGAGCATCAACGTCGCCTTCGAGTTGTAGTCGGCGTCGTTCACGAATTCCTGCAGCAGCGCGTAGCCGACCAGGCGCTTGTCCGCGTTGGTCGGGTCCGTCGCCAGCACGCTCGTCTCGAAGAAGGCGCGGTACTTGTCCGCCCGCTGCGCACGGACGAATTCCTTGCTCCAGCGGTCCTGGTCGATCTGCGCCTGCTGCTGTTGGGCCTGACGGCTGGTGAAGCTCTGGTAGCTGTTCACCAGCATCCCCACCACCGCCACCACCCCGACCAGGGTCGACGAGACCAGCGTCCACCGGTTGGTGCCGCGGGTCCGCTCGCGGTGCAGGCCCAGGACTTCTTCGGCCGCTTTGAGGCGGGCCAGCTCTTCGGAAGTTGCATTCTTCAGCAGCGCGAGCGCGTCGTTGGCTGCGATGGCTTTTTCGATGGAGTCGTTCGACATGCGGCGGAAGTTACAGGCTTTGACCCGGCCTGCGACCGCGAAAATCTCACCCCAACGATGCCCCGTCCGTCCCTGTGTTAGGCCATCGCCTTCAATGCTTTCCGTGCACCTTTGAAGGGGGTCGTGATGAAGCGAACACTGCTGTTGGGGACGATGATCTTTGCCGCCGCTTGCGGATCTGCGGGCTCCGAGGGTCCTGCCGGCCTCAGTGGCCCGATCGGGATGAAGGGCGAAAAAGGTGACCCCGGCCCTGGGGTCGAA
>JAYVCD010000453.1:0-29702 GCA_043750125.1 Archangiaceae bacterium | reverse complement strand
TCAGGCGGCTGTCCGCTGTCCAAAACCTCGAAACCCTCGCGCGGTTTCAGCGCGGCGAGGGGCGCGCCGCAGCGTGACCAAACCTGTTCGACGCTCTAGAAAGGAACTAGCGGGGGAGCACTTGGACCTGCGCGTACGCCAGCTCCCAGACGACCGCCGAGCGATCTGACTTGAAGTTGCCGAGCGGATTTTGAGGGGTCCACGCGGCGACGGCGAGCCAGCGCCCATCGGGAGAAAATCGCACCCGGCGCACGGCCCAACCAAACGGCTCGGTCAGAAGCGCAGGTCCCGCCTGAAGCTGCACGGTCTTGTCCCAGCCGCCGGTGGCAAGCGTCAACCCGTCGGGGCTGATCGCCGCGGTGGCGACGACCCCGTGGTGGCCGCGGTACGTCTGCAGCACCGCGCCGGTCTGGGCATCGACGCGGGCCCCGATGTCCCAGGGACGCTCGGGCTCGACTTCGTTGTGCTTCTCGCGCTGGTACACCTCGCGGGTGCGCTCGGCGCGGGTCTCGCTGAAGGCCAGGCCCAGCACTTTTCCGGCATGGTCGATCGAGAGATCGTTGAGGAAGGCCGGAAAGGTGAAGCGCCGGGTTTCATTCATCATCAACAGTGGCTCGCCCGGCCCCTCGACCCCGACTCTTCGCTTCAGCAGCGCCTGACCCAGAGTGTCGTCGAACGCGAGCTCGACGGTGTCGTTGAAGCCCTGCCCCAGCACCGCCTGGGCCTCGGCAGGAATGCAGGCGTCGCAAATCACCGCGTCGAGCCCACTGAGCTTCAGGCCCTTGAACGACAACCGCACCCCGTGCGCGACGCGGGCGATCTGAGTGCCGAAGCTGGACTTCACTTCCATCGTGTCGGTCAGCCGCGACGGCTCGAGGCCCACCGCCTGAGCGAGGCTGCTGCGCATGACGAGGACCTGGGGCATTCGCACGTCGAGGGCAAACAGCACCGAGGCGGCGTCGTTGAGCGTTCCCCGCAGCGCAGCGAAGCCTGACTTCCGCTCGAAGTGCACTGCGGCCGCATGGGCCGATGACAATTTTTCCCCGGTCGAGAGCACGGCCACGCTCTTGTCCCAACTGGCGCTGAACAGTCGCCCGTCGGGCGCAAAGGCCAGGCCCCGCACCTGAGCCGCGTGCACTTTGAGCTCGGTGGAAAAGCGCAACCCCATGCGCGGCGGCCGGGGGTCGAGCGCGAGGGCGGTGAGCAGTCCTCCCTCACTGCCGACGACGAGGTAGCGGCCGCCGGGGTGAAAGGCGACGGTCACCAGGGGCTCTTCGGTCAGCCAGGCGCCGGCGGGGGCTCCGGTGTTCGCGGCAAACAGCCGCACGCTGCCATCGCGACTGACCGCGGCAATCCACTGGCCATCGGGCGAGAACGCGACATTCTCTACGTCGAAGGCGTGGAGGTTGACGGGGGTCTCCCACAGTTTTTTCGGCGTCGGCTGCAGTCCCCAGAGCAAGACGTCGAAGCTCTTCATTCCCAGACGCGAGAGCGCGACCTGCCGGGCGTCGGGTGAGAACTGGGCGTCGTAGACGAAGTCCACGTCGTTGAGCACGCGGGCCGGGTGCAGTCCGCTCACCGGGCCCTGCAGAAAGCTGCCCCCGGCCGTCAGCGCCGCGAGGGTCGAATCGGGAAGCGCAGGGACGCTCTTGCAGCCACCGAAGCTCAGCAGCGCGAGCAGCAGACCGCCCTTCACTTCACCCTTCCGGCTTGTGAGACGAAGACAGCTCTTTGATGCCTTTGGGCTCGATCGACAGCAGGAAGAGCGGCTTTTGCGCCTGGCGCTCGTCATCGAAGCGGGTGGTGCCGGTCGCGCCTTCCCACGCCTTCATCGACGCGAGCCGATCGCGCAGCTCGGCGCGGGTCTTCGGGGAACCCTTGTCGATCACGTTCTTCAAGATCTGCGCGGTGTCGAAGCCGATCGCGTCGAGCAGCGTCGGGGAAAAGTCCTTGTAGGCGTCGTGGAAGCTGTCGACGAACGTCTTCGTCGCGGCGCGCCGGCTGTTCTCGTAGAAGCCGTCGACGTACACGCTGCACATCACGAACTTCCCCCCCCGTTCGATCAGCTCGAATTCCTGGGTCTGGTGATTCTTCGGAGACGACCAGGTCGACGGCCCGAGCAGGGTGACGGTCTTCAGCTTCGGCCTCCCGGTCGCCTTCTGGATCTTCTCGAGGTCCTTCTTGTCGCAGGCGTTGGTGACGATGTCCTCGACCGCCAACGCCGGCGCCACCAGCGACACCCGCTGCCACGAGTCGGGCAACAGCAGCGCCTCGAAGTCGATCACCGGCTCGAGATCTTTCTTCAGCTTCTCGATCGCCTTGCGCTTGTGAAAGTCGTCGTACTTTTCTGAGCGGATTTCCCGCAACCCGTCGACGTACTCGACGCGATCTTCCATGTGCAGCCGACCGACGAGGCTGCGCGCCTCGGGGGTGAAGGTGGTCGCGTCGTGGTCGTAGCTCTCGGCTCCGCGAATGGTGCCGCCGCGCTTCTCGACCGCGCTCCAGAACTCATCCGACAGCTCGACCCCGAAAGGAATGTTCGGGTAGAGGACGGCGAAGGTCTTGTAGCCCAGCGTGCCCATCGCGTAGTCGGCCAGCGCCTCGGCCTGTTGGGCGTTGGTGACCATGTTGCGAAAGACGTAGGGGCCAATCTGGGTAATCCCCTCGAGCCTCGTGAGGGTCACGATTGGAATCTGCAGCTCTTCGGCGACCAGCGCGGCCCGGCGACTGTCGTCGGCGAGCAGGGGCCCGATGATCGCGATCGCTCCTTCGTCGAAGGCGAGCTCTTCGACCATCTTTCCGGCGAGGTTCACATCGCCCTGGCTGTCCTTGACCACCACTTCGATGTCGCTGCCCTTGAGCGCAAGGTTGACGCCCCGCATCACCGCGTCGCCCAGGCCTTTGTATTTGCCGGACAGCGGCACCACGACGCCGACCACTTTGGGCTTCACTTCCGAGCGGCGAGCGATCCGCGCGAGCAGCGCCTGCGCCTCGGGTGCATATGGGCTCGAAGGCGCGTCTCGGAGCAGAGCTTTGAGCGTCTCGTCCAGCCGGGGCCAGTCGCGCAGGTGGTAGTAGATTTTTCCCAGCTTGAAGGTGAGCAGCGGCCACGCGGGGTGGTTGTGGGGAAGGTCGTTCCACACCTCGGCGATCGAGAGGAACGTGGCGCGATTTTCGACCACGTCTTCCAGGCCCTTCAGCGCCCTCGCCCGCTCGTCGTCGGTCGCGGCAGAATCGATTGCCTTCACCGCGGTCTTCAGAGCGTCGCTGTACGACTGGCTGCCCGCGGCCGCCTTGGCGAGCGCTTCCTGGGCGCGCTGCTTGTCGGGCCCTTCGAGCTTGTCGACCAGCGAAGAGAGCGTTTGATACGCATCGCGGTAGGCCTTGAGCTCGAGCGCGGCGAGGCCGGACTTCAGCCGCGCGTCGTTGGCGTTGGGGTGCAGCGGGTTCTCGAACAGCAGCTCGTTGAGCGCCTTGCGGGCGTTGACGTAGTCCCCCTCTTCGAACCACAGCACCCCCGCCTGGTAGAGCGCGTCTTGCCCGGCGGTCGTCTCGGGGTAGGTCTTCCGGACTGCGAGCAGCGCTTCGATCGTCACTTTGCGCGGCTTGCCCGCGTTGAGCTTCACCGCGTCGGCGAGCGCCTGGTCGGCCTGGGCATCGACCTTGACCTCGACGCGCGGCCGTTCACCTTTGGCGTCGACGCTTTTGGGGGGGCAGGCGGTGGCGAATGCGAGGGCGGACAGACACAGAGCGAGGCGGATCGGACGCATGTCGAGCGGACTCCTTAACAGCCGACGGGGACCGCGGGAACTGTGCACACGCCGCGCCTCGAAGGTCAGCCGAACAGCTTCTTGACCTGCTCGAAGAAGCTTTTCGATTGGGGATTGACGCCCTCGCCGCACGCGGTGGCGAACTGCTCGAGGATCTCGCGCTGCTCGGCGTTGAGCTCGGTCGGAGTCTCGACAGAGACCCGCACGTGCTGGTCTCCGCGCCCGGTGCCGTGAAGGTGGGGAATGCCTTTCCCTTTCAGCCGGAACACCTTCCCCGATTGGGTCCCGTGGGGAATCTTCATCTTCACCTTCCCATCGAGCGTGGGGACGTCGATCTGTGCCCCGAGCGCGGCCTGGGTGAAGGAAATCGGCACCTCGCAGAGCACCTCGTATTCCTCGCGAACGAAGAGCGGGTGCTCTTTGACGTGGACCACCACGTAGAGGTCGCCGGGAGGCCCGCCGTGCTCGCCGATCTCTCCCTCGCCGGTCAGCCGTACCCTGGTGCCGGCATCGACTCCGCCGGGAATCTTCACCTGCAGGCTGGTCTCGCTCTCGAGCTTGCCGCTGCCTTTGCAGTTCTTGCAGGGGTCCTGAACGATGGTCCCGCTGCCATTGCACTGGCTGCACGGGCGAGCGACGGCGAAGAAGCCCTGGGTGAAGCGCACTTCGCCCGCCCCGCCACAGGTCGGGCACTGCCGGGTCTGCTTGGTCTTCGAGCCGGTGCCGTCGCAGACGTCGCAGCGCTTGGGGCGCGGAATCTTGACCGTGACTTCGGCTCCGAAGGCGGCCTCTTCGAATGAGATTTCCAGGTTGTAGCGAAGGTCGGCGCCCCGATTGCGAACCTGCCGCTGGCGGCCCCGCTGCCCGAAGATGTCGCCGAAGATCTCGCCGAAGATGTCGTTGATGTTGACGTTGCCGCCAAAACCCCCAGCGCCGCCCCCGATGCCTTCGACCCCGCGGTGGCCGAACTGATCGTACCGGGCCCGTTTTTCAGGGTCAGAGAGGATCTCGTAGGCCTCCGAGGCCTCCTTGAACTTCTCTTCCGCCCCGTGGTCGGCGTTGCGGTCCGGGTGGTACTGCATTGCGAGCTTCCGAAACGCAGATTTCATCGTCGCGGCGTCGCAGGCTTTCTCGACACCCAACACTTCGTAGTAGTCGCGCTTCGTCATGGGACGCGCGCACATATAACGCACGTTCCAGCCCGGGCAATCGTGACCCTCAGCAATCCGCATCTCTCCAACACTTCGTGGCGCCGGCTGATGTCCCGCGTTGCCCCCCACCGTGCCCGGGTGGGGTGGGCGATCATCGCCGCCCTGGTGGCCGCGGCGGCCGCCGCCGTCTGGGCGTGGTTGTTGGGGCCGCTGCTGCAAGGCCTGCTGGTGGGGATGCCCGATTCGGACCTGCGCTGGAAGCTTCCGCTGGCGATCATCGCCGTCGCGGGGGTCAAGGCCCTGGCCTCGTGGCTTCACGCCGGGCTGATGCAGGGGGTGGCGCAGGCGGTCCTGGCCCGGCTACGGGTCGACCTCTATGGCCGGCTGCTGCAGCTGCCCCCGGCCTGGTACGAGACCCGCCATTCCGGAGAGCTGGTCTCGCGCTTCTCGTCCGACGTGACCCAGGTGGAATTCGCGGTCGGGCAGGCGCTGTCCAGCTGGGCCAAAGACGTGGCCCAGGTCCTCGCTCTGCTGGGGGTCTGCCTGGCGATCGATGTCCGGCTGTTCGGCCTCGCGTTCGTGGCCTTGCCGCTGATGATTGTTCCGGTGTCCCGCTTTGCGAAGGCGCTGAAGAAGACGGCGACCCGCAGCCAGGCCTCGTTGGGGGCGTTGACCACCCTGGCCGCCGAGCAGCTGCACAATCTGCCCGTCGTTCAGGCCTACCGCGCCGAAGCGCTCGCGCTCTCACGCTTCGATGCCGAGCAAGAGCGCTACCTGGGGGTGATGAAGCGCTCGTTGTTCATTCGCGGAGCGTTTACTCCCACGCTCGAGGTCCTCGGAGTGCTCGGCGTCGGGCTGTGCGTCGCGGTCGGAGCCCGGGCAGTCGCTGCCGAGCCCGCGCTGGCCGGACGCCTGGTCTCTTTTCTTGCCTCGGCGCTGCTGATGTACCAACCGTTGAAGGCCTTGGCCGGGACGTTCTCGCTGGTCGCCCAGGGGGTAGCCGCCGCGGGCCGGCTGTTCGAGGTGCTGGACGCCGTCCCTGAGAACGAGGAAGGGGCGGAAGCCTTGCCGCTGACCCGGGGACTGCGCTTCGAACAGGCGCGGGTGCGCTTTTCTGACGGTCGACTGGGGCTTCAAGGGCTGTCGCTGGAGATTGCGGCTGGAAAGATGACCGCGCTGGTTGGCCCTTCCGGCGCCGGAAAGTCCACCGCGCTGGGCCTGGTGCTCGGCTTCGTCACCGAAGAAACGGGGTCGGTCGACTGGGACGGGGCGCCGCTGCGCTCTTTTTCAAAGCGGTCGATTCGAAGTCAGCTGGCGTGGGTTCCGCAAGAGCCGGTGCTGCTGTCGGGCACGGTGCGCGACAACTTGCGGCTGGGGGTCGCAGAGGCAGACGACGCTGCGCTGTGGAACGCGCTGGGGCAGGCGCACGCCGAAGCGTTCGTGCGTGCGATGCCAGCGGGCCTCGACGCCCAGGTGGGAGAGCGCGGCTCGCAGCTGTCGGGAGGTCAGCGACAGCGCCTGGCCCTGGCCCGGGCTTTCTTGCGAAAGCCGTCCCTGCTGATTCTCGACGAGCCGACGAGCGCGCTCGATGCGCAGTCCGAGCGCGAAGTGCAGGCCGGGCTCGACGCGCTGATGCAAGGGCGCACCACGCTGGTCGTCGCCCATCGGCTCTCGACCGTGCAGCGGGCGGACGTGATTCACGTGCTCGAGCACGGCCGGTGCGTTCAGTCGGGGACCCACGCGCAACTGCTCGCGGCGGGGGGCCTGTATGCGCGGTGGGTCGAGGCCGCCGACTGGGGTATGTAGCTTCGCCCAATGGCTTCCTTTCGCTCGTCTGCGCTCTTGTTGTTGTGTGGGCTCGCGGCTTCGGCTTGTGGAACTTCGGGCAACCTGTGCCGCACCGTCACCTGCGCCGCTGGCCGAATCTGCAACCCGGAAACGGGCGGGTGCATCAAGGATCCCAACCCTCCGGGCGCAGGAAGCAAAGACGCCGGCGTCGATGGAGGCCCGACCTGCGGCGCCAGCTGCACCACCGGAGGCGGGGTGTGCGAGCCGGTCTCGATGACCTGCGTGCAGTGCTTGAGCAACGCGCAGTGTCTGTGTCCGACGGCGCAGTGCGAGCTGTCGAGCCATACCTGCGTCGAGTCGCTGGCCGACGCCGGCACGTTCGTGCAACCGGCGGGCGAGTCCTGCGCGGACCCCCAGGTGATTGTCTTTTCTGCCTGCTCGCCCAGGCGCACCGGCTTTCAGGTCGACCTCGGAACTCGCCAGGACAACGAGCGCGGCAGCTGCGCCGGCACGGGAACCGGCCGCGACGCAGTCTTTCTTCTCAACGTCCCCACCCTGGCCGACGTCAAAGTGAGCACCTCGCAAGCGCCCGGCAGCACCGCCCAGGCCGTCAGCTTCCTGCGCACCAGCCCCTGCGCGAGCGGCGCCGAGCGGGTCTGCGTCAACGAGTGGGACAACGACCAACACGAGCACCTGCGCGCGCGCGGCCTCGACGCGGGAACCTATTTCTTGTTCGTCGAAGGCTTCGGGGCGCGCGGCTCGGGCAAAGTCCAGCTCACCAGCTGGGCGACGGCTCCGGTTCCCATTCCGTCCAACGACACCTGTCGCCCCCACCGGGTCATCGATTTTACCAACACCTCCTCGGCGCGGTTCGCGGTCGACACCCAGGACGCCGAGAACGACGAGCTGGGCAGCTGCGGCGAAATTCGCAAGGGCGGACGCGAGGTGGTCTACGCGTTCACCCTCGGCAGTCAGCGCACGGTGACGGTGACCGCCGAATCGGCCGATGGGGCCGACGCGGTAGATCCGGTGATCTTCCTTCGCCAGGGCCTTTGTGCCGGCGACGCGGGCACGTTCGACGCCGGGTATTTCGATGCGGGATTCTCCGACGGCGGGCCCCCCTTCCGGGTGGGGAATGAAGTCGGCTGCGTCGACGAGACGGGGGCGCGCGAAGTGCTGGTTCGAGCCCTGCCGGCCGGGCAGTACTTCCTCTTCGTCGACAGCTACGACTCGACGAGCGCCGGCCCGACGGTGGTGACCGTGACCCTCTCGCCGTGACCGCGGCAGAAGGGCTGGCCTCTTTGCCGTACGCCGAGGTCACGATTGGAAACACCCGCGCCAGCCTGCTCAAAGACGGGCTGCAGGCGTTTCCCGCGATGCTCACCGCGATCGCGAGCGCGAAGCGGGCGATCTGCTTCGAGACGTACATTCTTCGTCACGACGCGACGGGGAAGAAGTTCGCCGAGGCGCTCAAAGAACGCGCGCGCAACGGAGTCGAGGTCAACCTGATCTACGACGGCTGGGGCTCTTCGGTTTCGAAGGCGTTCCTTCAAGACCTGCTGCAGTGCGGAATCCGCACGCTCAACTTTCAGCCGGTGCGGTTCTTCGGCCCCTTCGGACGGGTGATCGCGCGGCTGAAGCGGCGCAATCACCGCAAGGCCCTGACCGTCGACGGGAAGGTGGGCTTCACCGGCGGGCTCAACATCAGCGACGACTACGCGGCAAAGGAGCACGGAGGAAATGGGTGGCGCGACACCCACGTTCGAATCGAAGGCCCGGCGGCGGCGGATCTCGAGCACCTCTTCCTCGAGACCTGGCGCCGGTACGAGGGCGCGAGCCTCGACGAGTCGCGGTACGTGCACGACAAGCAACCGCCCGGACCGGTGAGAATTCTAGGCAACGCCTTTCGCGCCGACCGCAAAGACATTCGCAAGGCGTACGTGATGGCGATGTTGGCGGCGAAGAAGAACATCTACCTTACCCACGCCTACTTCATGCCGCCCTCGAGAGTCCTCAAGGCGCTGATGCGGGCGGCGCGAAGAAAGGTCCGGGTGGTGGTGATTCTCGCTGCCAGCACCGACGTGCACCTGGTGCTCTGGGCCGCCCGCGGCATCTACCACCGGCTGCTGCGAGCAGGGGTCGAGGTCTATGAATGGGAAGGCCCGATTCTTCACGCCAAGACCGCGGTGGTCGACACCCGCTGGGCCACGGTTGGCAGTGCAAACCTCGACTCGCTTTCACTGCGACAGAACCTCGAAGTGAACGCGGTCTTCGAGGACGTGGGCTTCGCCGCGGCACTGGAGAAGATGTTCGAGGAAGATCTCTCGCAGTGCCGGCGCATCACCCGCGAATGGCTGGATCAAAGACCGTTGAGCCAGCGCCTGCTCTCGTGGTTTTCCTTCCAGCTTCGGCGTTGGCTTTGAGGGCTTTTCAGTGCAGGCGGCCGGTGAACAACAGGATCAGCAGGATGACGATGATGATTCCCGCCGGAGACCACCCTGCGTAGCCGAACCTCGAGTGGCCCATGCCGCCACCGACCAGGGACAACAGCAACACGACGACCAGAATTGTAATGAGCATGGGAGGCCGCTGTGCAACCCCGCGACCAACTCTCAACCCGCGACAACCGCTGAACTTCTCGAGCCGGACTGAGGCGTTCTTCCACGGGTGGGGCGCAGAGGCGCTCTACCTGCGCACGAACACCGTGCCCCGGCTGCCCGGGTTCTGGGCTTCATCGAGAATTGCCGAATCGGGCTCGAGGCCGACGATGTGAATCGCGTCGATGCCCTGCTCGAGCATCGCGAGGCTCTCTTCGACTTTGGGGATCATTCCCCCGACGATCACTCCGTTGGCGATTTGCGCTCGCGCGTCGGCGGGGGTCAGCCGCGGAATCCGGGTCGACGGGTCGTCTTTGTTGCGCAGCACCCCGGGGACATTGCTGACCAGGAACAGTCGGGCGGCAGACAGGTGCGCTGCGACCCGGGTCGCCACGGTGTCGGCGTTGATGTTGAAGACGTTGCCCATCGCGTCGGCGCCCAGCGAGCCCATCACCGGAACGACTCCGGCGGCGGCGAGCTTCTCGAGCAGCACGAGATTGACCCCGGTGACATCGCCCACGAGTCCGAAGTCGACAGGGTCCGGGCCTCCGCCGCTGACGATTCGGGGAGGCCGTCGCGCCGCTTCGACCAGGCCCGCCGAGACGCCCGAGGTGCAGATCGCCGGCACGTGGGCCAGCTTGAACGCGCTCGCGATGTCGACCGAGACCTGCCCGGCGAGCGTCATCTTCATCACTTCCAGCGTCGCCTCGTCGGTGACGCGGCGGCCTCCGACCTGCTGGGTCTGCAGGCCCAGCCGTTTGGACAAGTCGGTGGCCTGGGGACCGCCGCCGTGAATGACGGCCACTTTCACTCCGGCTTCGAGGAAGGCGTGAATGGCCCGACCGACGGTGCGCGCGAGCCGGGGACGATCGCTGGCGAGCTCTCCGCCGATCTTCACCACGAACCACTGCCCCGCTTTGAGTGCCAGCGCGTCGGCCACGGTCATGGCCAGAGCCCGGGCTCGGCGAGCGTCGCCTTCTCATCGAAGCCCATCATCACGTTGAAGGCTTGAATCGACTGGCCCGCGCCGCCCTTCACCAGGTTGTCGAGCGCAGAGAAGCAGACGACGCGGCGGGTGCCGCCCGTCACCGGGCCGAGGGTAAAGCCGACTTCGACGCAGTTGCCGTGGGCGACGGCGACGACCTCGGGCTGACGATCTGAGTCGACGATGCGAATGAACGGCTCGTGGGCGAAGGCGCTCTTCCACCCAAAGGTCAGCTGTTCCTTCGAGGTGGTGGAAGGAACGGTGACGAAGCTGGTGGCGAAGATCCCGCGGGGAAGCGGGGCGGAGATGGGAACGAACTCGAGCGCCAGCTCTTTGGCCCCGACGCCACCGAGGGTCTGAACGATCTCGGGGATGTGCTGGTGATCCAGCGGCTTGTAGGTGCGCAGGTTCGAGGCGCGCAGCGGGTGGTGGGTACCGATCGCCGGGTTGGCTCCGCTGCCCGAGCTGCCGGTGGCGGCCACGGTCTGAACCGGACCGTTGAGCAGCCCGAGTCGAGCCAGAGGATAGAGCCCGAGCGCGATGGCGGTCGCGAAGCAGCCGGGGCTGGCCAGGTAGTTGGCCTGTTTGATCTTCTCGCGGTTGAGCTCGGGCAGCCCGTAGATGAACGCCCCCTCGGTGAGCATCGAGGGCCGGGGGTGGACTACCCCGTAATACTTTTCGTAGGCGGCCGGATCTCGCAGTCGAAAGTCGCCGGACATGTCGACGATTTTTCCGCTGAAGCCCGAGTCGAGCATCTCGAGCACGACCTTGGCGGTCGTCTTGTGGGGCAGCGCGAGGAAGACCACGTCGACGCCCTTGCAGGCTTCGGCGGCGGGGATCTGCTCGAACTGAAGCTGGCTGACGCTGCCGAGGTTGAAGTGGACGTCTCCGACTTTCTTTCCGATGTTGTCGACCGAGGTGACCCGCGTCACTTCGACGTTGGGGTGAAAGAGCAGCCGGCGCAAAAGCTCGGCGCCGCCGTAACCGGTTCCACCAATGAGGGTCGCTTTGATCTTCGCCATGATGGCGGCGGACCCTAGTACGCCAGCGGAAGGCGATCAGGGAACGAACGCGTGCAGCGCCCACGCGGCGAACAGCCCGAAATAGGTGGCCAGCGCGATCCCGGCCAGGCCGAGCGTCAGCCCCGGGCCCACCAGCTGCCGGTTCTTCAAGGCGCTGGCCACCGGTCCGATGAACGCCGGCCCGAAGATGGTCGCGGTCGAGCAGATGATCGTGGTGTCGGCGTCGAGGTTGAACAGGCGCGAGAGCCCGACGTGGAGCGCGATCGCCAGGCACATCGTCGCCAGCACCAGAAAGAAGATGACCGGGCTGGTCTCCGCCAGCTGGCTCACGTCGGCCATCGACGCGACACAGAAGCAGAAGACGAACAGCGCGTATTCGCCCAGGTCGTAGGCGCCTGCGAGGGTGCGTACCTTCGAATGCAGCGAGGCGAGGATCCCCAAAGTCGTGAGCGTCATCAACACCAGCCCCGACTCGGCCCGACCGAGGGTCAAGAAAGACAGACCTGCGCTCGCTGCGATGATCAGCACCGTGAGCGCGAAGGCTTTGAACAGCGGCGCCGCGTTGGCCCGGGTCAAGCCGCTGCCCGGAACCCCGTCGACGTGCTCCCGCGTACCCGGCGCGGGGATGAAAGGCGGAAAAATCTTCAGCAGCAGCCGCTGACCCAGGCTGAGCAGGAACAGCAGGTACACCCCTCCGGTCACCAGGTCTGAAGTGCTGACCAGCAAGAAGGTCTCTTTGCGGACGTCGAGCGCGATGCCTATTGCGCTCATGTTTGCGGTGCCGCCGACGTAAACCCCGACCAGCATTCCCGCGATCTTCCACCATTCGTCGGTGCGACCGCGGAACAGCCAGCCGACCCCCCCGCACGCGACGACCGCCGAGACGCACGCGAGGCTGAACGAGAGCAGCAGCGGGCGCGCGAGGCCGAGCCACTTGCGGACTTCGCTGCTGAAGAGCAGCAACGGAATCGCCACCGGGACCGCCGCGGTGCTGATCGCGATCGCCGTGTCGTTGTCGAGCGGCAGCCCCAGATTCCCGAAGAGGATTCCCGCCCCGTAGCAAAGGGCGACCGGGCCCAACAGCCGGGCGAGCTTGTTTCGCGCGGCGAGCCCGTTCGCGAACGCTGGAAAAATCAGCGCCAGCAGCACCTGGACGGCGATCATCACGCCGCGCAGAGCCCATCGAGGAAGTCCAGGGGGAACCCGTCAGCCGTTTCTCGAGGCACGGCGCCGACCATCCCACAGAGCGCGGCCCTTCCTTCATCTGCCGCGGAAGGCTTTCAGGGGCGCGGGTAGACTTCGACCATCAGCCCCTTGATCGTCTGGGTGATGTCGCTCGGAGCCCCGACAAAGTCCGACTTGTTGAGCTGATTCACCGAAGCCATGAAGTCGTCGGCGCGCCAGACGTATTCCTTCCCGGTCCAGCCGTGGGTCGCGACGAGATACTCGACGCCGTCCTTGGCGAAGTGGCCTTCGACCACCGCCCAGTGTGCGCGCTTGCCTTCGAACAGTCCGGGGTTGCCGTTGTTGTCCACGTCGAAGCCAATCAACGCGGGGTGGCCGCGATCGACCGCCGCGTGGATCTCGTCGAGCGACAGCGTGTCCGTCACCGTCGCGTTGTAACCAAAGCTGCGGGCGAGGGTCGCCAGCTGCCGCGCGTAGAACATTTCGCCCTGGGTGGTGAAGCCCTTCTGCTTCGCGACATCCAGCAACCGCAGATTGGTGTCGGGCTCCTGGTGGTGGCTGTCCCAGCGAACGACATCGGAATCTTGAACCAGCGGAGTGAGCACGTGGGCCGGGTCCTTCTTGTCCCAGAAGTCCATCACCATGCCCAGGGCGTACAGCCCGCAGGTCGGACCATCTTGAACCCGGGCCGGAACATCGGCGCCCAGCATCAAGGCCTTGCTCGCCTCGGCCGCAAGCTGCGCGCGATCGACCGGAGTGAACGTGGTCCCGTTCGCGAGCGTGACCGCGAGAGGATCCGGGCGGGCCACCACCACCTCAGGCATCGTCGGGCTCGGCACCCGGCTGGGGATGACGGGGGGCGGACCAAAGCGGATCGGAAGGGGCATGGAAGGATTGTCGGTGGAAGTCGTACCTTGTTGCTCCTGAAGAGATGCCGAAGCAAGGACCTGGAATTGCTGGCCTTCGGGCGTATCCCGCACCACTGGGGGTGGCCCTCACCACTCATCGCCACTCGCGCGCTCGCGCTACGGTTCGACTGTGCTCGCCCTCGCGCTCACCGCTCTACTCGCCAGCTTTGACCTCTCGATTCAGGTCGAGGTCCCCAAGCCGCTCAAGCTGCACAAAGGTCAGCTCAGCGGAGTCATTTCCGTTCGGCTCAAGAACCTCGGCGCTCAGCCCGTGCGCCTTCGGCATCGCGATGTTCACGGCCTGCTCTTCACCCCAGACAAAGGAGGCCCCCCCTCACTGCTGTTTCATTCCTGCGACTGTGCCTTCGAGCTCGGTCTCGAGCCTGCTCCCGCCCAGCGCACCTTTGTCCTCGAGCCTCAACAAGAGCTCGTCCTTCGCTTCGATGATTTTGCCTGCGGTGGCGGCCCCTACCGCGCGCCGGCCAAAGGCCGTTACGGCCTGACCTACGAAGTCACTGTTGTGGCTTCCGAGGCCACACCGACTCTGAGCAGCGGACCGGTGGACCTCAAGGAATGCGAGCGGTTGGTGCTTTCTCGCCGCGGACTGCAATCGCCGTCAATCGCCGTCCGCATTCAATAATCGAGAATCACGATCGCATCGGGTCTCGATAATGGGCGCATGAGCGTTCGGAAAAATGACGTGCTGTTTGTCGGAATGAACAAGTTCGCCCAGCAGGAAGCGAACGCCATTTCCAAGAACGGAACCAAGGTCGACCTGATCAAGGACGCGCCGAAGGACGACACCATCACCGTCGGGAAGGGCAAGAGCGCCGTCACCTACGACCTCAAGACCGACGCGGGCCGCCAGGACTTCGTCAAGACCCTCGGCCTGCCCGCCGCCCAGGGCGCGAAGATCGCAGACGTGCTCAAGCGCGCAGAAAGCGACACCCGCGACGAGTTCGCCCAATTGGCGAAGGCCTGGGCCGTCGGCGAAAAAGGAGGAGACGTTCCCGGGCGGCTGGTGCTCTCGGGCCACAGCGGCGGCAGCGGGATCTACGGCGACGAAGACGGCTTCACCAATGGCGCGTTCAACCGCGAGCTGCTCACCGACCTCGCGAAGGCGATGCCCAGGGCCGCCGGACAGGTCGAGGACATCGCGATCTCGGCCTGCTACTGCGGCGGCGAAGACACGATCATGAAGTGGAAAGCCGGCTTCCCCAACGCGAAGACCATGCTCGCCTATGCCGACAAGTCTCCCAGCGGCTCAAGCACCACCGGCTCGAGGGCCCACCTCAACGCCTGGGACAAGGCGACCCGGGGCGATGTCGAAGCGCTTCCTCCGGGGACGTTCAAGGGCCTCGAGAAATACGCAAACATCGCAACCTGGAGCGTGAAGAACGGCTACCTGACTCCCGGCGCGAAAGAGAAAGTCGAGATCGTGCAGAAGCGCGTCGATGACTTCAAGCCGACCTATGACTCGCACTTTTCCGGCGCGAAGGTGGCTGCGTCCGAGACCGAGCTGCGCGCGCACTACAATGACCTGCAGGACCTGAGCTCACGGCCCACCACCACTGAACCCGAGCGGGCGAAGCTGGCCGAGCGCATCGAGACCACCTTCCGGCTGATGAAGTACGACAAGGTGAAGGTCAATTTCCAGAAGGCGTACGGCCCGGAAATGAAGTCCGCCTACGAGGAGCTCGGCCTCAAAGCCCCCGACTTCTCGAAGCTCTCGCGCAAGGACGCACTGGCCAAAGTCGCCGAGCTCCAGACCGCCGCCCAGGGAAAGACTCTTTCGGCGGCGGCCGGTGGCGCCCTCGAGAAGCTGACCCACGGGCTTCGAGACCTCACCGACCAGGCCGTGATTCCGCGCCAGGGACTTTGAGTTTTCGGACTAACGCCATCGGCCGGGGGCGGGACCGAACAACCCCCGGCCGGGGTCAGCGAAATTTTTTCGAGCGCGTTGAACCCCGACACCAGCGTGAGCGAAGCGCTGAACGCCTGGTACCCTGCTCTTCCGGCGGCGAGCGTCTGCGGACCTCCGGGGGGCAAACCGGTCAGCTGCCAGCAGCCCTTGCCCGAAACTGAGCACGTCGATTTTCCGGCGATGGTGATCCGCGCCGCGACCGCCGCGCCCGTGCAGGCGTCGATGAGGTCTCCTGAGACACTGGAGCCCTGAACGTCGCGGGCCGCAAAGAGCGCAGCGCGGGTGGGCTCGCGAATTACCGGCACCGACAACCCCGCGGTCTGCAACGTGGCGCGCGTCGCTTCGTCCGGCTCGGCCAGAACCCAGGTCGCCCGGTGCCCGGGGAGCGCCGAAAAAGTCCGCGCCATTCGCAGCGCGTCGTCGTCGGCGAAATGAAGGGCAGGAAGACCCGGGCGCCCTCCATTGCGCCGACCACCACCGCGCAGATGTCGGTGGGCACGGGCTCAGTCGACCCCACCACCAGCGCCAGGGCGATCAGCACACTCATGGCTGAACGAGAATGGTTCCTGAAACCTGAAAAACCGGACGGTCCCCCTGGGTCGGCAACTTCAGGACTTTTCCTTCCACCCCCGCCTCGCGTGCTGCGGCCGCGAGCGCTTCGTCTCCGAAAGCTTGCGCACCACCGGAAGTCTTCAACCCGACCGCGAAGACTCTCCACTTTCCCGCGTCGAGCGCGACGCTCTGCCCACTGGCGAGAACCAGCGTCTGGCGTTGCTCGTTGACCAGGGCCACCTTGAAGAACTCGACCGGAACCGGCCCTTTCTTCGCAAACGCGATCCATTCGTCCGTGCGCACCTGCCCGATGGAGTCCGCGGGAAAGTTCACGTCGCGGCGCAGCGGCCCCCCGTCTCGCGGAGCAGAGATCACCCACACCGCGAACGTCGAAACGGAAGCGGGCGAGGGGCTGCCACGCCAGGCGATCTGATCAACTGGCTGGGGCGAGGACTGCCGCCAACTGATGAACCCGAAGATCCCCGCCGCTGCCACCGCGGCGGCGACGGCGAAGCGTGGCCACCATGCCGGGACCTCGGGCACCGCCGGAATGGGGTTGAGCGCTTCCATCAGTCGCGCCTCTTCTGCCTCGGCGGCGACGCGCGTCGAGTGCGGGTCCCCAGCGAGGATCCGCGCCTGCACCGTGAGGGCGTCGTAGTACCGACGGCACTCGAGGCAACCTCGAAGATGGGCGCGCAGCCTCGCTTCGTCGACGGCCGCCAACTGCCCCGCCACCGCACGCTCGATGGTCAGTCGTTGTCGCCACACGCTCATCGCAACACCTCGGCCGCCAGGGCCTGCAGCGACGGATCCAAGGCGGCCCGCGCGAGCAGCTTGAGCTTGAGGTATTTCGATCTGCGCACGTTGATTCCCAGCACTGCGGCCAACTCTTCGTGGGTCTGCTCTTCAATCAGCCCGTGGCGCAGCACCTGGACCTCTTCGGGAGTGAGCCCGGCAGCGTTTTCTGCATTCGGTGCACGGTGAGCCAGACCTCGTGTACCGCCTCTTCCTGTTCGAAGGGGCTCTTGAAGAACCGCGCTACCCATCGGCGAAGCGGCGCGGCGAAGGCGCGGTAGACGACGACGAACGCCTCGCGTCGCCAGCGGCGAAGCGCACCCCGTTCGTTGCCGGCACCATTCGTTCCCGCGCGTCCACTGGCCGTCCTCACTCCGTATGCCGCGGCTGCGAAAAGGAACAAACCGCCGACGCTTTTGTCCGCCGCCGGAGCCCCCGGCATACCAGCACGCGAAGGGCCGGAGAATTTTCAACAGGAGTATTCGATGAGAATCGCAATTGCAGCCGTGACGGGGTCCTTCCTTTTGCTGTCCTGCGGCCGCAATGGCCTGTTCAGCCCGGTGACCGACGCTCAGCACCCCGATGGGCTGACGACTGCGAAGAAAGAGGCCAGCGCGAGAAGTTCTTGTTCTACCGCGGGCTCGGAAACTTTCGACTGCCGCTGGTCTCGACTGTGGAAGCCGACAGGGCCGCTTTCTCGAACCCGGTGGGCGAGAAGACCGTAACGGCGGTCTTCCTGGTGCAGGTGACCCCGACCGCGGCGGGCTTCGTCGAGCTCGGCGCGTTGGCGGGCGGCGAGCAGCGCACCGCACAGATTCCCGAGGCGACGATGCCGCTGGGACAGTTCGTCGAGGTGCTTCGGGCCCGCTTGACCGCGGTGCTGGTGGCCGATGGCCTGCTCACCCCGGCGTACGAGCGACAGCTGGCGCAGTGGCTCAACGAGCTCTCGCAGTCGCCGACCGCAGAAGCCGCGACCGCAAAATTTCTCGCGCTGGGTCGGTTCTCCGAGCCGCACCTGACGCGGGCGGTGAGGCTGACGAAAGACGCGGGTGAAAAGGCCGCGGGGGAAGCGCTGTTGGTGAAGATCCATGGACAGCGCAAGTGGGCGCCGACCGCGGTCGAGTAGACCTTCAGTTGTCGAGCTGGAGCCCGCAGTCGCTGCAGGCTCCTTCGACCAGCGGGGCGGCAGTGCCACACGCCGGGCAAGGAGGATCTGCGGCGGGGTCTAAGGGCAGCGCGCCTTCGACCTTCATCGGAACCAACTGCAACCCGTCGATCGTCCCTTCGCGCTGCACCGCCTGCATCCACTCGTCGCGAAACAGCTCAGCGACCCGGGGCAGATCTGCCTCGCGCACCATCACCTGAACCTTCGCCGAACAGCCACAGCCCCCGGAACCGCAGCAGGCTTTGGTCGGCGGCTTGGCGAGCCGGGCCGGAATCTCGGCCTCGAGCAGCGTGCGCTCGAGCTCTTTCGCGTAGGCCACCATGCCTTCGATGCAGGGGACGAGCGCGTTGCCGGTCAACAGTTCGTCGGCGGAAGAACGGTTCATGGGGCACGACCTACCAAACTGCAGGCTCAGCCGTCGACTGGGGACCACACCTTGTGCGCGGGCACCGAGATCAGCGCGTTGGCGGGCAGCAGCAGTCCGGTCAGCCGCTTCCCGTAGACGCAGCCGGTGTCGAGGCCCAGGGCGTGGGGGTACTGCTGCAGCCCGCGCATCGCGTCGTGACCGAAGAGGACCCGTTCGGGGCCCTGCCACTCGCCCGCCCAGGGGACTCCCGCGTCGATGCGTTTGCTCCACTTCCCCGAAGGGGTGAGCGAGCGCATGTTGATCATCGCGTCCTCGTCTTGACCCTCGAGGGGGACCCCGGGAACCAGGCCGGCGTGGACCACGATCATTCCCGGAAGCCGCAGCCACAGCGGCATTTCTTCGAGGTAGCGCCAATCGGTCTCGTCGAGCGTCCTGGCCACTTCGAGGTGGTGGGATTTCATCTTCTCGGCCGCTCCGCGCCGAAACTTCAGCACGTGGGCATCGTGGTTGCCTTTGACGCTCTGGGCTTTCCACTGCTGGGCGAGCTTCAACACTCCGCGCGAGTCGGGCCCCTTGGCGACGAGGTCTCCGACGAAGATCAGCTGGTCGGTCTGGGGCGAGAGCCTGGCTTCAACGAGAAGATCCTGCAGCTCGGTCAAACAGCCATGAACGTCGCCGACGATCAGCGTTTGCATCTAGAACGCCCAACGTGAAATCCATTTCTGCGGTTTGAAATCGGAGATCTTCAGCGGGCTGAGCATTTCGCCTTTTCCCGGCTCGATCTGGGCTCGGAAATCGAGCTTCACTCCGGTTCGGTAGTAGTGCGAGAGGTACTTCCAGTCGGCGGCGAAGTAGTCGCTTACGTCCTCGATGTGGCGCTCGACCTTGTCGTAGGCCTCTTTCAGCCGGGCGTCGTTCATTTGGACGCGGCGGCCTTGACCCGTTCGGCCTCGAGCATCGCGACCTGGGGACGAGAGACTTTGTGGGCGAGCGGCTCGTAAATCGGAGCCGGCACCATTCCAATCGCCGCCGAGCTCCACGCGTGCTGCCAGGGGAACGCCAGCACCCGCTTTCCCCCGAGGACGGCACGGGCGATCTTGTCTGCGGCCTGGTCGGTGCCCATTCGGAAAGGCATCGGGGCCACGCCTTCGACCCGGTCGCTCATCTCGCTCTTGACGAACCCGGGCTCGATGCAGACCACCTTCACCCCGCTGCCGTGAAGGTCGACCCGCAGGCTCTCGAGGAAGGTCGAGAGAAACGCTTTGCTTCCCGAGTAGCAGCTGTAGGCGCCCAGCCCGCGGTTGCCGGCGATCGACGAGATGCCCACGAGGGTGCCGTTGCGGCGGGCGACCATTCGGGGAAGCACGGCGGTGAGGGTGGCCGCGGCCCCGGTGACGTTCACCTTCAATACCCGCTCGACCATCTGCCAGGTCGAGTTGTGCGCCGGAGTCGGGTCGCCCACGCCCGCATTGGCCATCACCATTTCCAGCCCGCCACACTCGTCATCGAGCTTCTGGATCGCATCGACCGTCGCTTGTTCCTTCGACACGTCGAGCGCGACAGGAATGATTTTCCCGTGCCCGGCGGCGGCGAGCTCATCGAGCATCGAGGTGCGGCGGGCCGCGGCGTAGACGGTGGTCCCGCGCTTGGCGAACCAGATGGCGACCGCCCGGCCGATGCCGCTGGAGGCTCCGGTGATCAATGCAGTTTTGAAGGTTTCGGACATGGGTGCTCCTCTACTTCGTAGGACGGGCCTTGACCAACTTCACCACTGCGCTCGAGCCGGGGACTTTTCCGCCTTTGGGCAAGGGCTCGACCCGGCCCCCCAGGTTTTCAGCAAGGAAAGCCTCGGTGCGAGCGATGAAATCGAGGTCATTCTCGGGACGAAACGAGCCATGGCCTTCGTCGGGGTAGAGGACGTAGGTGACGGCGCGGCCCGACTTTTCCATCGCGGCCACGAGTTGTTCGGTCTCAGCCTGCTTCACCCGGGGATTACCGGCGCCCTGGCCGATCAGCAGGGGGATGCGAATCTTGTCGGCCGAGTTGAGCGGCGAAGCCTTCTTCAGCAGCTCGAGATCTCTGGGGTCAGACGGGTTTCCCACCCGCATCTCGAACTTGCTCTTCACCGCGGACCCATAAGGGGCGGCGGTCGAGAGGAACGTCAGCAAGTTCGAAGGGCCATCGAGATCGACGGCGCACGTGAAGACCTCGGGGTTGAACGCCGCGCCCACCAACGCCGCGTACCCCCCGTAGCTGCCGCCTTCGATGCAGACCCTCTTCGGGTCGGCGAGGCCCTCACCGACGGCCCACTGCACCGCGTCGAGCAGGTCCTCGTGCATCTTCTGGCCCAGCTGCTTGTTCCCCGCGTTGAGGAACCGCTTCCCGTAGCCGGTCGAGCCCCGGAAATTGACTTTCAGCACTGCGTAGCCGCGGTTGGCCACCAGCTGCATCGCGCGATCAAAGCCCCACTCGTCTTTGGCCCAGGGCCCCCCGTGCACCTGCAGCACCAGCGGGACATTTTTCGCCCCACCGGAAGGGCGGATCAGGAACCCGGTGAGCTCGAGCCCGTCGCGCGATTTGATCACCACCGGCTGCAACGGCTGCAGCGGCAGCCCCTCGAGCTTCGGCTGCTCGCTGAAGAGGAAGGTCGATTTCTTGGCCATCCGGTCCCAGAGAAAATATCGGGAGGGCGACAGGTCCGAGCGGACCGCCACCAGCCACACGGTGTCGGTGCGGTCGCGCGAGATCAAGACGGGAAAGCCGGTGCCCAGATCTTTGAGCCTCTCGAAGTCGTTGCGAATGCTGGTCTCGATCAACGTCCACTCGGGCTTACCGGCGACCTCGAACGAAGCGGCTTGCGCTGTAAACCGCACGGGGTGGAGCAGCACGTCGCGCACGTCGGACTTCGGGCTCTGGGCCAGCAGTCGTTCAGCGCCGGTCTTGATGTTCTTCTCGACCAGTCGATCGGTGTCGGTGTCGATGCTGGTGGTGACGAAGGCGCTCTTCCCATCGAGGGCAAACCCCTTGAGCGAAACGTTCTCTTCGAGGCCCACCCTGACCAGTGAGCGCCACGGGCTCTTCACCGTGTCCCGCACGCGCAGCTCACGCCCGCCATCGGTGAGCGAGGCCTCGGCTCCACGCACCTGACAGTTCGAGTCGACGACCCAGCGGGTTACGTCGCCCGGGTTCTGGGTGTCGAGCTCGAGCGCTCCGGTCTTCAGCGACACCCGGTGAAGATCGAACGTCTTGCGGTCACGCAGGTTGAGGCTGACCAGCACCGTGTCGGGACACTTCCCCCGCGTTTCCCAGCTGCTGACGCGAACGCCTTGAAAGGGCGTCAGGTCCCGAACGTTCATCGTCGAAAGCTCGACCGCGAAGAGGTGAAAATTCTCGTCCCCGGCGACGTCCTGCCCATACAAAATCCAGTTGCCGTCTTCAGCCCACTCGTAGCTTCGCACCGGCCGCTTCTCGTCGTGGGTGACAGCGACGGCGTCCGTGTCGGCGGCGGTCAGGGGCTTGACCCACACCTGAAGAATTCCCCGGGTGTCTGGGCCCAGCCAGGACAGCTGCTTTCCATCGGGTGAGATTCGCGGTTCGGCGCGCTCGGGCGTTCCGAACAACAGCTCGCGGGGAATCAGCGGAGCCTGCGCGAGCGTGGCAGATGCGATCAAAGAAAAGAGGATCATCGGCCACCCTTGACGAAGCCGTCCCTCGACTGCTCTCGGGGTGAACGGCGGTTGGCCACGCCTCTTAATCGAGGACGACTGAAGTAGGGAGCGCACGTGCGCACTCAGCTCGTGGGGTTGTGGTGCGTTTCGGCAGTGGCCCTGGCCGCAACGCCTGACCTGGGAGCTCCGCCCGCGGGGCATTGGGCGAAGGACACCTCGGGGAAGATCTCGGTCTCGACGCTGCAGGGCCTCGATGCGATCGCCGAAGGAGTGAACCGCAGCGGGGGAGGACAGCTGAAGGTGCCGCGCGCCTTCGCGACCTGCGTCTTCAATCAATGGGGAATCGGCCACCCCGAGTACAACAACGGCATTCTGCTGTTCGTCGCGCTCGAGGACCGCAAGACGAAAATCCTTCTCGGAGATGGGCTGAATCGGATCTCGACCGGCGATACCGACGCGGTGATGAAAAATCAGGTGGTGAGCAACTTCAAAGCCGGCCACCCCGAACAGGCACTGCTCGAGGGGGCCCGCGCCCTGGCCGAGCTGTTGACCAGCGCCGCGCCCAAGGCGCCGCGGGCCCAGGTCTCGACCCAGGGAGCGCTGGCGGAAGCGAAGGTGAGTGAGCTGTTCATCACCGGACAGATTTCCGACCCCAGCCCGCGCAGGTGGGTCATCGATCTGCCCCAGGAAGTCCCGCAGGAAACGGTTCACGCGCTCGAGCGGCTGCCCAACGAGCTCTACGTGGCCGAGGGTCGGCAGCTGTTCCTCGTTTTTTTTTACGGTCGCGCAACTTCTCGGCTTCGCAAGTGCGTGATCGCGCGCTCGCGTCGCTGGCGCCCCGACATCCGCGCGCTGCGCTGTTGGCGGTGAACCTCGAACGACCGGACGCGGCCTTCGCCTTTCCCGACGAGCTCCACCAGGACCCTCGGGCCGCGGCCCTGGAAGCCGAGATCGGGAATGCAGCGATGAACGCCCCCGACTTGAGCGAGGTGATCGAAGCGAACCTTCGCGCCGCTCCGGTGTTGATCCACGGCTTTCCCCTGCGCTCAGCGAACGAAGTGGTCAGCGGGCCGAGCAGTCGGTGGGACCCATCGACTACGACGTCTGCTGGTGCGGGGTCTGCCGGACCGTGCTGGTCCGCGACACCACCGCGTGGTTCTCGAGCTATTCGCGCTGCCAGGGCTGCCGCAACCGCACCCTTCACTCTTCGTCCACCACGCTGCAGTACGCCACCGAGTACAGCGAAGGGTGGGTCCAGGTGGACGAGAGCTGCGCGCACTGCAATTACCGCAACAGCTACACCCGCCACACGGCCCGCCTCACCCGCCGCAGCTCGAGCTCTTCCTCGTCGTCCTCCTCCGGGTCGGGCTTCGGCGGTGGAAGCTCGTCCGGAGGCGGCTCTTCGGGTTCGTGGTGAGGCGGTCGTTCATCGCACCCGCGGGAAGAGCTGAAACGGCTTGCGCCCGTGCATCCGGTAACTGAGAAACCCTCGCTGATCCAAAGTGAGCACCCGCGCGACTCCTGTCTCTTCGGCGCTCACGACCAGCAAGGCGTCGACCCAGTCCATCGGCACATCGCGGTACTTATCCATCAGGTCCAGCGCCCTCTGAAATCGCTTCGCACTGGGGGCCACAAAGACGGTCCTTGCGGCGATCGCCAATTCAACCGCATGTCGCGCCTGTGGTAGCGACGGCCCCATGCGCGAGATCTGCCTCGTCCTTTGCTTGTCGCTGTGCGCCTGCTCGGGCGGGCTGCCGCGACCTTCGGACAAGAACGTCAACCTCACCGGTACCGTCTACCTCGGAGGCACCGAGCGACGAGGTGACCCGTTGGAAGGCGCCACCGTCACGGTGACCCGGGCCAGCAACGGACAGCAGCTCGCGACGGCGACGAGCTCGGTGACGGGAGGCTATCGATTGTCGTTCCCCGCCGAGGCCGACACCCGGGTGGTGGTCGCCTTTCGTTCGAGCAACCTGGTGCCGAATTTTCGCGGGCTGTTCGTCGGCCCCTTCACCGAAGCGCAGCTGTCGGTTGCGCTCGAGACGGCCGAAGCGATCGAGTGCACCGACAACCACTGCGTCGGCGCTTCCGACGACTTGAGTCTGAACGAAGTGCCCGACAACCTGATCGGCCGCGCCCGGGTGTTCGAGCCGTCGACCGAGACGCCACACTTGATTGGGCTCGAGGCGCTGCGGCCCATCGTCGTCGCCTGGTACGAGCTCGACGCGGGGCCGCTGCTCGATGCGGGGCCAAATGACGAGGACGCAGGGGTCCCGGAAGGCGATGCGGGCTTTCCCGGCGGCGATGGCGGTGCGGTCGATGCCGGTCCTCCGGTGCTGCGGGTGCGGGTTCCGTTCGTCACCTGGCGAAAGGTGGAAGATGCGCAGCCCGGCACGGCGTTCATCGAAGTTCCCTTTTTATACTTCGATGAAGCCAAGGGCACCTGGAGCAAGCAGGCGCAAGGCACCCTCGAGACCGAGTTCGGGCTGAAGATCCCCGAGAGCGCGCTGCCCAGAGTGCGCGAGGGGCAATTCGCGGGGGGCGTGGTCGCGGTCGCGACGGTGACGCGCGCCGGCTACTGGACGATTGCGTTGCCCGCCGCCTCTGCCGGGTGCGTGACCGGCACGGTGGAAGCCGACGGCCACAGCGCGGAAGGAGCGATGGTCAGCCTCGAAGGATCTGAACCCAGCGTGTCGCACGCGGACGGCAGCTTCTGTCTGTCGGCAGGGCTGAGCGCGAGTGGACCCCTGACCGTTCAGTACGCCGGCGTCGCCTACTCCGGAGGATCCACCCCCGCCCCGACGGTGGCGGGCACCTGTGGCGGCAGCTGCACCGCGGCGGGAAAAATCTCGGTCAGCAGCCAAGCGGTGACGAGCGCGAAGCGGTGCAAGATTTCCGGAACGACGGTCGACGGAACCGGCAGCCCGGTGACGGGCGCGGTGGTGCTCGGCTTCGATGAGGCGCTCAGCGGAACGGCGTTCAACGCCCTATGCGGCAAGCTTGGCACCCGCTGCACGCTCTCGACGTCGTCGAACGAAATGGGACAGTTCACGCTCAACCTCCCGCTGCTCTCGGGGCTGGCGGTCGTCTCGACGGCGCTGGTCGAAAAGGCCGGCTTCATCGAGGCGTCGCGGCGGGGGTCGATGCTGTTGACCGAATGTCCGACCGGGCCGATTCAGCTGCGGCTGCTCGCAGGCCACAACAAGCTGGACCTGGTGGTCACCGTCACCGGCAACGCGATCGGGTGGTCACCGGTGAAGCCCGCGGTGGCGCTGCGGGTGATCGACGCAGTGGGAGTGGTGAAGTGGGAAGTTCAATCTCTGGCGGGCCTCGTGCCCCCGGTGCCCTACGGAGTGCTTCCGCCCGGAACCGTGCAGCTGACGCCCGCCGCGGGATCTCCTCCGGCGCTGGCTCCGGGTGATGAGGTGAGCGTGCTTCTCAACGGCACCGGAGGCGACGGCTACCAGTTCTCGGGCGGAGCGGCCGCCACCGTCCCGTAGAGCTTCACGGAAGGGGCTGGGCGGGCTCGACTTCAAAGCCCGCTCTGAGAAAGCCACCCGCCACCAGTTGGTCGAGGCGCTGTTTGTCATGGCCCGGCACCGCCTGCAGCGGCGGCTCGGCTGCGATCAGTCGATTGATTTCCTGCAGCTGCAGCAGGACCCCGTCGCGATCCTCACCCATCACCAGCGGCGCGAGTCGGGCGCGAGAGCGAACTTCGGCAACGTTGCGCCAGTGCCAGGCCACGTCGCCGAGGAAGAGGAGCTCGGCGCCATCGCCGCGCCCAGCTTCGTGACCTGCGCGGCGCTCAACCCCGTCTGCCCGTCTTTTCGCGCCGCGGTCCATACCTTCACGCACGCGGCGAGCACCTCTTTGGCGGCCTTCGTCAGCCGACCCGCGTGGGCCGTCCCCCAGGCTTGAATCGTCGACAGCTCGCTGGACGCTCCGTGGCCGTCCTTGTCCTGGATCCCATCGACAATCGCCCGGCGCAGCGCATCGGCCGAGATCGGACCGCTGACCTTCTGAAGCTTCACCATCGCGACTGCCGCAGAACGATCGACCGGGCCCTTCGCCGGCTCGAAGGCGTCGACCGGCCGCGCCGCGACCTGAGGCACCTGGGCCTGCGCAGGGGGACGATCGAAGCGGGCGGCAGGAGAAGAAGCGAGGGCAGTTGGGATTCGCATCCCCGATGACATTGCGGCTTGTTGGCCAGAGGTTCGGGGAAGCCAAGCCCGCCCAGCGCCAGCAGCCGCTGCGCCAGGTGTCACAAACCACTGACACCCAGGGCCGCGCACCGACCGTTCGTGGATGGGTAGGTGTCAGTCGTGCACTCGACTGACATGCGGACGGCGAAAGACTTTTGGGCTGGGGCGAGCGAAGTTCCCGGCCTTGGATTGTTTGCTCATCCTCTCAAAATGCAGACCCTGACTTTCGCGCCCACCGCAGATCCCCGAAGAGTCCGGGCTCCCGATGGTCGGGTGCTGGAAATTCCGGCCGGCTGGGAATGTCTGCCTCCGGGCGATGCGGGCCTGACCCGAAGAGTGAAGGCCGGCGGCGACAGCTGGACGGTCGTCGAGAAGAAGGGCCGCAAGACATTCTCCCGGGGTGTCTGGGTGGCGGCCGCGCAAATCGCCGCGGCACGGACCGCCCTCGAGGCCGAGCGTTCGACCGAGAGCTACGCGAAGAAGCGCGAGGGAGATCTGCGCCGACGAGAGATGGCGCAGGCGACCTACGTGACGGACTTCGAAGCCGAGGTGCAGGCGTTTCTTCGCTTCTCGTCGTCCCACGCTGCTCTCGCAGCCGCGCTCGCCCACGCGGTCACCGCGCACGCCACGCCCGTGGGCAGTGGCACCGTGGCGCGCACCAAACGAATCGAGATCGATCGCCGGGCTGAAGCGGCCGTCATCGCCTGGCTGCGGCACGCGACCACCGCCTACGACTCGATGCAGGTGGCGCGGGTGAAGGGCGCTCGCCGCGAGCTGCGTCGCGCGCTGGCCGAGCACTCGCGCAAGCTGCTCGATCTGCATCGCGTCGACGGACCGCACCTGGCCGCGCGCTGCCCGCTCTGCGCTGCGTTTCCCGGCTGAGCGTGGGGAAGCCACGGCTTGATCGTGGAGATCCGGGCCACGTGCGCGCAGGGGATATCGGCAGCAGAGGTTCCCACGGCCCACGGGCATTGGCGGGAAGAGCTGTTCTTTGACTCGAGCCCAGTGCGTACGGGCTGCGTTCGCTTCTGCAGGGCCCTTTCTGCGTCGTTCTGGTGAGAACTACCCCCAGCGGTGTGGTTTGCCGTCGAGCCACGCGGGTAGCGCTCACCACCGGGGGTGGTTCTCACCGGTTCACCCCACGAAAGGCGAATGCCTTCACCAAACCACCCGTCGGCCTGCACTGTTCGGCGACGGGGTGCCTTTGTCCCAGAAAGCGAACGCAACCCGCGAGCAAGGCGTGCTGAACGAACAGCACTTCCCGCCAATGCCCATGGGCCGCGAGAACCGCTGCTGCCGATGGCCCCCCTGCGCGCACGTAGGGCCGAATCTCTACGAGGCAGCCAACCGGGTGCTCTCAGCAGCAGGGTCGAGCCCCAACCGACATCTGGCCGGCGCTTCGAAATCGAGCGCTCGGCGGCGTGCCTCGGGTGGCATTTCCCGTGAAGTCCGCGCACGGCGATTCGAGGAAAAACAACAAGTGCGGTCGTGGCGCTGACCGACGACGACGCCTGCCCCGCCGGATCCACGCAGACTGCTGCGTGCTCAGTACGGCTTCATTCCGACGGAGTTGCCCGGAGGACTGTAGTCGCAGACCCAGAACAACCAGGTGCCGGAGCCGAAGGGACTGCCGGTCGTACAGGTCTTCGAGCCGCAGCCCAATCCAATCGACGAGCGCCAGACAATCTGGGTGTAGTGGCCGCACACTTTGCCCGCTGCGCAGGTGTTGGTGGAGTAGGTGTAGTCCACGTTTTCGCTCGCCCAGGAATTGACGACCTGGGTCGGGGTCCAACTGCCCCCGGTTGCCGCAAAGATGTTTTCTCCCAGGCTGCCGCGTCCTGCGTTGTGCATGTAGACGCAGTTGTTCGCCCAGGTCTGCGCGACGCCTGCCGCAGAACTGTTCCAGCTCCTGGTCATCAGTTGAGGGCTGGGGGCCGGCATCGCCGCTGCGCGCACGGCGTTGTGAGCGGCGAGGAGCTCGTTGATCGCGCCGCCACCGCCGACTCCGCTGCCGCCGCCGATTCCGCTCCCGCTCCCGCCACCGACGCCGCTCCGCCGCCGACTCCGCTGCCACCTCCGACTCCGCTGCCACCTCCGACTCCGCTGCCGCCTCCGACTCCGCTGCCGCCCCCGCTGCCGGCGGACGAGATCTCGCCCCCGCACGCGGTGAGCAGCAGAACGGCGGCGATCGGCGACCAGGTCCAGCGCATCACGACTCCTGCCCGGCGAAGACCAGGCCGGCCCGACAGGATGCCAGAGTCTCCAACGAACTCGCCAGCGGTCGGGCTGTTCGCGTCTCAAGGGCCGAAGCAGCGAAGCGCGTGGGTTGCGTCAATCACGCACAATCCCTGCCCAGGGCAAACCCCTTCCCCTTCACTTCGGTCAGTGCGGTGCCCATCCACCGCACTGTCGAAGATCAACTACTGGCCGGCGCTGCTGCTGAACAGCGTGCTGCCGTTCACGCCCACCGCCCACAATCGGTTGGGATTGACGCTCGAGACCGCCACGCTGTTGAGCGCCTGCGCGAAGTTGGTGATCACCGGCGCCCAGGTCTCGCCATCGTCGATCGACTTCAGCAGCACTCCGAAGCCGGCTGCGTACCAGGTGTTGGTTCCGGCTGCGTGATCCACGCCACTCAAGCCGTTGGTGACGCCTGACGGCTTGGCGGCCCAGGTCATTCCATGGTCGAGGCTCTTGTAGATGATCCCATTGGCACCGACTGCAATCGCGATCCCACTCGCATCGGACTTCGCCGCCACGTCGTAGAAGTTCGCGCCGACCACCGGGGCAGGGTTGGACCAGAGGGTGTTGTTCAAGATCCGCACCGAGCCGCCGGTGCCGACGATGATCGCCCGCGGAGTGGAGCCGCCGACCAGGTAGGTGGCAACGCCGCGGTAGCTCTCAGCCGTGGCCGCAACGGTCGCGACCGTCCACGCACCGGGCAACGCTCCGTTGCTGACCAGCACTGTGGTGTTCGCGCCGACCGCGATGCACGCGGTGCTGCTGCGGCAGTCGACGTCGTACAGCGCGTTGGTGACGATCGCGCTGTCGGCGTGCACCGCCCAGGTGGTCCCGCCGTTCACGGTGTACGCGATGTACCCGTTGGTCCCGACCACGTACCCTTGAGCTCCGGCGGCCGTGCCGTTGACATCGACCATGCTGATTCCGGACAGGGCCGCGCCGATCACGCCGACTCCTTGCGCGGTCCAGTCGACGCCGCCGTTGAGCGTGCGCTGAATCAAGCCGCCGCCCCCTGCCGCCCAGACCGTGTTGTTGAAGACACCGCCGCGCGGAATCGCAACCCGGGTCAGCTGGGCGCGGGTGCCACTCGAAGACTCCGTCCACGCCGGCCCGCCGGTGAGCGTCTTGAGCACCACCCCGCCGAAGCTCAAGGCCACCAGCTCGGTGGACGAGCGGGCGAACAGGCCACTGACGGTGAAGACGTTGTTGGGCGAGGCCGGCAGGGTCTGATCCGTGCGGGTGGCTCCGACCAGGCGCGAAATCAACCCTGCGCTCGAGACGGTGGTGTCCCCGCTGAGCCACAGGTCGGTGGCGTTCGGCGCCGCGAGACTCTGAACGTTGAAGCCGCCAAAGCCGGTGACCGCCGTCCAGCTCAAGCCGCC
>JAYVCD010000452.1:0-18933 GCA_043750125.1 Archangiaceae bacterium | reverse complement strand
GGTCTGGCAGGTGGTGGTTCCAGCGCAGGCGACGCACGTCGCTCCCGCAGCGCCGCAGACTGCGTTGGCGTTGCCCGATTCACAGAGCCCGCGGCTGTTGCAGCACCCGAGGCAGGACGTGCACTGGTTGGAACCCGAATTCCCGCAGGCGAGGACGAAGAGCAAAGAACAGCCGACGATGAAGAATCGCATGCGCGCAGGCATAGCCCAGTGCACCCGCAGATCGTGAGAGGCGGGCGACCTTTTGTCGCGCCGTCGCCTTCAACTTGGTAACCCTGCTTCATGAAACGCTTCGTCCTTCCTCTCGTTGCCGCGTCCGTTCTGCTCGCAGGCTGCGCGTTCCTCAATGACCTGATGACGAGCGTTTTCCAAAAACCAAACTTCCGATTCAAGAACGTCGCGCTGCACAACGCGTCCCTCGCGGGCATCGGCCTCGACACCGTGTGGCAGCTCGACAACCCCAACGCGGTCGGGCTTTCCCTCGCGGCAATCGACTACGCGTTGTTCGTCGATGACAAGCAGGTCGTCGCCGGCACACCGCAGAAGGGTCTGCAGATTCCAGCCAATGGTTCGACCGAGCTCACCTTCCCCGCACAGATTCGGTTCCTCGACATCGTCCCGGCGATCGAAGCGCTGCTGACCAAAGACACCGCGACGTGGCGGGTCGAGGGATCCATCGGGTTGCAGACTCCGATTGGGATCGTCTCGTTTCCGCTCTCGGTCCAGAACGTCTTCGAGACCCCGAAGTTGCCGCAGGTGCAGTTCGCCAATCCGAAGGTGACCCAGATTTCGCTTCAAGGGGCGACGGTGGAATTCCCGCTGTCCGTCACCAACCGCTCGAGCTTTCCGCTCGACCTCAACGAGGTGGTCGGCTCGCTGTCGATCGCCGGAGCTTCCGTCGGCACCCTTTCGACCGGAACGTTGGGTCAGCTCGAAGCGAAGGGCGCGCGCCAGGTTTCGCTGCCGCTGACGATCAACTTCTTCTCAGCGGGCAGCGCAGCGGTGAACGCGATCAAGGGCGGCAGCGCGAACCTGAAGTTCGACGCACAGGTCCGGTCGGGAGGAACGCAGGTCCCGCTCCAGCTCGATCAACTGGTGAGCTTCGTTCGCTGATCTCCTGGCGGCGGGCGTTCTCGACCCCGCTCCAGACCCAATACCAACCGGGCGAAACGCGCTCAGCGCTGGTGCCGCGCTCGCGCTTCTCCGAAGACGGCCCCGGACTTCAGCGCTCCAACCCGGGTTTTTGCACCTCAATGAGGCCGACCGTCAGAGGAGCGACGCCTTCGAGCATCTGCCCGCGGCCCAACAACTCGAACATTTCGAGGATGTGGCCTGCGCCTGAGCTCGTCAGGAGAAAGCGGTTGCGGCATTCAACAGTCGACTCCTGCGGCCGCACAGAGGCATCTCCAATCCATCGCCGTCGCAATCACATCGTTGAGGGCGGGGTGAAGGACCAGGGCCTCGGTTGCGTCGTGCGCGCGCAACGCCTCTCGCAGCTCGATGACCGCGTTGCCAAAGCCGGTGCGATCCCACCCGGAAATCGCCGACCCCACCCCGTCGATCAAATGAAGGATGCGGATGTGTTCGTTGCGCAGCTGCGCGACGATGTCGGCTGAACCTCCGGTGCGTTCGATGAACAGCGGCAGCACGACGCGCTCTTCGGCGGTGATGTGTCGCTCGACCATTCGCCGCAGCTCGCCAAACCGCTGCGCGCTCTGAACATACGAAGCACGCTCGGTCAGGACTGCCACGTCCTCGAGGATCCTGGCGAGCTGCTGGTGCTCGTTCGTCGCGAGCTCTTCGAAGCTCATCAGAGTCGAGTCGGATTTCTTGAGTGGCGCAGAGAACATGAATCCTTGGGTGACCTTCGCCCCGCACCATCGGCAGATGCGGCTCACAGGCTGGGTGCATCTCATGCGCCAGTGCTTGCCAATTGGAATGCTCGGAGAGCTGCGCGAGCAGAGACCGAGTTGAAGGTGCAGACGCTGCACCTACGCGAAGGCGACGCAGCAACCGCAGCTCTCGGGGTCCGGCCGCGGCGTCCTGGCTTCGCGCGAGTTCCGGCCCTCGCTTTGCATTCGCCTGCGCCGCACGCCAACCATGCTTCAAAGAGGAGGTACCCATGATCGAAGTCGAAGCAGTCAAGGAGCCCGAGCCAGGCAGTGGCTGTCTCGAGCTGGCGAGCGGCGGCGGAGTGCTCGTCCTCAGCACCGCGGCCCCAGCAGTGGAGCACCGCCCATACCGGAGCAGGCAGAAGCAGCTTCCGGCGGCAGTGAGCCCGCGATGAAGGTTCGCACCCGACGACTGAGCGCCTGGGGCAACGGCTCATGATCCACCACATCGCCATCGCGGTGGACGGCTCGGTGCCTTCCAGACACGCCGCGCGGTATGGGCTGGCGCTCGCGGCCCAGGCCAACGCCAAAGTCACACTGCTGTCGGTGTTGCCGCCCGTCGAGATGATTCCGCTGGGCCCCCTGTCTGGCTATCTGCCGCTGAGCCTGCCGAGGTCGGACGAAGACATCGAAAAGATCAAAACGCTCTTCACGGAGATCGCCGCTGAGCACTCGACGGTCAAGGTGAGCCACGCCGTCGAGCTGGGCCCGGTGAGTGAGACGATCTGCACCTGGGCCGAGCACAATGCCGTCGACCTGATCGTTCTTGGAGCGCGCGGCCTGGGGATCGCTCGACGCCTGTTGCTCGGCTCGGTCAGCCAACAGGTGGTGCAGCACGCGGCTTGTCCGGTCTTGGTCTGGCGAGATCGCCCAAGCCGCTGAGGGCAGAAATGGTGCTCGATCGCCGAGCGGCCCGTTCACATCTGTAAGAAGCCCGTTCTCGTCGCCCGGTGAATCGAGAGGCGCCGGCGGAAACCGGAAGGCACGGCGGGTTCGACTTAAAGCGCGAGGTCGTCGTCTTCCGGATCCGGAATCGACTCTTCTTCCGGCTCGTGGTGCTCGTGAACGTCGTGCGGTTCTGCAGGCAGGTGGCGATCATGCTCACCCTCGCTGCCCGCCTTCGGCTCGGCAAGGCCTTCGCCCACCGCGACCACGTACCACTGGCGGCCTTGCTGCTGGCGTTTGAGCAGCCCTTCTTTCTCCATCGCCTCGAGCATCCGCGAGAAGGTCGAGAAGCCGTGGTCCCGCTCGTCGAAGTCGGGCTGCTTGCGGACGATGGTCTCTTTGATCAAGGACGGGTTGACGGGGCCAGTGGCGCGCGAAAGCAGGCTCGAGACCACTTCGCGGGCGATCTCAGGCACCGCGCGGGGCTTCTTCGAAGCCGATTCGCCCGAGGACGAGGCGGGGCCGTGCCGGGCATCCGGCCGACTGCCGCTGCTGCTGCTGGTTCGACTCGAGGCCGGTCGCGCGCTGCTGCGCTCTTCGCCCCTTCCCTGCCCTCGCAAGTAGATGAACTCGTCGCAGGCTTTGACGAAGAAGGGCGAGGTGGCTTCCTTCACCGCGAGCCCAATCACGAACCGGTCGTTCTCGCGCAGCTTGTAGGCCAGGGGGCAGAAGTCGCTGTCCCCCGAGGCGATGACGAAGGTGTTGATGTGCTCGCGGGCGTAACAAAGCTCGAGCGCGTCGATCACCAGCCGCATGTCGGCGCTGTTCTTTCCGGCGCGCGTCGACGGCGGCACATCGACCAGCTCGACGCCGAACTCGTGCAGGTGGCTCTTGGCGTCCTTGAAGCGCGACCAGTCGCAGTACGCCCGACGGAAGATGACCTTTCCCTTTTCGAGCAGGCGATCGAGCGCGGGCTGCAGATCAAAATTCGAGGCGGTGATCCCCGTGTTGGTGACGAGGTTCTCGAAGTCGATGAAGAGGGCGATGCGACGCTCGGTAGGGGAATTCACGAAGCCCTAATGACAGAGCTTCAGATCGCGCGCTCGAAAATCCGGTACGTCTTGATCCGCCGGGCGCCGGTGGCCTGGATGGTGCGGTTGATCAGCTTGTCGTCTTCCGCCGCCCACCCCAACTCGCCCGCGACGTAACCCAGCTTCCGCGCCTGCTGCATCGTCTCAACGGCGAGCAGCGCGTCGATTCCCCGCCGTCGCCAGCCCTGCTTGATTCCGAACATCAGCACCCGCAGCCGGTCGATCTTCCGCGCCGCCCAGAGCATCTTGGCCAGCCCGACGGGAAGTCCAAAGCGCGACAAATACCCGCCGGTGGTCTTCTGCGCGAGGTTGGTGTCCGGGACGGTAATCCCGAAGCCGACCGCTTCTCCATTGGCTTCCGCGACCAGGCACAGCTCGGGCCGCAGCGCGATCAACGGCCGCAGGCGACTGACCGCCGCGTCGAACTCGACGTCGGAAATCGGAGCAAACCCCCACCCGGGCTTGAGCATCGAGTCGTAGATGTTCTTGATTCGCCGCCGTTCGTTCGTTTCGTCTCGAAGGTCGATGCGACGAATGGTGATTCCGCCCGCGGTGCGCACCCGCTCGGCGAAGCGGGCGACCTTCTCGGGCAGCGGCTCACTGGCGAGCAGCTCGTAGCTCCAGAGGTCCTTGCACTTGGTGAAGCCGTTCACCTCGAACAGCTTCGCGTAGTAGCGCGGGTTGTACGGCATCATCATCGAGGGCGAACGGTCGAACCCGTCGACCAGGCAGCCGATGTCGTGATGGAAGGAAAGGTTGAGCGGGCCGATCATCATCTGCGGCCCACTGAGACGAATCCACCGGGCGGCGGTCTCGAACAGCGCCGCGGCGATTCCTGGATCATTGAGCGACTCGAACATTCCGAAGAAGCCCACGTCGCTGTCGTGGAAATTGTTGTACCGGGAATCGTTCACCGCTGCGATTCGACCGACGACCTTCCCGTTGCGGCGCGCGAGAAAGAAGGCTCCCCGGGCGTGCTGGAAGAAGGGGTTGATCGTCGGGTCGATGAACTCGCGCCGCTCGGCCACGATCGGAGGGACGAACCGGGTGTCGCCCGCGTAGAGCTCGAGGGGAAAGCGCGAAAACTCGTCGCGCTGATGCGCATTGACCACTTCTTCGATGGTCACGTCCGGGGCCCGCACCGCATACCGCGGCGGCGCGTCCGTCCCCCGCTTCGCTGCGACGGCCATCAGTTTTTGAGCGCGACCTGCGCGACCAGCGGCTTGCCGTACACCCGGTACGTTTTGTACTTCTTGGCGCCGAAGATCTCGATCGCGCGGTTGACGAGAGAATTGTCTTCGAGGGTCCAGGAGATTTCGCCCCCGGTCCAGCCGAGCTTCTGGGCCGCGAGGAAGGTGTCGAGCATCAGCACCGAGTCGAGGCCGCGTTTGCGAAAGCCGGTCTTGATTCCCAGGATCGCCAGCCGCCCGGTTTTGATCTTCTTGAGCTTCAGCAGCATCTTCGCCAGGCCAATCGGCAGGCCGAAGGTGGTCAGCTTCCCGTTGGCGAGCTTGATCGCCTGGTTCGCGTCGGGGAGCGTGATCGCGAAGGCCACCGCCTCCCCTTTCACTTCGGCGAGCAGCGTCAATTCGGGAATGAGGATCATCTTCAGGTCCTTCGCGAGGTGATCGAATTCGCGATCGGTCATCGGCACGAAGCCCCAGTTCTTTTCCCAGGCCGCGTTGTAGATCTCTTTGATCTTCCGCACCTCGTTGTCCCAGTCCTTCATGTTCGCTTTGCGAATGACGATTCCTTCCCGGGCGCGGACCTTCTCGGCGATGCGCGCCACCCGCTCGGGCGGAGGGGTCTTCAAGTCGAGCCAGAACGCCCACAGGTCCTTCGCCTTGGTGTACCCGCACGCTTCGATCAGCGCCGGGTAGTACTTCGGGTTGTAGGTGGTCATCAGCACCGCGTCGGCGTCGAAGCCGTCAATCAGCGTGCTCCACTCACTGTTGCTGGAGAAGTTGGCCGGCCCGAGCATCTGGGTCAGCCCGCGTGCCTGGACCCAGACTTCGCAGGTCTGCAGCAGGGCCCGGGCCACCGCCACGTCATCGATGCATTCGAACATTCCGAACCAGCCGATCTTCGTCTGGTGAAAATCGTTGTAGCGGGGGTCTTCGATCGCTGCGACCCGGCCGACGATCTTCCCGTTGCGGCGCGCGAGAAACAGATCCGTTTTTCCGAACTCGAACCACGGGTTCTTCTTCTCGTTGAAGAACATCTCGCGATCCATCAGCAGCGGCGGGACGAAGTGCGGGTCGTTCTTGTAGACCTCGTACTGGAAGAGGATGAACTGCTTCTTCTGTTCGGCGGTCTCGACCCGGCTGATCACCACGTCAGACGGAGGGGGAGAGATCACGGAAGCTCCGGTCGGCTCGGTTTGCATTGCGCGGCCTTGTAGGGAAGCGCTCCAAGGGTGTCAAACTGAGCAGTTTTATGCGCACTTTAAAGTTGAACAAATACAGTAAGTTGAATTCAGGGTTCGAAAGGGGCACCGGGCCAACCGGAAACGCCCCAAGGCACGGGGCAGAACCCGATTCGCTATTGTGAGCAACAATCGGCTCACCGTGCTGCGTATTGCGTGCGTCATAAGGCGCGATATTCGACTTTAACATACTGCCAATACTTACTATTTTGTCCTGTGCCTCGCTTCGCACCCGTTTCGGCGACCTCGGGCGATGCAGGTCCGCTGTTGACCCCTTTTCCCCTTCCAACGTATTCCCACGAAATGGAGATCTTCGACTTCCCCACCTTGATCGCAGCGCTGGACGCCAACCAGGGTCTCACTGAGAAGGGCTTCACGTTTTTGGGCCGGGAAGGCTCCGACGTTCACTACTCGTTTGATGCGCTTCGGACTGAGGCGATGCGACGGGGCGCCTGGCTGCGCAGCAAGGGAATGAAGAAAGGCGACCGCCTGGCGATGGTGATGCCCGACGGCGAGGACTTCGTGCCGACATTTTTCGGAGCGGTGTGGGCCGGAATCGTACCGGTTCCTCTCTACCCTCCGCTGTCCCTGGGCAAGCTCGACGCCTACATCGAGGCGCTGGTCTCGATCATGACCAAGGCCGAGCCGACCTACCTGGCCACCAACGCCAAGCTCGAGTCGGTGCTGTGGAGCGGCGCGGCGAAAGTGAAATCCCTTCAGGGCGTCATCACCGCCGAGACGCTGCGCACCGACCCTCCGGCCGACGCGGATCAGCGGCCCGCGACCGTCACTGCCGAAGACCTGGCGTTCTTGCAATTCACGTCCGGCAGCACCTCGGCTCCCAAAGGTGTCGAAGTCACCCACGGCTCGCTTCGCGCCAATGCGTGGGCGATCATGCGCGACGGGCTCAACACCGACACCGACGTAGACCACGGCGTCAGTTGGCTCCCGCTGTACCACGACATGGGGCTGATCGGCTTCGTCATCGCCCCGCTGTTTCACCGCATCGCCTGCACCTTCATTCCGACGATGGCCTTCGTGCGCAACGCGACCATCTGGCTCGATACGATCAGCAAGAAGCGGGGGACGATCAGCTTCGCTCCGAACTTCGCCTACGCGCTGGCGACCAAGCGCGCCAAGCCCGAAGCCCTCGCCCGCTGGGACCTCTCGTCGATGAAAGCCTTCGGCTGCGGAGCCGAGCCGATCAACCCCGCGACGATGAAGGCGTTCGTCGAGACTTTCTCGAAAGCCGGCCTCAAACCGTCGTCGCTGCTGCCCTGCTACGGAATGGCCGAAGCGACGCTGGCGATTTCCTTCATTCCGCTGACCGAAGATTTGTCGACCGACGTGGTCGAAAAAGATCCCCTTCAGACCGATCGCCGCGCCGAGCCGGCCCACGTCGATTCGCTCAAATCGCAAACCGCGGTCGAGTTCGTCAGCGTCGGCAAGACCTTCCCGGGTCACGAAGTCGCAGTGTTCGATGACGACGGGAAGCGGCTCAAAGACCGCCGGGTCGGCGAGCTGTGGGTCAAGGGCCCGTCGATCGCCAAGGGGTACTTCCGTGACCCCGCCGCGACCGAGAAGACGTTCGGCGGCGGCTGGCTGCGCACCGGAGACCTGGGCTACCTCGTCAGCGGAAACGTCTACATCACCGGTCGAAAGAAGGACCTGATCATCATCAACGGCCGCAATTGGGAACCGCAGCGCATCGAGTGGATTGCCGACGAAGTGCCTGAAGTCCGCAAGGGCAGCACCGTGGCTTTCTCGATTCCCGGCGCCAACAGCGAAGAGCTGATCGTCGCGGTCGAGTCGCGCACCCAGGACCCCGAGAAGCTCAAAGAAACGGTGAAGCAGCGGATGAGCGAGCTGCTGCAGCTGGCGGTGAATGAAGTGGTGATCGCGGCGCCCGGCAGCCTGCCGAAGACCTCGAGCGGAAAGCTGCAGCGCGCCAAGACCCGGCTGCAGTACCTCGACAAGACGCTGGGCAAGGAAGGCAGCCGCTCGCTCGGGAAGTCCCAGAAAGCGGTGCTCGCCAAGCACGTCGCGCTCTCGCTGGTCGGCCGCAGCCGGCACCGGGCGAGAAAAGTCCTTCGGCACGCGCTGGAAATCCGCACCACCGCCGACGCCGTCCTCAAGCTCGGCCTCGCCGGTCGTTACGCGCGTTCGCTGGTCGGCAGGTTTTTCTAATTTCTTCATTCACAGGAACACAGACCCCCATGGCGCAGACGGTGAACGTTCTTCAGATGTTTCAGCAGGCGGCCCTCGAAGTGAACGGGAAGAAGCTCGGTGAGCTCACCAGCGACACGGTGATTTCCAAGCTCGGCCTCGACTCGGTCGCGGTGATGGAATTGGTCAGCTATTTCGAAGAGAAGCTCAACATCCGGATGCCCGACGAGGACCTCGCGAAGGTCCAGACGCTGGGAGACCTGGCCTCGCTGGTCAAACGCCTGGTGCCCGCCGGAACTGAAGTCGCCGCCTGAAAACGGGAGTCGCCCCCATGACCGCCTCGAAAGCCCTGCGCGAAAAGTTTCACCGCGAGTACATGACGTTCTTCGAGCACGCCGAACGGGCCCGCCGCTGGAACCCGTTCACCGACATCGACTGGGAAGCGGCGAAAAACGCTCCGCGCAACGACAAGCTGGCGCTGTGCACCGAGACGTTCTGCGGCGTCGAGATGTACCTGCCCGACTACGTCAAAGGGCACCTCGATCTGTTTCGCGACAACTTCGCGCGCAGCTGGTTCGCGGTGAACTGGGGCTACGAAGAGAGCAAGCACGCCCTGTCGCTGCGCGAGTTCCTCGTGCGCAGCGGACACCGCACCGAAGATCAGATGTTCGATTACGAAGAGCGGATCTTGAAGCAGGAATGGAAGCGACCGTTCGACACCGGCCGGCAGATGACCGCCTACGGCGCGGTGCAAGAGATGACGACCTTCATCATCTACAAGAAGCAGCAGGCGCTGTGCGAGGCCGAGAACCAGCCCGCGCTGGCGTCGATCTACAAGCTGATCGCCAAAGACGAAATGGCGCACGCGCGGTATTACGAAATCGTCCTCGGACACTTTCTCGATGACGACCGCGAGGGGACGCTCAAGGACATCGCCACGGTCTTCTACGGTTTCACCATGCCCGCGTTCGAGCTGATCCCCGACTACGAGTCACGCGTCGAGGTGATGCGCACCGCCGGCATCGACCGCGGAGTGTTCCTCTCTGAGGTCTGGGGCCCGATCTTCAAGGCGCTCAAGATCTCGCGCCACGACCTGCCCCGCGTCTGGAAGGACAAGCTCAAGGTCGCGGAAGCAGCGGTGACGCCCCCGGCTTCCGCCGTGATCCTCAACGCATGAGCGACATCGCCGTCATCGGAATGGCGTGCAAGTTTCCCCACGCCAAAGACCTCAGTGCGCTCTGGCGCGTCGTCCGCACCGGGGAAGTGACCTTCGAGGACATTCCGGAAGAGCGCTGGAACCACGCCAGCTTCTTCGACGCGACCGACTTGCGGGCGGCCGACAAGACGTACGTGCGCAAGGGCGCCTTCGTCGAGGGCTACAAAGAGTTCGCCGCGCTTCACTACGGGCTCGCTCCGCGGCGGGTACAGGTGATGGACCCCCAACATCGGCTGTTGATCGAAGCGGTGCGGCAGGCGATTCAGGACGCGGGCTACGACGGGAAGAGCTTCGACCGCGCCAACGCCGGCGTCTTCGTCGGGGCGTCGGTCTCCGAGCACAAGGACCTGCTCATCTCGCGGGTGCGCGCCCAGCAGACCATCGACGGACAGTTCGGCGACAAGTTGTCCACCTCTGAAGCCGAAGCCTTGAGGGCCTCGGTGGCCGACGTGGTCCCGATGCGCGCCTTCTCGATCGCCGGCTCGCTGCTGAACATGGGGGCGGCCAGCATCTCGCAGACCTTCGATCTCGGCGGCCCCAGCTGGTCGATGGACGCGGCCTGCAGCTCGGCGTTGGTCGCGATTCACGAAGCGGTGATCAACCTGCGCGCGGGACAGTGCAGCGTCGCCTTCGCCGGCGGGGTTTACCTGAACCTGCAGCCCGACAACCTCATCGGCTTCTCCCGCATCGGAGCCATCTCTCCGTCCGGCGTCTGCCGTCCCTTCGACGCCCGCGCCGACGGGTTCGTGATGGGCGAAGGCGTGGGGATGGTGATGCTGAAGAAGCTCGAAGACGCGCGCCGCGATGGCGATCGCATCTGGGCCGTGATCAAGGGCAGCGGCTGCAACAACGACGGGCGCGGCGATGGCCCGATGACCCCGCGCGCCGAAGGGCAGATCGCCGCCATGGGCCGCGCGCACCGCGACCTCGATTTCCCGGTCGAGACGATCGGCTTCGTCGAGACCCACGGCACTGCCACCACCGTCGGCGATGCGACCGAAGTCGGCGCGCTGAAGTCCTTCTTTCAGGCCCGCGCCAAAACCCCGCTCGATGAGCCGTACTGCTACCTCTCGAGCATCAAGGCCAACATCGGCCACACCATGTCGGCCGCGGGCGTCGCAGGCTTCATCAAGGCCGCGCTCGTGCTCCACCACCGCACGATTCCTCCCCAGCCTTCCTGTGAAGAGCTCAACCCCTCGCTCGAGCTCGAGAGCTCACCCTTTCAGATCGCGCAGTCCGAGCTCGACTGGAAGGCGAGCCCAAAGCATCCGCGGCGCGCGGCAGTATCGAGCTTCGGGTTCGGAGGAACCAACGCCCACGTGCTGCTCGAAGAGGCGCCGCCCGTCAGCTCTTCCGAAGTCGAGCACCCCCAGCTGTTCTGTTTCTCTGCGGCCAACGAGGATCTGCTGCGGACCTACGCCGCCGAAGTGGCCGAGCAGATTGCGACCCTTCAGCTCTCGTGTGCGGACGTGGCGCTCACCCTCGCCCAGAGGCAGAGCTTCGATGTCCGGTTGGCGATCGTGGCCCAGGGTCGCGCCCAACTCATCGAGCGGCTCGAGGCCTTCGTCAAAGGTGAAGACTCTGGCACATTCGGCACCGTGCTCGACGCCTCGGCGCGGCAGGTCGCGTTCCTCTTTCCCGGCCAGGGCGCCCAGCGGGTGGGGTTGCTGCGCGATGTCGTCTCGCGCTTCCCCGCGGTCGCTCGGCGGCTCAAGTCGCTGGACGGAGCGGTGCAACATGACGCCGGCGCTTCCCTGCTCGCCGCGCTGTACCCCGCCGAGCCGTACGACGAAGTCGAAGCGCAGGCGCTGCTGACCCGCACCGAAGTCTGTCAGCCGGCGATGGCCGCGCTCGGCCTCGCGCTGGGACAGTGGCTCAAGGAATTGGGGGTCGAGCCGACCGTGGTCCTGGGCCACAGCCTCGGAGAATTCGTCGCGTCCTCCGTCGCCGGAATGCTGCCCGCCGAGGACGCAGTGCGGTTGGTGGCGCGCCGGGGCCAGCTGATGAACAAGCTCGGCCTCAAAGATCCGGGCGCGATGCTCGCAGTGATGGCCGAGCGCACGCTGGTCGAACCGCTACTCGCGGGCCTGAACAATGTCTGGCTGGCCAATCACAACCACCCGACCCAGCTGGTGCTCTCGGGCCACACCGCGTCGATCGCGGCGGCGAAAAAGAAGCTCGAGGCCAACGGGCTCAAGACCGCGCAGCTCGAGGTCTCGCACGCTTTTCATTCGCCGCTGATGGAAGGCGTCGACGACGGAATGCGCCGCATCGTCGCGCGGCTCGTGCTCTCGCCCCCGGCAACGGCGATCGCCTCGTGCATCTCAGGGGGCCTGTACACCTCGGTCGACGAGGCGCGAGACATCTGGGTGGATCACGCGACCGCTCCGGTCGACTTCGTCTCGGCGCTCGAGACCGTTGTCGCTCAGGGCTGCAAGCTGTTCATCCAGGTGGGCGCGGGAAACACGCTGCTGTCCTTCGCCCGCGGCGCGGCCGGAAAAGACAGCGCGTTCTTCTCTTTGGGTTCAGCCGAGGGAGGCGATGGGGGGGCGCAGCTGCTCACCACCCTGGCGCAGCTGTGGGTCCGTGGAGTTCCGCTCAACGCTGCAGCGCTGCTCGAGGGCAGCGACGCCCGACTGGTGATGTTGCCGCCTTCTCCCCTCGAGACTCAAACCTATTGGGGCATCGAACGCCCGGCTCAGCGAGCGCCACGCACCGTGGCTCCCGCCCGACCCAGTGCCCCTTCCGCACGCCCCTCTTCCTTTTCGGCCACCAAGACCGGAGCACCCATGGATTCCCTCGTCAGCCTCTTCCGCGAGCAGATGGCTTTGCTGACCCAGCAAGGAGAAATCCTCAAGGCCCAGGCCGCGGCGCTGCAGGCCGTCGCCAGTGGAAACCCCGGAGCCGCCGCCTCGCTCGCGGCCGCGCAGAAGCTGCCGGTGGCGATCAAGCCGCCGAACTTCTCGAACATGGTGGCGCCAAAAGAGCCGCGGCCGCCGGTCGTCGAAGACGTTCGCCCCCAGGTCGAAGCGAAGATCCTCGCGTCCGTCGCGCGGATCAGCGCGTTCCCCGCAGCCGCACTGAAGATGGAACAGGCGCTCACCGGTGAGCTCGGCTTCGACTCGTTGATGCTGGTCGAGCTCGACGGCGATGTGGCGAAGGCCTGGCCGAAGCTGGGCGGTCTGCCGCGAGAGCTGTTCAACAAGACCACCACCATCGCCGCGGTCATCAACCACATCGTCGGCGCGCTCGCCAAGCCGACCGAGCTGACGGTGGACAGCAAGTCAACGGCTCCCATTTCGCGCTACGTGCCGGTCGCGCTGGCCGCTCCGCTGCGTCCCCTGCGCGAGTCGGTTCTCTCATTTGATCGTCCGGTGTTGATCACCGTCGATGCCCACGGGGTCGGCAAGGCGCTCGCCACCCGATTGACCGCACGCGGAATCGAAGCGGTGCTTGGCGATGCGACCACCGCAGGAAGCTTCGCAGGCGTCATTCACCTCGCCGACCTCACGCCGCGCGACAACGATTACCGCGTCGCGACCCGGCGGGTATTGGCGATGGCGAACAAGGTCGGCCCCGAGGCCCGGCTGTTCCTCACCGTCGCGGCACTGGGCGGCCGGCTGTCGTCGGCCGGCGGAGGACGCGAAGCGCTGGGCCAGGTCGGAGCGCTGGCCTTCACCCGGGCCCTGGCGCAGGAATGGCCGGACGCGGTGGTCAAGGCGATCGACGTTGAGCTCGCGCTGGGCGCCGAAGCGATCGCGCAGGCGTTGTTCGATGAGCTGGTGTCGGCCGATCGCCGGGTCGAGGTCGGCTACTCGAGCGGCGGCCGGGTCACGTCCGAGCTGAAGGAAGCTCGGGCGTCCGGCCCCGTCGCGGCGGCGCTCGATGCCCAATCGGTCGTGCTCGTCACCGGTGGAGCCAGGGGCCTGGGGCTGAAATTTGCCCGCGCGCTCGGCTCGAAATACCACTGCGCCATCGTGCTCGCGGGTCGTTCGGCGGCAAGCGACGAGACGCTCAAAGCGTGCGCGTCGGTGAAGAGCGACGGGGCGCGCGAGTGCAGCTATCAGGTGCTCGACGCGCGCTCGACGAAGAGCGTGAACGACGGCGTCGCCGCGGTCAAAGCGGCCTTCGGGAAAATCGACGCCATCGTGCATGCGGCCGGGGTGATCGCCGATTCGCTGGTGGCGAAGAAAGACGCCGCCGGACTCGACGCCGTGCTCGAGCCCAAAGTGGGCGGAGCGATCGCGCTGCTCGACGCCACCTCGGCGCTGAAGCTGTTCGTCGGAGTGGGATCCTGGGCTGGACGCTTCGGCAACGCCGGTCAGACCGACTACGCGTCGGCCAACGCGATGCTCGCCGCACTCTCGCAACGCACGCGGCCTTCCGTACGGTGCGTGACGATCGACTTTCCGCCCTGGGAAGACAGCGCGATGGCGCAGCGGATCCCCGGGTTCAAAAAGCGCGAAATGATCGAGCAGGGCGTCACCTTTCTCACCGACGAAGAAGGGTTGGCCAGCTTCCTCACCGAGGTCGAGCGCGGCACCGGCGAAGTGTTGATCGGCCGAGAAGTCACCGCGCCGTCCGCCCACCACGTCTCGAAGTTCCCGGTCTCACCGAAGACTCACGTCTATCTCGATGATCACCAGATGGCCGGCCAGCGCGTGCTGCCCCTGGCCGCCGCAGTGGATCATCTCGCCGCCGCTGCGCTCGACGCGCGAGGGGGAACCGAAGGCTTCAGCATCGAAGATTTCAAGCTGCTCAAGCCGGTGCTGGTCAATGACACCCTCTGGCTTTCCGCCGACGTGGCCCAGAGCGCCGAAGGCCAGCGCGTGACGCTGCGGCAGGCCGGCACCGACAGCTACCGGGGTCTGGTGCGCGCCGCGGTCGACGCGAAAGAGCTTCCGCCCGTGCCGCAGCTTCCCGCGTACGACTCGCTGCCGATGTCGCTCGAAGAGTTCTACTCGGGCTTCACCTTCCACGGCCCGCGGCTGCGCGGAATCGTCAGCATCGAAGGCCTCACCGAGACCGGCGTCAGCGGCTGGGTCAAGGGCTGCCGTCCGTCGGACTGGGTCAAAGACCCGCTGCGCAGCGCGTGGACGGTGGACCCGCTGTTGCTCGATTCGAGCTTCCAGCTCGCCGGCTATTGGGCGTGGGTCAAGCATCAGCGCGCCGGCTTTCCGCTGGGCTTCAAGCGCTTCACCCAGCTGCACCCCTTCGGCGCCGCGCCCGTGCTGTGCACCGCGGTCTTCGAGGCGGCGACCGGCGATTTGATGCGCGGCACCCTCTCGTGGACGGATTCGAGCGGGAAGCTGCTCGCGGTGATGGAAGGGGTCGAGGCCGAATTCAAGCAGCGCGATCCCCAGTTCGTCGCCGCGGCCGCCGCGAAGAAGGCCCCCGAAGCAGCAGCGTCCGAGGCCGAGGCGCCGGGTCGAGAGGGAGCGGCGGACGAGTCGACTTATCGCTTCGACAAATTCCCCGAGTACACCGAGCTTCAAGAGCGAATCGAGATGGCGGCCGCGTTCGGCTTGAAGAACCCGTACTTCAGCGTTCACGAGGCGATCTGCGGTGACACCACGGTGGTGAACGGGAAGTCGATGATCAACTTCTCGTCCTACAACTACGTCGGCAACTCGGGGGACCCGGTGGTCTCGACCGCCGCGAAAGCCGCGATCGACACCTACGGAACGTCGGTCTCGGCCAGCCGTGTGGCCTCGGGTGAGAAGCCGCTGACCGGCGAGCTCGAGAGAGAGCTGGCCCGCTTCTTCGGCACCGAGTCGTCGCTGGTCTTCGTCTCGGGTCACGCGACCAACGTCACCGTCATCGGCCACATCGTGGGGCCCGGAGACTTGATTCTCCACGACGCCCTCGCGCACGACTCGATCATCGGAGGCGCCCGCTTGTCCGGTGCCAAGCGACGGCCCTTCCCCCACAACGACTTCGAGGCGCTCGACCGCGCGCTCACTTCGCTGCGACCGCATTACCGCCGGGTGCTGGTCTGCATCGAAGGCACCTACTCGATGGACGGCGACATTCCTGATTTGCCGAAGTTCATCGCGGTGAAGAAGAAGCACCAGGCCTTGCTGCTCGTCGACGAAGCCCACTCGGCCGGAGTCATCGGCAAGACCGGCCACGGCATCGGCGAGTACTACGACGTTGTCCGCAGCGACGTGGACCTGTGGATGGGGACGTTGAGCAAATCGTTCGCCAGCTGCGGCGGCTACATCGCCGGCACCACCGCGCTGGTCGAGTACCTCAAGTACACCACGCCCGGCTTCGTCTACTCGGTAGGCATCAGCCCTCCGAATGCGGCGGCGGCGCTGGCGGCCCTTCGTCAGCTCGAAGCCCACCCCGAGCGGGTGAAGAGGCTGCAGAACAACGCCAAGCTGTTCTTGAAGCTGCTCAAAGAACGCGACATCGATACCGGGCTGTCGAAAGACTCGGCGGTGGTGCCGGCGATTGTCGGCAATTCGGTGCTCTGCCTGCAGCTGTCCGATGCGCTCAAAGACCGGGGGATCAACGTGCAGCCGATTTTATACCCTGCGGTCGAAGAGCACCTCGCGCGCCTTCGTTTCTTCGTCAGCAGTCTGCACAGCGAAGAGCAGCTGAAGAAAACCGCCGACATCGTCTCGGCAGAGCTGAAGCGGCTGACCCGCGAGATGGAAGCCGTCGCCTGAATCGAAACAACGCAGTCCTCTTACAGAAGGCAAACCCATGACCTCCACCCGTGAAGAAGTCGAAGTCGGCTACGACATCTCGAACGAGTTTTTTCGCCTCTGGCTCGACGAGCGCATGCACTACACGTCGGCCGTCTACGACGAAAAGAACACCACGCTCGAGCAGGCGCAGGTGAACAAGAGCCGGATCCTCGCCGACTTCGCCGAGGTGACCGCCGATTCGCTGGTGCTCGATGTCGGCTGCGGCTGGGGCGCGAACCTCGAGTACCTCGCGCTGGACAAGAAGGTGAAGCGCTCGCACGGGATCACGCTCTCGCGCGCCCAGCATGACGAGCTCACCACCCGGAAGCTGCCGGGCGTCACCACCTGGTGCGTCGACTACAAGGATTACGCGCCGGCCGAGAAGTACGACGCGCTGGTGTCGATCGAGATGATCGACCACCTCGTCTCGCCGAAGCAGCAGCAAGAAGGTCTGTCGGTGCCTATCTACCGCGAGTACTTCAACAAGCTCGCGAGCTGGGTGAAGCCCGGCGCCTGCTTCGGCTTTCAGGCCATCTTGCGCAACCGCGTTCCGCGCACCCGAAAGGATCTCGAAGATCTGAAGTTCACCGCCGACGTGATCTTCCCCGGCGGCCTCAACCCCCGGCTCGAAGAGCTGGTCACCGCCTGCGGACAGAGCTGGGAAATCATCGAGCTCAAGACCCGCCGCGAGGACTACGGGAAGACCACTGCCGAATGGCTGCGCCGCCTGCGCCTCAACGAGAAGAAGATCAAAGAGAAGTGGGGCGCGACGAAGATGAGCGATGGGCAGACGGTGTGGAACAACTACGAGCGCTACCTGTCGACTTGCGTGCGCGCGTTTGCCAACCACTGGTCTTCTGACGTTCAGATGAAGCTGCGCCACATCGCGGTGTGAGCAAGGGCTGGATCATCGCGGGCGTCGTCTTCTTCTTCCTCAGCTGTTTCTTCGGCGGGTGGGTGATGGTCGCGCTGCGGGCTTGTCCCTGATCAGAGCGTGCGCATCCAGGCGATGACCGCGGTGCGATCTTCCTGTGGCCAATCGGTGCCGAAGGCATGGCCCTTCACCGGCCCCACGTACGCGCCCTCGGCAGTGCGCTCGAGCCCCACTGCTTCTGCAAGCTGGGGGTGAGCGACGGCGAACTCGACCAGCGGCTCGGCCCGAAGCGGGTAGGCGAAGAAGACTTCTTTCCCCAGTGCAATCCAGGCCTGTGGAGTCTGCGGTTTGACCCCGTCCCACAACGGTGCGACCTCGCCATCGCCCTTCAAAAAATCCGCCCGCAGTCGGACCGAGCGCGGATTCCATTCGGGCAGCAGGTCCCACCCGCGGGTCTGCAGCGCATGCGAGCCCAGGCGCTGCTGCGAATAGCTGTTGGAAGGATTTTGAAGCGAGCCAACCAGCGCGTTGCGACGAAACGAAGGGTCGTTGAGGTACTCAGCTTGCAGCCGCCCAGGCCAAGCCCGAAGAGAACCCAAATTGCACATCGAGGGACGTTCATTCACCGCGGCGGGCCGCAAGGGACACACCACCGCGAACCTACCGAAACGTCGACCTCTTTCTGTTCGGTGCGCTTCGCATTCCCAAGCCCGTCTCAGGAATGTGAGGCCGCCCTTCAGTCCCAGCTCTTGAGCTGCTGCTTGACCCACCGGCGGCACGTGCTTCTTTTGCCCGGCCTCTTCCTGCGCCAGGCCGGGAAAAAGCAGGCGCGCCGCCCTTGCCCATTGCGGCGCGCCTGCGAGCTCACCTGGCCGAAATCAACCTACGCGACGCGCCTCAGCACCGGCCGACTTCCTGGCAACTTGACCCGGGCGAGGATTCCGGCCAGCGACTGAAGGTCTTCCAACCCCAGCCCGCGGAAGGTGATCCCCGACCTGGCCAGTACCACCGTCACGCCCTTGAGCTTCCCATCGGTCATCGCCTTGTTCAGCAAGGCGGCGGCGGGGTTGCGGCTCTTGATCGGCCCCGGCTTTTTCGGGCGCAGGTTCCGAACCGCCAGTCGGATCTCATCGATGTTCGCCTCTTCGATGCTGACCTTGCTCGGCTTGCCTTTGCGTTCCACCGCGACCCGAATCTTGTCGAACGAAGGAGTGTCCACGCTCAACAGATTCACCGCCGAGTCCAACTTACTGATCCCGTAGCGCTCGACCTCGGCACGAGATGCGACGCGCGCGACCTCCATGTTTCGCTTTGCCGTGCGCATCGGCACCTTGAGGAACTTCTCGGCAAAAGCGGTCGCGGAGACGAACCCCGCCGCCAGATATAGGGGAGGCGTTGATTCGACGACCTCTGTGACCGATTTCCAAAGCACGATGAAGGACTCGGCGCCCCCGCGCTGCGCTTCGGAAATCTTTTCCTTGTTCGCCTCCCATTTCGCCTTCAGGGCTGCGTCCACCTCCACCCGAATCGTCGACGACTGACCTTCAATTGCGTCCGGCATCCGTCTGCCCCCAGTGAGGCCCCAGCGAAATGCTGATGGCGCGGGTGTTGACGGTGAGCCTCGTCAGCTGCTTCAAATGTTTCAGGACGTATTCTTCGCGCCGGTAGATCGGCACATGTGCCGATCTA
>JAYVCD010000451.1:0-15612 GCA_043750125.1 Archangiaceae bacterium | reverse complement strand
CTCCGTCTTTTCCGCGGTTACGGTTTGCGCAGTCGCCGTTGCAGCAGCCAGGAACACAACAACAAGAATGGCTTTCCGGAGGTTCATGGTTGCCCTTCCACGGTTTAATTGGGTGAACATCGCGACCACCTGGAGCAACGCTCAAGCCAAGAGCGTCAAACTCAAAAAGCGATGCCGATACGCACAATACCCGACAGGTTTCAAAACCAGCGCGCCAGCGGCTTCAGGGGCTTACCGGAAATCGGCGGGATTCAGCGTCAACGAACCGTTGTGCAAAATGGAGCGGGGTCAGTCCACCCCCAGTGCCCACCTGGGATGTGAACCCTACTCTCGTTGCGCAACGAAGCTCGCCGGCAGATACGGCCCGCAGGCGAACCCCATTCCGGGCTGCAGCTGCGAACAGTCGCGCGGCGAGCCCATGTCCCGCGACATCTCTTCCAGCGACATCTTCAGCTCGAAGGCTTCGCCCTGCTCGAGCGACCCAGAACGTCCCTTCGCAGACAGCCCGACCATCAGCACCGCAGACGCGGCCACGCCGATCGCCATCGCCCACCGCCCCCAGGTGCGCTGCCGAATCGGCACTGCGCGCTTGGCCGCAAACCCTTCCCACAGCTGCTGCACCTGCTCCCGCGCGATTCGCTGCTCGAACATCACCCGCTCGGTCTTCAGCCAGTTGAGCTCGTGGTGGCACACCGCACAGCGCGAGGTGTGAAGCTCCAACACAGTGGCCTGGGCGACACTCAGCTCACCCAGCACCAGCGCATCCAAACCTTCGGTCTTTCCACAGCGGCTCATGATCGGCCTCCCACATGAGGGAGCATCAGCTGCCGCAACTTCAGCCGTGCCCGGTGAATCTCGTTCTTGACCGTCGGCAGCGACCAACCCATCGCTTCGGCGATCTCTTCGTACGGTAGTCCGTGATCGACCCGCATCAGCAAAGCCGCGCGGCGCTCGGGCTTCAGCGCGGACAACGCTCCGGCGAACGCTTCGGCCAGCTCGCGATCCAGCATCAGCGTTTCCGGATCTGGCGCGGGCAACACGGCTTCGATCGTCGCTTCGTCTTCGACGTATTCCATCGTCGGTCCGCGACGGTGGTGCTCGAACGCCACGTTGCGTGCGATGCCGAGCAAGAAACCCTGCAGCCGAACGCGGTCTTTCAGCCGCCCCAACAGAGAGTGGGCGCGCACGAAGGTCTCTTGCGTCGCCTCGTCGGCGGCCGACGCGTCCTTCAGCAGATCGCCCAGAAAGCGACGCACGCCCGTCACATTGCGCTCGAACAAGATCCGGAACGCGTCGGCTTCCCCGTCTTGCGCGCGACGCACCAACCCCGCTTCGGGGGTCTCCTCGACGGGCACACTTTTTCGCAGCAACCGAAGCACGGGGTCCCCAATGTGCGCCTGAGCGCCACTTGGTTTCAACGCCCTTTCAAAATCGAACCTTTTGCCGCCCCGGGTGTAATCAACCCTGTGTTCTCGCTCAGACCACTGGTGGCGTTGACTCTCGTCGGTTGCGTGGTTGTCCCCCCACCCGCCCGGGCGCGATGAGCTGCCTCGCCAGGTGGTGCTCGAGGCCACCCAGGCCCGGCTGCTGCGGGCCGCCAACTCGAAGCGGCAGCTCGAAGAGGTGCTGGTCGACTTCTGGTTCAACCACTTCAACGTCTCGGCCCAGAAGGGCCGCACCCGGTGGATGGTGAGAGCCTACGAGCGCGACGCGATTCGACTGCACGTCTTCGGGCGCTTTCGCGACCTGCTCGGGGCCACGTCGAAGCACCCCGCGATGCTGTTCTACCTCGACAACTCGTCTCGGACAATCCTCCTCAAGCCCTGGTCGACCGGGTGGCCGCAGAGTTCCTTCGGGCCGACGGCGATCTTCGGGCCACCTATCGGGCGATCTTCACCGCGCCAGGAATGTGGACCGACGCCGTCTACGCGGCGAAGACCAAGACAGGTCGCCGGGCTGCTGATCGGCTGCCTGGCCGCCTTCGCCCAGGACCTCGGCGAGGCGCTCGAAAACGTCTGCCTGGTGACGATGACCGAGTTCGGCCGCACCGCCCGAGAGAACGGCACCCGGGGCACCGACCACGGCACCGCCTCGGCGCTTTTCGTCTTTGGCGGAAAAGTGAACGGCGGCAAGGTGTACGGCCGCTGGCCCGGCCTCGCGTCGTTGCACGAGGACAGAGACCTGAAGGCCACGACCGACATCCGTCAGGTCCTCGCAGAAATCCTGGGCGTCCACCTGGGACTGCCCGACCCTGCGGGAGCGTTTCCAGGGTTCAATTGGAACTCGTCGCAAAAGAGCCTCTTCGGCTAACGCGTGCTAAATCCCCTCGATGCGGCGCGCCTTTGCACCGCGGGGGATGAGATGGCTGAGTTGTCGCCGGATCCGCTCATCGGCAAGATTCTCAACGAGCGATTTACAATTCTCGAACCGCTCGGCGTGGGCGGGATGGGGAAGGTGTACAAGGCGCTCCAGTCGCCGCTCGACCGCATTGTCGCGCTGAAAGTCTTGAACCCCCGGTATTCGGGTACCAAGGACCCCGGTTTCGAACGCCGCTTCTTCCTCGAAGCAGCGATGACCGCGAAGCTGCACCACCCCAACACCATCACCGTCCACGACTACGGCCGCACCGACGACGGCATCTATTACATCGCGATGGAATACGTCGAAGGCGAGACGCTCCAGGCGCGGCTGGCCCGGGACCTGATTCTTCCCTGGCCCAAAGCGCTGCACATCGCAGGGCAGATCGCCCGTTCGCTGCGGGAAGCGCACAAGGCGGGAATGATCCACCGCGATCTCAAGCCCGCGAACGTGATGCTGCTGACCGAGGAGACCGATTCCGAGATGGTGAAGGTGCTCGACTTCGGCCTGGTCAAGTCGCTGCTGCCCGACGGGCCACTGTCCCCCACCGATAACGAATTGACCCAGGCCGGGGTCCTGCTCGGCTCGCCGCTGTACATGGCGCCCGAGCAGGCACGCAACGAGGCCGACGCCCGCAGCGACATCTACGCGCTGGGCGTGCTGCTCTACCAATGCATCGGAGGCAAGCCCCCCTTCACCGGGAAAGAATCGATCGACATCATCGTCAAACACATTCGCGAGAAGCCGGCGTCGCTGAAATCCCTGGTGCCCGACCTGCCCGTCGAAGTGAACGCCCTGGTGATGAAGTGCCTCGAGAAGGAACCCGCCCTCCGCTTTCAATCGATGGAAGAGCTGCTCGAGGCGCTGCAGCTGACCGGCGCCAACGCGGGAATGTCGGGAGCGTTCGCCGACCCGCGCTCGATGGTCTACCGGACCTCGTCGTCGCAGGCGGTGAAGGTGGTCTCGCCGTCGATGCTGATGACCCCCGCCGAGCTGACGCGCGCCGGTCGGCCCACCGGGGCAATCGAGATTCCCTGGGAAGACACCGGCCCGGTAGCGAGAAAAAACCGTCAGCGCCAGATCGGGATCGCCGCGGGTCTCGTGCTCGCAGTGCTGGCGCTGGGGGTCCTCTTTTTCGCTCTGCGCAGCCCTGAAGTGTCCGGGCCCCCGCCGGCAGTGGCGATCAAGCCTCCGGCCTCGCTCGCCGTCTCGCCCCGAGAGGCCGAGGCCCCGCCCGAGGCGGATTCGCCGATTTCTTTCCTGGTCTCGACCACTCCTGCGGGGGCCAGTGTGATCCGTCTGGGCGTTCTGCTCGGGGTGACGCCGTTGAATTTTTCGCTGTTGCCCGGGGCAAATCATCTGGCCTCGACCGACCTGACCCTCGCGCTCGAGGGCTACCAGAGTGTCACCGTCACCGCCCAGGGCCCCGCGCCAGCGGTCGTGGTGAAGCAGACGTTGGTCAAAATCAAGAAGCCGACCGTGAAGAAGAGCGAACCCAACCCGCCGGGCTACAAGGACGACCCGTACCAGTGACTCGTCTCAATCGTTGGTGGGCAGTGGTGTTGGTGTTGATCCCCACGCTGGTTCTTGCCGACGCCCGCCAGGAAGCCAAAAAGCGCTTCCGCATCGGAATGGCGATGATCAACGACGGCCGGCTGGACGAAGGCATCGAACAGCTGCGCGCGGCGTACAAGATCAAGCCGCACCCGAACGTCCTCTACAACATGGCCAAGGCCTACGAGAGCGCGGGGCGGCCGGTCGATGCGCTGCTCAACTACCGCGCCTATCTGGACACCGACCCGCCTGATGCGAACGCAGTGCAGCAGGCGATTGCCCGGCTGGAAGCGAAGCTGCCGCGCAAGGAAGAGCCGCCCGCCCGGGTCGAGACCCGACCGCGAAAGGACGAGCCGAAGGTCTCCTCTTCCGCGACAGACGAAGCGACGGTGGCCCGCCTGAACGCACTGGCCGAGCGCCTCGAGAATGCGGTCAGCCGGGCCGAGGCGCGCACCAGCGAGGCCGAAAAGCCGCGGGCCGAGCCGAGGACCAACCCCGAAGGGCCCGACGAGTTGGTCGAAGACACCTCGGCCGTTCCGTATGAAGAGACCGTCGTCACCGCGTCGCGACGGGCCCAGTCGAGCCTCGAAGCGCCCAACGCGACGACGGTGATCACCGCCGAAGAAATTCGAATGTCCGGAGCGACCACCCTGCCCGAGCTGCTGCGCCGCGTGCCCGGCGCCGAAGTGATGGCGATGGGAGTGGGCAGCTACAACGTCAGCATCCGCGGCTTCAACCAGCGGCTGGCCAACAAGGTGTTGGTGCTGCTCGATGGGCGCACCGAGTATCAGGACTTCCTCGGGCTGACGCTGTGGCCGGCGATCCCGGTCGGGCTCGACGAAATCGAACGCATCGAAGTCATTCGCGGGCCGGGCAGCGCGCTGTACGGGGCGAACGCGATGCTCGGGGTGATCAACATCATCACCCGCTCCCCGGGCACCGGCCCGCGGGCCTCATTCACTGGCTGGGCAGGCAGCAGCAACACCGCCGGAGGAAGCTTCGTCGGGTCGGGAGGCGACCGGCTGCGGTACCGCGCCTCGGTCGGCTACGGGCAAGCCGACAAGTTCAGTCGCGACTACGAAGAAAACCGGCCCGACGTGACCTCTCACGGGGTGAGCCCTTCGCTGGGAATGCGCTCGGCCCGCGCCAACCTCACCACGATGTTCTCGTTTTCCAGGGCCGCCAACGTCAGCGCCTCGGCCGGGATCAACCGGGTCTACACCGAGATCTACCCGCTGGGGTTGCTGCGAAACTTCTCCCTCGATGGCGTCGTCGGCTACGTGAAAACCGACCTCTCGGTCGGCCCGGTGAAGGTGAAGCTGTTCTGGAACTACCTGTCGGCCGCCGCGGGCCCCCAGTACTCCCCGATCGGACAGCGCTCGCTGGCGACCACTCTGGAATCGAATGTCTTCGACGCCGAAGCGGTGTTTCAGCACGACTTCACCCTGCTCGGAACGCACCGGCTGACCGCGGGAATCTCGTCGCGCTTCAAGCGGCTGGCCTGGACCTTCACCGGGCCGCTGCAGCAGGAAATTCACGGCGCCGCCTTCGTCCAGGAAGAGTACCGGCCGATCTCTTCGCTCACCCTGCTCGGCAGCTACCGCATCGACTACCACCCGCTGCTCGACAACGGAAAACCCGGCTACGCCCAGTCGCCGCGGCTGTCGCTGCTGTGGCAGCCGGTCGAAGGCCAGGCCCTGCGCGCCAGCTTCGCGACCGCGTTTCGCGAACCGACTTTCCTCGAGAGCTACATGGAGATCCGCACCCCGGTGCCGGGGGTGAATGGGGCCTCAGTGCTCACCCAGGGCGCGCGCACCCTGCGGCCCGAGCGGATGCTCGCGTTCGAAGTCGGCTGGCGCGGAGAGCTGGCCCGGCTGGGCCTGGAATACGACCTCGCGCTGTACTGGAACGTGGTCGACAGCTTGATCGCGCTGACGGCGGTGAATCCGGTGTCGGCAGATCAAGCGTACGACCCGACCAGCCAGTCGTACCTGCTGGGGCGATCGGTCTTTCAAAATGACCCGGTCACCTACACCGCCCGCGGCGGCGAGCTCGGCTTCAAGTGGAGCATCATCACCGGGCTCGATCTTCGGTTGTCGACGGCGATCCAGAACATCGCCAGCAACACCACCGCGGTGTGTGGCCCCTGCAGCCAGGCGCCCACGGTCAAGGTGTTTGGCGGCATCTGGTACCAGACCCCGGTGAACCTCGATTTCTCGATCGACGCTGCGTACACCTCGTCCACGACCTGGGTCGAGCGCGAGCCGGCGGCCGAAGACCCGACGCGCATCTCGAATGTCAGCAATGCCCTCGGGGGCTACGCGGTGATCAACGCGCGAATCGGCTACCGACTGTTGAAAGATCGGGTGACCGTCGCGGTGGTCGGCTCGCAGTTGGGCCCGACCCACGCAGAGCATCCGTTTGGAAATCTGGTCAACCGCCGCGTGTTCGCGACGATCTCGGTGACTCCATGAAAGCGCTGTGGCCCTGCCTGCTGTCCGCTGTGTTGCTGGGGTGCGATGCGCCGCCGGTCTTTCCCACCGCCGACCGCCGTCAGAACACCGAGCTGTCGCGCATCGAAGGCTCGGTGGTGGTCTCGAGCAAAGCGCGCGGCAACGTGGTGGTCTTTCTGTTCGACGCGGCGCGGCCCCCTCCGCCCGCGGGCAGCGGGCGGCCCGTCAGCTTCACCGTGCTGTCCCGCGACGAAGTGTTCGGCCGGGCTCTGGACGGAGACACCGGGCCCTTCACGGCGCCGTTCGCCTTCAGCCTCGTGCCCGCTGGAAAATACCTGGTGCGGGGCTTCATCGACAGCAACGTCGACTTCATCCCCTGGTACGACGTGACTTCGCAGGTGAACGCCGGAGACGTTGGCGGAGCGGCGATCGAGCCGACCACCCGCGCGAATCGGGAAATTCTCGTCGAAGTGAAGAGCCCGGCCCTCGATGTTCCGGTGAGCTTCGGGGACACCGCGCTGGTCCCCGTCGACCGACCGAGCTTCGACATCGTCGGAGGCCTGGCGTCCTACGTCCTCACCGCCTCTGCCGGCCCGCAGGTCCTCGAGCTCGAGCCGCTGCCGATCAACGTCGGCGTCATCCACCAGGCCCAACCCGCCTTCCTCGCCAAATTCATCGACGACGATGGCAACGGCATTCCCGACGACGCAAACAAAGACGGCGTCCCGGACATGTGGCCGAAGGTGCTGGTGCGCAAGCTGTCGAACGGGGCCAACCCGCTGCTCGACGAGAACGACCTCGACAAGAATGGGGTGCTCGACGCGACGGGCGAAGACTACGAGCACGTCAACCCGATGACCGGGGCGGCCATCGCGGCAGACGGAAAGCCCGATGCGGTGGTGATCGCCGCCGGCTTCGACCCGACGGACCTCGCCCCGCTGCTGAGCGATTCGATCACCGGAATGGTTCGGACCACGCCGGTGCCGGTGGCGCGCCTGAAGCTGGTGCTCAAGCCCCAGGCGTACGACCTCTCGAACCCCCTCGCGCCGCAGCCGCTGAAGACGATTCCCAGGGGCCGCTACGCGATCACCGTGTTGCAGATTTCAGGGCAGACCTGGCGCCTGCCGAACGAGCTTCAAGCGGGCATCGCCGAAAAATTCGGCCTCCCGATTGTCGCCTCGCAAAGCTTCTTCATCGAAGTGCGCTGAAATCCAACCGTTCGAAACTGAGGAGGGATGACAAGATGCGGGCCTCGATGCGCACTTTCCTCTGCGTCTTTCTGCTGGGCTGCGGCTGTGTGAAGCGAGTCGAGACGCACCCGGTGGTGCCCAGCACGGTGCAGCTGCTGCACGACACTCCGGAAAAAGAAACCGCCAAGCTGATCGAGGTGCGGCTGGACCTCGAGTTCGACACCAAGGAACAGCCGCGCGAGGCGCACGTCGTCGCCCGCGGAGAAACCGGGCTGCTCGAGAGCAACGGCGGGCGGGTGCGCTTGTTCGGCGATGACAAGGCCACCAGCGGCGTTTCGTTCGACAACGTGGTGCTGCTCGAGGTGCTGACGGCCGACGGAAAAGTCATCAATCGTGCGGCGGTCGGGTTCACCGACGGGTTGATCATGGGCAATGACCGCATCGACCTGCTCGGCCGCCAGGCGTTTAACTTCGAGGCGGGTGAAGTGAACCTCTCGTCGCTGGTGCCCGAGAGAGGGCCGTGGAAGCTGCGCGCGACCGTGCTCGACAACTACGGAGTCGGCCGCTGCACCGACGTCTTCGTCGTCATCGATTCGGCCGATTCGGTGCGCGACGAGCTGCGCGGCCAGTAGCGCTACTTCGACTGGGCGAACGAGATGCCTTCCCAGGGGCCGACCGGGGGGGTGCCGTTGCAGCTCGCCGCACCGTTCTGCCAGGACCTTGCTGGGAAGATCTTTCAGATTCGCAACCAGCAGCGCGCGCGCTCCCTCGAAGTCACCGGCGACGTACCGCTCGAGCGCCTGTTCGTACCGCGCGATTTCGGGAGTGATGACGTGAGGCTGATCTCGCTCGCCCAGCAGCTCATAGACCGCGATCGCCTGGGACTTGCCCTTCACCGCCACCAGGTCGAGGCGGCGAAACGCGAACTGCCCGCGCGCGCTGTGATGAACGTCGGCGCTGAGCACCGCGTGATTTTCAATCGCGTCCGGAGCATTCCAGAGCGCCATCACCGCGTCGCCGATGAACTTGTCGACTGTTCCGTGCTCGGCGTGCACCGCGGTCGCCATCACCTCGAGGTAGAGCCCCAACCACTGCGCGACCCGGTCGGGCGCTTCTGCTTCCGCGCGCGACGTGAAGCCCTCGATGTCCGAGAAGAAGACGGTCACCTCGCGCAGCGTTCCGCCCAGGGCCGGCTCGCGGTTTTCCTCGAACAGCTTTCGCACCAGCGCCAGCGGTACGTACTTTCCCATCGCCCGCACCGCGATCTTCGCCTGCTCGAGGCTGAACAGCGTCTGGCGAATTTCTGCGAACGGCGAGCGCACGATTGAAGCGGCGAAGTTGAACCGGCTCATCCCCTGGGTCTCGTGTTGAATCTGACCGAGCGCCTGGCGCATTACGCGTACGGCGATGGCCCTCCGAGGAAGAGCAGAGCGAAGGCTGCCGACATCAGCAACAGCATCGCCCGCTGCCGGTCTCGCAAACTCTTTCGGTAGTAGTCCTCGGGGCCGACGATTCCCAGTCGCCAGCCCCAGGTGTCTTTGATCAACCGGTAGCTGACGCGGTATCGGTTTTGCTCGAACTCGAAGATCCCGGTGGATTCGGGTTGGTCGTCGGTCACCTCTTTGAGCGCGGGCGGTTCGAGCGCGCTTGCAACGGCGGGCGCCAGCGCGGTCGGCTTGATGCGCAGGTCGTCGTCGTATTCGACCAGCACGTCTTCGTCGGTCAGCCCGGTGATCAGCCGCCCCGCTTCGTTGGCGAGGAAGATCTTGTACGGATCATGGGGGTCATCGCGATTGACCCGCGCCCGGCTGACGCGGGCCCGCATTTGGGCTTCCAGCAGCGAGACCGCGGCCCTCTGCAGCAAGCACCGTCTGGCCGTTCGAATCGAACCCCTGGTCCACCCCCTGGGTGAGCGCGACCTCGGCGAGGTTTGGATTTTCGAGCAGGGCGACGACGCAAGGCGGTCGCTAGAACTTGAACGGCACGATTCCGGACGCGGGCGAGGTCATGCACGTGAAGCCGATGCACGAGTCGCAGCCCTTATCGCCGCAGATGGCCTTTTCGCCCAGCGGCTTGGGCTGGCTGCTGCTGACTCCGACGGCGGTACCCGCGGCGACAGCAGCGATCACCGCAGCCGTTCCGACCCAGAAGTACCAGCGGGTGTAGACCGGAGCTGAGGGTTCGACGGTGGTCCCCAGGCCTAAGTCTGCGTTCGCCGGGGGAACGAGGTTCGGGGCTTCGGGTCGGTCGGGGGCCACTTCGGCTACGGGGGCCAGGCTGAGCTTGATCGAAAGCGGATACTCCTTTCCCGGGATCAACTTCAGGGTCTGCGACGAGTCGCGGTAGCCCTCTTTGCGCACGGTAATCGTCGTGGTGCCGGGCAGGACTTCGAGATCCTCGAGCGGAGACAGCCCGACCGATTTGCCGTTGATCGCGACCTGCGCGCCGGGCGCGTCGGTGGTGACGGACACGATCGCCGAAGTGGCTTCCAACCCGACGGTCACCTCGGTCGGTTTGTTGGCGACGATGCTGATTTTCTTCGTCCACGTCGCGTAGCCCGGCGCACGCACCGCCACGGTGTGGTCCCCGACGCTCAGCGACTGGGGGGCCACCGGCAGCGGGCCCACGTCCCGCTCGTCGATGCTGACCCGGGTCCGACGGGGAATGGCAGTCCCCGCCAGCTTCAGCAGCAGATCCGCTTTGCTGGGGGTCAGCGGCGCCAGCTCGTCGTCGGTCGAACTGAGGGGGGGCTTGACGACCGGGGGCCGGGGCTTGGCTTTGGGTTTCAGCTTCGCCTTGGGGTCCACCTTCTTCTTCGGGCTCAGCTGCATCAAATCGTCGTCGTCTTGCGCGAACGCGGAACTGCCGAGCAACACAGCGCCCAGCGCAAGCACCAGAACTTTCGACCAGGACATGCGGCAAGGGTACCACGGCAATTCGTTGAGTAAGGTTCGCCGTTCTCGTGATCCCGCGGCCCGCCTGGATGCTTCTCGTCTGTCTGTGCGGCTGCCCGCGGGCCGTGCCCCCGCCCCCCAGGCCGCCCCCACCGCCGGCGCCCCCCATCGTTCAGATTCCAGCCGGGTGTGACGGTGTGCTCAGCGGCGAATGGCAACACCAGGATGATCCGACCTTCCGCTACCACCTCGAGGACGACCGCAAGGACGTGACGGCCTGGGTCTACCGGGTGTTCGATTCGGGCGGACAGGATGCCGGCGCGACGGTGGCAGACGCAGGAAGTCCGGCCACCGCGGTCGTTCACCTGCGACGCACGGCCGAGGGCTTCGTCGGAATCGCCCAGAGCGTCACCCTGCTGCCTTCGGGGCGCGAGTGCACCGCGCGCTTTCAGACCCGGGTGACCGCCTGTACGCCTTCCACCCTCACCTTGAGCTCGGCCACCTCGACTCCAGTGGGTGAGGGCTGCCAGACTCCCGCTTTGCCCCAGCCCGCCGCGATGCTGGAGCACCGTCTCGCCCGAGTCGACGCTGGCGCGCTATAGGGGCATACATGTCTCCCAAGTTCTGGCTGGCCCTGTCGCTGTGCGTGGTCACCTCTGCGTGCAAATGCAATGGCAACGGGGTGAAACCCACCGACCAGACGTGCCGCGGCGTCGCGGGACAACAGGTCGGCCACGATGAGGCGTGTGTCGACAGCGCCGAATGTGGCGACCACTTCACCTGCGGAGCGCCCAAGGACAAGGCTGGCGTCCTGTGCTGCGTGTTTACAGACCGCAAGTGCGTCACCGAAGCCGATTGCTGCCCCGGCCAGACCTGCCCTCCCGAGCGCAAGAAGTGCTTCGACAAGTTCCTCTCATGCGAGACGGACGTGGATTGCGGTGAGAAGGGAGATCGCTTCTGCGAGGTGTACTCGGACGTCTACGGCACTTCGAGCCGCTGCAAGTACAAGACGTGCGGCGCGCTGGGCGCCTGCCCCGAAGGCCAGTCGTGCTTCTCGAACGAGTGCCTGACCGACCTTCCCTGCGGCGGCACCTGCGAAGCGGGCAAGGGCTGCGTCACCGACAGCGATCGCTGCCAGGACTACACCCAACCCACGGGCCGCCCGACGGCCGCCTGTCCGATGACCTGCAACGCCGGATTCCTCGCCACCTTCAAGGACCCGAAGAACATCTGGGACAGCTGCAACCTGCCGCTGGTCAAATGCGTCTGTGCCGAGCTGCCCGGCTTGAAGTCCGAAGACCTCGGCCGGTTCTCGGCGATCGCGGCCGAAGCGGGCAAAGGCCTCTACGTCTCGGAGTACGATGGCCAATACGGAGACCTGGTCGTCGCGCGGTTCGACTTGAACGGGGTGAAGGTCGGGCTCGACTACGTCGACGGCATTCCCGCGGCGGCGGTGAAGTTCGGGCCGTCAGGAGCGCGGGGGGGAATCATCGAGCCGGGCGACGACGTGGGCCGCTACACCGACATCGCGTCGGGGAACTCAGGCCTCGTCTACGTCAGCTACTTCGATGTGACGCATGGAGATTTGAAGGTCGCGGTGAAAGACGCAATGGGCCAGTGGACCTCGCACAAGGTCGACGGGGACACCGCCGAGCTCGGCCTGTATTCATCGATCGCCGTCGACTCGGACGGCCTGCCCGGCGTCAGTTATTTCCAGCGCGGCGCCGAGGCCAGCTTCAACGTCGCCGACTGCCCCCTGCCCACGCCGGCCGGCCCCCGGGGCTTCATCACCGCGCTCAAATACGCGCACGCGAAGGTCGCGACGCCCTCGAGCGCCAGCGACTGGACGGTGAAGACGCTCGCCTGTCAGAGCCGCCCCCCCCCCCCCTGCCTCAGCTGCCTGGCCAGCGACACCTGCGCCGACCCGGGCATCGGGCCCGACTGCTACACCCCGGCAACCACCTGCACCGGCTGCGACGCCAACACTGAGACCTGCGTCACGGTCGGCGCCGCGGCGAAGTGCGCCAAGAAATACAACCCGTCGACGCTCAACGACATCACCGACGGGGTCGGCCTCTTCTCTTCGATCGCCTTCAACGGGAAAGAGGCGTTCATCGGTTTCATGAAGCGCACCACCCCCGCGCCGATGGGAGCGACCCGCTTCAACCCGGACGGCGACCTCTACGGAATCAAGATCTCGGCGACGGGTGTGCCGGGGCCGCTGGTGAAGCTCGATGACGTGGGGGACACGGGCTATTTCCCGGACGTGAAGATCGACCCTTCGACGAAGAACGTCGCGATCGCGTACCACGACTTCAGCAGCAAGAAGCTCAAGTTCTATTACGCCGCCCAGCTGCAGACCGGGGTCACCCCCGAGACGATCGACACCGGCTCAGGCGCGGCCGCCTCGGGCGAGTCGGACTGGGTGGGCACCGATTCGTCGCTCATTTTCGGGGCCACCGCCGGGTCGGTTTACGCTGTCTACCAGGACGCCACGAAAGGTGACCTCAAGCTGGCAAAACGGGGAGCGACGTGGCAGGTGATGCCCTCAATTCGCACCGCCGGTGCCGTCGGCTTCTTCGCCGACGGGGTATTCACCGACGGAAAAATGTTCGCCAGCCACGCCAAGCTTCATGCCCGGTTGATCGCCGGCGAGCCCCATGTCGACAACACACTCATCGTGGAGTCAGTACCGGGCAACTGAAGAGGTTGCCAGAGAGCCCTTCTTGCGCGTGGACCTCGCCGTCGCCTTTCCCGTCGACATCCTTCGGCGGTTCTACCCGAACGGAAAGCTCGGGGGCCTGACCGTCGATGGCCCGGTGCCCAGCGCGCTCGGGCAGTTGATCGAGCTGTGCGTCAAAATCGAGCGCCCGGAGCGCGAATTCAACGTCAAAGGCCAGCTGGCCTGGGCGCGCCACAAAGGCTCGCGCAACCTGAAGGAATGCTACGGGGTAGACTTCCTCCCGCTGGACGACTCGAGCCAGCGGCTGCTGGCCTTCGCCCGCACCGACCTGGACCTCGACGCGACCCGGGGAACCGTTCGGCTGATGACGGACCTCAAGATTCGCATCACCCACCTGGGCGTGACGCGCCGTGAGTTCCTCGCCGACTTGTCCGAAGGCGGAGCGTTCGTGCGTTCGGGGATGCCGGCCGAAGTCGGACAGATGCTCGAGCTCCACCTGCGGCCGCCGGGCTCTTTGACTTCGATGGTCCTCAACGCGCGCGTCGCGTGGGTCCGCGCCACCGGCAACGAGCCGGGAATGGGGCTCGAGTTTCTCGACAGCGACGAGAAGATTCTCGAGCGGCTGGGCAAGGTGATTTCCAGGCTGGACCGCAGTTAGGGCTTCAGGCGCGGCGCCGTCGTTGCTGGTGGTAGTGCGGTCCACACAGCGCGCGGGCCAAGACCGCCCGACCGCACCCTTCGATCGCGCACAGCTGCGGAGTCCGGGCGCGCGCCCGGGGATCGTGATCCAGCCCGTACATCGCGTGACCGACCGCGATGAAGCGATCCACCTGGGCCCGGGTCAGCTGGGCCTTGCGCGCAAAGTCGAGCAGCCGCGCGTGCGAGCGGTCTTCCGGTTGGGCCGAGACCCCGTCGCGAAACAGCTCGGCCAGCGGCACCTCGAGCGCCCTGGCGACCGCCACCAGCGTCTCGTAGCTGGGAGCGCGCTCACCCCGCTCGAGCAGCGAAGCGAAGGAAACCGAGATTCCAATTCGCTTCGAGAACTCTTCCTGAGTCAGCCGCAGCGACTCGCGCAGCGACTTGACCCGGCGCGCGAGCGCGTTCAGGGCTGCGTCCGAGGCCTCGGCCCCCAGAGTTTTCAGAGCGGTCACTGGCAGTAATCCAGGACGTTGCAGGCCCCACCGCCGGGACACTTCGCGCCGCTGGAGCAGCACCGAAAGCCCTTCCCCCCACAGCAGAACCCGGTGCCGTCACACGCGCTGGTCGAGGAGCACCCCGCGTCGTTGAAGCACTTTTTGTAACAGGTCGACTGGGTCGAGCCCACGACGGTATACCGGTCACAGATGTACGAATTGCGACAGTCGCCCTGTCCTCCGTCCCAGCTGCAGTTCGACACGCATCGCTTCACGCCCCCCGAGAACGTGTAGAGCGAACAGGAGCTTCCCGCGGGGCACACCGCCGACGTGCAGTCCTCGGTGCAATAGCCGTTGGCGAAGCATGGCTGGGTGCAGGCCGGAGGCGAGTTTGACAGCTCGGGGACGCAGAGGTTGCCTGCGCAGTTCCCGTTCGCGGTGCACGCCTCGCCCACCGGGCGGTTGGTTGCCGGCAGCACCTTGCACAGCTTCGTCGTCGCATCGCAGGTGCCTCCGGTGTCGCAGGTGGTGTTGTTGCAGCACACCGAGCCGTTGACCCCGCAGCAGAACCCGCGGCTGTCACAGGTGAGCGCGCCCCCCGCGCAGGAGTTCGCGTTGGTGCACCCCGGAAAGCAGACCGGCGTGCCGTTGAGCGAGCTTTGAAATTTTTCGCACACGTAACCGGCCCGACACCCGCCGGGGGCCTGGCCCGCCGCAGCGCACGCCTTCAAGCACACGTTGCCCCCGGCCGGATTTCGCCCACACGCCCCGACGGTGCAGTCCGCCTGGGTGAGGCACGGCTTGGTGCAGTAGCCGTCCTGGAACCCGAACGCCTGGCAGTAGTTGCTGCTGCAGTTGCTGTTGACCACGCAGGGATCTCCCAGGGCGCCGGGGACCCCGCCCCCTCCACCGCCCACGCCTCCTGCGGATCCTCCTCCCGTGCCAGTCCCTCCAGTTCCCCCGGTTCCACCGCCGCCCGCTCCCGTTCCTCCTCCGATTCCTGCGTCCGCAGGTGTGGTGCCGCAGAGGTTGTTGGTGCAGAACAGACCGAGCAGACAGCCGGTGCCGGACCCGACGCAGCAGCTCTCGCCTGTCGCACCGCACGGCGTCGTGCCCCCGCCGCCTCCATCGCCCCCGATGCAGCGCAGGCCCGAGCATTCTTGCTGGGGAAGGCAGGTCTGGCATTTCATTCCGCGGCTTCCGCACGCGTTGACGCTCTGCTTGGTGAGTCCGAAACAGGTGTTGTCTTCGGTGCAGCACCCCGAGCAATTGCTGGCCTGACATTTGGGGATGACGGCTGGGCCACAGCCCACCGCGAGGAACAAGGCGGCGAGCGGGGCCCAAACC
>JAYVCD010000450.1:0-4955 GCA_043750125.1 Archangiaceae bacterium | reverse complement strand
CCCGACACCCGCGCCGCCGCCGACACCCGCGCCGCCGCCGACGCCCGTTCCGCCGCCGACGCCCGTTCCGCCGCCGTCTCCCCCGCCGCCCACGCCTGTTCCGCCGCCCACACCTGCCCCGCCCCCGACGCCAGATCCACCCCCGGTGCCCGAGCCGCCGCCGCTACCGGTCTGGCAAACTCCGTTCGAGCAGAGCTGACCCGCTTTGCACTGGGCTGCAGTGGTGCACTGGGTCTGAGCAGGTCCTCCGCAAGCAGCCAAAAGGACCACGCAAACCACGGTAAACAGCCAGGAGAAGACGGGGGTTCGCATGACGACTCCAAAAAAAGACAATGGGGATGGGAATAAAAGGACGCGCGGCTTCTAGCCGACGCAGGGGTCCTTTTCCAACCCCCCCAACGGAAAGTTCCAAAAAACACGCCCCCTCTACTCGCGGCCGCGGGCCCGGCGGCTTCCCCCCTTCGCAAGGCTTCACCCGCGAATGGAATCGCGGGCGTTGGGCCCAAACAATCGCTGTTAGAAGGCGCGCGGCGATGGTCACCTGGACGCACGTGCTGCTGGCGGGAGTTTGGGGAGGCCTGTTGGCCCTCGAACGCGGCGCCTTTCTGCAGGCGATGTTCAGCCGCCCCCTGGTCGCGGCCACCGGCACCGGGCTGCTGCTCGATGATCTGCCCTCTGGAATTTTCGTGGGCCTGGTCTTCGAGCTCTTCTACCTCGGAGGAGTCTCGCTCGGCGGGGCCCGCCCGGACCACGAAACCCTGCCCGCCGTCACCGCCGCAGCCGCCTCGGCCGCGATCGCCAATGCGTCCGGAGTTCCGGGCACCGCGGCGATGTGGACGCTGGGAATTTTGTGCTGTGCTCCGTTGGGGCGGGTGGGCGCAGTGCTCGAGCGCGCCATTGATCGCCGCGCCGCCCGCTACCAGAACCGGGCCCTGGCCTCGGCCGACGCCGGCCAGCTCGAGCGCGCGGTGCGACAGAACCTGCGCGCGATGTGGCCCCACTTCGTCGGCTTCGGGCTGCTCTCGGCCGCCGCCGTGCTGATCGGCTACCTCGTCCTCGTCCCGCTCGAAAACCGCCTTCCCTATTCCCTGCTGCGGGGGCTCGCCTGGGCCTACCCCGCGATGGCCTCGGTGGCCGCGGCCGTCGCCGTGCACGGAAGCCGGACCCGCCTCGCATTGAAGATCGCCCTGGCCGCCGCGATGGCTGTCGTCGGGGTGGCCGCGGGGGTGGCGATGCTCGGAGCCCGCGTCTGATGAGAGCGCTCTCGACCCTCACCCGGTGGCGCGTCTTGTCCCGGTCCCTCTTCATTCAGGCCGGCTTCAACGCCGAAGGGATGCAGTCGCTGGGAATGCTGTACGCGCTCTACCCCGCGCTCCAGGAGCTCTACCCCGACTCGGCCCAGCGGCAGCAAGCCGCGCGACGCCACCTCACCCCCTTCAACACCCACCCCTACGTGGCGGCCGCGATCATCGGGGGAATCCTCTTTCACGAGCGGCGCATCGTGGACGGGGAAGAGCTTCCCGAGCAGGTGAACCTCTTCAAGTCGGCGCTGATGGGTCCACTGGCGGCGATGGGCGATGGGTTTTTCTGGTTGTCCCTGCGCCCGGCCTGCGGAGCGTTTGCGGTGGCCACCGTCCCGTGGCTCGGCGCCTGGAGCGCGCTGCTCTTCCTCGTCCTCTACAACCTCGTCCACCTCACCGCCCGGGGGTACCTCTTCTTCGTCGGGCTCGAGCACGGCGAGGCGATGCTGGTGAAGCTGGCCGCGATGCACCTTCCCCTCTGGAGCGAACGGCTGCGCCGGGTCTCTGCCGGGTGCGCCGGGGCCCTGGCGGCGTTTCTGGCGCTGCGGTACGGCGCTCAGCAGGGAGGCTGGGGCGCTCCGCTGCTGGCCGGCGGGTGCCTGGTCTTCGGGGGCCTGGCCTGGGTGGCGGTGGCGCGGTTGCGGGTCAGCCCCTACCTGGTCCTGTACGCGGCGGCACTGTTTTCGGGCGCGCTCGGGGCGTTGCTCTAGGATGCCATCCTTTTCCAAATGACCGACCTGATCACCGACGCCGCCACCGGCGAGTTTGAAATCGTCAACGCCCTGGGCCTCCACGCGCGCGCCGCGGCGCAGTTGGTGAAAATCGCCAACCGGTTCCCCTGCGAGGTGCTGCTCGAGTGCGAAGGGGAATCCGTCAACGGCAAGAGCATCATGGGAGTGTTGATGCTCGCCGCCGCTCAAGGAATGAAGGTCAAGGTCAAGTGCGCGGGCGGGGGTTCGGCCGATTGCCTCAAAGAAATCTCGGTGCTGATCGCCAACCGCTTCGGAGAAGCCCGCTAGCCCGATGAGCGCCACCGTCTCACTGCAGGGAATTGGAGCCAGCCCCGGCGTCGCCGTCGGGCATGCGTTCGTGCTCGATTCGAAGCGGGTCCGGACTCCGAAGGTGAAGCTCAAGGCGGACGAGGTCGATTCCGAAGCCCTGCGCTTCAAGACGGCGGTGGACCTTTCCGACCGCCAGCTGCACGAGCTCAAAGAGCGCCTGTTCTCCGAATCGGACAAGTCGCAGGGTCAGGACCACGCGCTGATTCTCGAAGCCCACCGGATGATGCTTCACGACCCGATGTTCCTGGTCGAGGTCTCCCGGCTGATCAAAGACGAAGCGATCAACGCCGAGTGGGCGGTGCGCCGGGTCGCCAAGCGCCTCAAGCACCAGTTCGACAACCTCGAAGACGAATACTTTCGGGAACGCCGCGCCGACGTGGACTTCGTCGCCGACCGGGTGGTGCGAAACCTGCTCGGCCAGGCGGTCGACGAGGAAGTGCAGGTCCCGACCGACGCGGTGATCATCGCCCATGAAATCTCGCCCGCCGACGCGGCGATGCTGGTGCAGACCGGGCGGATCGCCGCGTTCGTCACCGACCTGGGCGGCCAGACCTCGCACACTGCGATCGTCGCCCGCGCCCGGGAAGTGCCGGCGGTCGTCGGAGCGATTCGAGCCAGTGAGCACGTGCGCACCGGCGACGTGGTGGCGGTCGATGGCACCCGCGGCCTGGTGCTGATCAACCCCACCGACCAGCAACTGGCCACGTTCCGCGAGACGATGCGGCGGCACCTCGCGGTGGAAGCGACCGCGCTGCGCAATGCCGAGCTGCCCGCGGTCACCCTCGACGGAATCGAGGTCCACCTCAACGGGAACATCGAGTTTCCCGAAGAGATCCCCTCGCTGCTCGCCCACGGCGCCGAAGGCATCGGGCTGTACCGAACCGAATTTCTCTTCTTGAATCGCCCCCTGCCTCCCACCGAGGAAGAGCACTACCTGGCCTACCGCGAGGTGCTGCTCGCGATGGGGAATCGACCGGTCACCATTCGTACCCTCGACCTGGGCGGCGACAAAGTCCCGGGAAAGAAGATCGAAAAAGAGACCAACCCCGCGATGGGACTGCGCGCGATTCGCTACTGCCTGCAGCACCGCGAGATGTTCCGGGTGCAGCTGCGCGCCCTGCTCCGCGCCTCGGCGCACGGGAACATGCGAATCATGTTTCCGCTCATCTCCGGGCTGTCCGAGCTGCGCGAGGCCCGCAGTGAGCTCGAGCACTGCCGCAGCGAGCTGGGCCGTTCGGGACACCCGGTGGGAAAGAGAATGCCGGTCGGGATCATGGTCGAGACTCCGTCGGCCGCGCTGATCGCCGACCGCCTCGCCCAGGAAGCAGACTTCTTCTCGGTCGGCACCAATGACCTGATTCAATACTCGCTGGCGATCGACCGGCAGAATCGGGACGTGGCCTACCTCTACAAGCCGCTGCACCTGGCCGTGCTGCGCTCGCTGCAGTCCATCGTCCAGGCCGCGAAGGCCGCGAAGATTCCAGTCGCGATGTGCGGCGAGATGGCCGGAGATCCGGCGTACACCCTGGTGCTTCTGGCGCTGGGCTTCGACGAGCTGTCGATGACCGCCGGGCAGGTCTCGTCGGTGAAAGGCATCGTGCGACGGGTCAATCGCACCGACGCGATCGAGCTGCTGACGAAGGCGATGGAATTCTCGACCGCCGAAGAAATCGAACGCTTCGTCCGCGCCGAGATGGAACGCAGGTTCAACCCCACCCCCGAGTAGAGGCTCCGTGGCCGCGCCCGTCATTGATGCCTCGGTGGTGAAGCTCCCCGACGCGTGGTTCATCGCCTGCACTTCGGCCGCGCTCAAGGCCCGGCCGCTGGCAATCACCCTCCAGGGCACCCCGCTGGTCTTGTTTCGGGCCGTCGGCGGCGCTCCGGCGGCGCTGCTCGACCGTTGCCCGCATCGCAACCTTCCCCTCTCGATGGGCAAAGTCGTCGACGACCAACTGCAGTGCAGCTACCACGGGTGGTGCTTCGACGGCGCCGGCCAGTGCCGCAAGGTCCCAGGCCTGGTCGAAGAGGGCGAGGTGGGGCTGAAGTCCCGGGCCGCCGAGGCGTACGCGGCTCGAGAACAGGAAGGCTACGTCTGGGTCTATTCCACCCCCGGGGCCGAGCCGCAGGGCCACCCCTACCGTTTTCCCCACCTGGCGGACGAGGGGTACTCGACGGTTCGAAGGGAATTCACCGTCGATGCGACGGTGCACGCGGTGGTCGAGAACGCGCTCGATGTGCCGCACACCGCGTTTCTGCATGGCGGCCTGTTTCGCACCGCCGAGAAGAAGAACGAAATCGAAGTGGTGGTCCGGCGCTTCGCGACCCACGCCGAAGCCGAGTACCTCGGCGAGCCGCGCCCCAGGGGCATCGCCGGCCGGCTGCTCGCTCCGGGCGGAGGCGTGGTGCAGCACTTCGATAGGTTCCTGCTCCCGTCCACCGCCCAGGTCGAGTACCGGCTGGGCCCCGACAGCCATCTGCTCAGCACCTCGTTGATGACCCCGGTTTCCGACTTCGTGACCCGGGTCTTCGCGGCGGTGACGTTCAAGCTGCCGCTGCCGGCGTGGCTGGTGAAGCCGTTTCTGACCCCGATTGC
>JAYVCD010000449.1:0-24254 GCA_043750125.1 Archangiaceae bacterium | reverse complement strand
GACCTCGGCTCCGGACAGTCGCTGCTTGTGAATGATTGCCACCGGCAGGTCGAGCAGCTGGGCGTAGGCCTCGGCGCGCTTCACGGCTCCGAGGTCCGGAGAAATCACCACCGCCGGCCGCGGCACGTCGCCCAGCTGCGCGGCCAGGGCCGCAATCGCGGTCGCGTGCTCCAGCGGCTGGGGAAAACACCCTTCGACCGCGCGGCTGTGAAGGTCCAGACACACCAGCCGATCGATGCGACCTGCGGACAACAGCTCGGCCATCACCCGGGCGCCCAACGGCTCGCGGCCCAGCTCGCGCCGGTCCTGCCGCGCGTAGCCGAGGTAGGGAACCACCGCGGTGACGCTGCGCGCGCCGCCCCGATGAATCGCGTCGGCCATCATCGTCAGCTCGAGCAGGTGCTCGCCGACCGGCGCGCACAGCGATTGGAGCACGAAGACGTCCTGCCCGCGCACATCGCACTGCACTTCAATTTGCGACTCTCCGTCGGGAAACCGGTCGATGCAGCACTCGCCCAGCGGGAAGCCGAGCTGCCGCGCCAGCGCCGTGGCGAGGCCGTGATGCGAAGAACCAGAGAGGAGCGTGAAGGCCAAGGGGCTGGCTAGAACTGATTCCAGAGGTACTGGTTGGTGACCTCGTGATGGAACTGAATCTCGGACGTCTTCACCCGCGCTCCCAGGGCCTTGGGGCAGCGCTCGGCCTGAAGGTTCTTCAGCTCGGCGAACTTCTCGTGGACCTTGTCCCCGAAGATTCCCTGCGCGAACTTGCTGCCCTTGAAGAGCCGATTCGCGTCGTAGATGTTGTCGGGCAAGAAGCGGGTGCGCGACTTCTTCCCCGCCTCTTCGTTCAACAGCGGGCCTTCGAGGCCGGTGCGAAGAATGGTGTAGACGCTCATGTACGGGTTGGAATCGGGGGCGACGCTGCGCACCTCGATGCGGGCCGACTTCTCATTGCCCAGCGGAATGCGCACCATCGCGCCCCGGTCGATCGCCGACGCCTTGATCTGATTGGGCGCCTCGAAATGGGGATCCAACCGACGGTAGGCGTTGACCGAAGAGTTGAGGACGAGACAGATGTCCGGAGCGTTGGACAAGATTCGCTCGATGAACTTCCACCCTTCTTTCGACAGCCCGTCCTGCCCCTTCTTGTCGTGGAAGACGTTTACGCCCTTCCGGTTGAGCGACATGTTGGTGTGCATTCCGTTGCCGTTGACCCCGGTGACCGGCTTGGGCAGGAAGCAGGCGGTCAGGTCCATCTGGGCTGCGACCTGGCGCGAGAGCAACTTGTACAGCTGCACCTGGTCGGCGCCGATCAACGCGTCGGCGTAGCTGAAGTTCATCTCGAACTGGCTGGGCGCGACTTCGGGGTGATCTTTCTCGTTCGCAAAGCCCATCGCCCGCTGCACTTCGGCAGCCGAGTCGATGAACTTGCGCAGCGAATCGCCCGGCAGAGAGTGGTAGTAACCGCCGGTGCTGATGAAGTCGAAATGCCCCAGCTCGTGGAAGTGGCGTTCGGCGTCGCGGCCCTTGAAGAGAAAGCCTTCAATCTCATGCGCCACGTGGCAGATGGTCTGGTCCTTCTTGAACAGCGCGTCGGTGTAGCTCTTCAGCCGGCCGCGAAGGTCGGCGATGTAGGGCGAGCCGTCGCGATCGATCACCGCTCCGAAGACGAGGACCTTCCCGGGCCCGAAGACGTCCGACGGCAGCCAATAGAACGCAGGCCAGTCAATCTCGAGGCGAAGGTCCGACTCTTGCTGCTCTGAGAACCCTCGAATCGACGAGCCATCGAACGTGAGGTTGTCCGCGGACTTGAGCAAGAACTTCTTGTCGTAGTCCAACATGTGCATCCGCCCCTCGAGGTCGGTGAAGCACACGGTGACCGCTTTGATCCGCCGTTCGTCCGCGAGGTACTTCATTCGATCTTCGCGCAGCTTCTCGGGGTTCTTGCGTTTGATCCGGGCTTCCTTCGCCTCGAGGTTGAGCTCTTCGAGCTCGTCGTACGGAATTTCGAGAAAGTCGCGCAGCGGCGGTTTCGTCAAAATCAGCGGGTTCGTCATCGGCTCACCGGATCGAATTAAGGGTTGAATGGGGAACGCCAAGTACAATTTTCACAACGACAAGCACAATTCAAGCGTCACGCGTCCTAAATTAAAGCCTGAGTCGAAATCCCAATCGTTAGCCGAGCCGAGCGCCGAGGCCCCCCGCCCCAGAAGTGATGCGGGTCCCCCAGAGTTCTTTGTCCCTTCAGTCCACCAACCACCCGTCTTGAGCCCTGGGGTCACATGCCTGGAACGGGTCTACGCATCTTGCTGATTTGCGGCGATGCATTCCCTGGTGCGCGTCGAGCCTTCCGACATGGACTCGGTGTTGGACGACTCGCGTTGGGACCTGATTCTGGCCGACGCAACCGCCGCGCAAAGGCCGGGACCCGAGGCCGACCGGTTTGTTCAGGACCTCGGCCACTACGCCCCGGTGGTGGTGGTGGCGGACGACGAAGAAACGACTGTCCGCTGGCTCGAAGCGGGGGCATTCGACTTCATCACCCGACCGAAGTTTACCGGGTTGTGGCCGCTGCTGGTCCGGCTCGAGCACCAGCGCGAAATGCATCAAACTGCAGGCTGAGGTCGAGGCCCGCCAGCGAAGCTCCACCGCTGCGTTGCTGGCTTTGGCCAAGAGCCGGACCTTCGATGGCACGGACTTCGATGCGGCGCTCAAAGAGATCCTCGAAGCGGGCACCCGCGGCGCCGAAGCGCTGGTGGCGGGCATCTGGGTTTTCGATCGGCCCGCGGGAGTCCTTCGGAATCTGCTTCAGGTCGATAGGCGCGACGGCACGTATCGCCTCGAAGACGCGCGGCGGCGGGTGCTGCCTCGAAATCAGGAAAGGCGGTTACGCCTTCATCCCGGCCAGCGCGAGCCCGGGCACCTTGAGCCACGAGGGCTCCATCTCGAAGTCGGTGAGCCGTCGGCCCAGCACGTCCTGGGTGCGGTGACCGGGGAACCAGGGCGATACCGGAAACGCCTTCACCGGAGCCCGCAGCACCATCTTCTCGATTCCCTCGAGGAGGAAGGTGTTGTGGACCCAGCCCAGCCCGGACTGAATGTCCTGCAGGGTGCTGCTCGGGTGACCGCCCCAGGGAGCGGTGCCGAGTGCGAAGACGGCTCCGGCCCAGGTGTTGACGACCACCGCTCCGTACTTCAAGTCGGAAATCGCCTTCTCGACCGCGGCCTTTCCTGCCGGGTCGGCCAGCGTCGAGGGGTGAACGATGATCGTCGCGCACAGCGTGCCCCACACCTTCTCGTTCACGAACTTCACCGCGTCCTCGAGGAAGCCGGCCGCGTCTGGCCGCTCGAAGCAGGTCTCGGACAGCACCGTGCACCAGGGCTCTTGCGTCCACGTCCGGTCCTTTGAGTCGTTGGGGTCGATGCCGGTGATCAGCGCATAGGGCAGCTGGCCCGGCTTCGGAGCGCCGACGAGCTTCACGTTGGTGCGGCCGTCGGTGAACTGCTTCCAGCGCTGCTCGGCGCCCGGGTAATACGCGGTGCGCACCGAAGCTTTGCCGAGGTTTTTTTCAATCAGCTCGAGCAGCCTGGTCCGGCCCGACCACCCCTTGCTGGTGACCATCAGCTTCGCGGAATTGCAATTGAACGAAGCGTTGTTGCAGACCTGCCCGGCGATGTTGCCTGCCTGGTATTCGAGGCTGCCCTCATCCCAGGCGCCCGGGACGACGATGACCGGCGAGATGTTCCCCAGCTCGCTCGAGATCGCCTTCTTCAGCACCGGCTCGTTGCGGGCGCGGCGGGCGGAACTGTCGGGACCCAGGCCCCACACCATCGCGTCATGCGTCTTGTCCGAGCCGGTGATGTGGATCTCGTCGATGCCCGGGTGCGCAGCGAGGTAGGCGCCCTCTTCCGCGCCGCCATACACGACGGTCAGGAAGCCCCGCGCGACCAGCGGCTGAAAGGCGCGTTCGATCAGCGGCCCGAGGTACGCGTTGACCGGGTTCATCTTCAGCACGCACGCGGTTCCTTCGACGAACATCTTGTAGACCACGTCGGTGGGGGGAATCGCGTTCACGTTTCCAGCGCCGAGCACCAGGCACACCCGGCCCTGATGCGGCTTCTTGAAGAAGCCCGCCTGGTGGTCATTGAGGTTTTCCCGGGTGATTCCCTGCTGCATGTAGACCTCGCCCAGGTGCTTGGGCAGCAAGGTCGAATCGAAGGCGTTGTTGGGAAAGACCTTCACCGCGATCCGCCCATCGGGAAGGTCTCTCACGTCCGAAGGCTTGATCCGCGGCGCTCCATACTGCTTCACCTCGCGCAGCGCCTCTTCGGTGAGGCGGATGACGCGAAGGGTGACCATCGGCCCGGAAATCCATTCCTCGCCAGACGTAGCCGAGCTGAAGTCGATGCCCTTCGCGGCGCAGGCGAGCTTCACGCTCTCTTCGGAGATCTCGCGGTACCCCAGGCGCATTCGCTCGAGCAGAGAGATGCGTTCGTCGATCGAGAGTCCGGCGAATTCCCTGCTCGCGGCGCGGACCCGGGCGATCGAAGCATCGAGTTGGGGAAACGGCATCGAAGGGGGAATGGCTACGGCGGAAGCAGACATGGGGTGCCTTTGGGGGGGGTTGGCTTTCGCCTGGCCAATAACCGGCGGACCCTACTGCTGCGACAGTTTGGAAGTCACTCCAGCTTGCGCAGCACGGATGCCGCTTCGCTGCGCGAGTTGCACCCGAGGAAGAGCACCTTCTGCACATCATCCGCCCCGCCGGTTTCGGCCAGCGCCGCGACCCGACTGCGGGCCCGCAGCAGCTTCAGCTCACCGACGGTTTCCAGCGCGGCCACCCGCCACTCGCAGCGCGGGTGATCGAGCAACGAGATCAACCGGTCTTCCGCGGCGGTGTACCCCTGCTGCGCCGCGGCCCGGTAGTGCCGAAGAGCGCCGGTGTCATCGCGGGCTTCCTGCAAGCGCCCGCTCCAATACTGCTGGGTGCCGAGGTCCTTCTCGACCACCAGCAACTTGAGGACCGCTTCGATTTTCGGGTTCTTCTCTTCAGGCGCCGACTTTTCGACCGCCCGCACCGCGCGCTCGAGCGCCGACGTAGAGAGCCACCGCACCGCCGAGACTCCGAGCAACACCGCCACCAACGCGAGGGCCACCGGCGCCCCCCGGCGTACGAGCGTGATCGCGCCCGTCCCGTCCCGCGAGCTCATCCCGTGCACCGCCCGCTTCATCAGCACTTCCCCCCCGTGCATCGCCTTGGCAGTCAACTGCGCGGCCCGGGCGGTGAGCTCGGCCCCGGTTCCGTCGGGCATCTTCGAGAGCCCCAGATTTCCATAGGGGGGAACGTCGTCGACGGCGACCGGCTCGGTGCCCCCCACGACCGGCGCGACCCGGTAGGGCGCATGGGGAACCTTGAAGACCCGAATCTTTCCCGGAATTCCTTTGAGCTCAAACAGACCCACTTCTTGCGACGGGACTTCGGCCTTGTTCATCGCGAGGTAGACCGACTCGGTGAGGTAGACCTCGCCCGCGTCGGCCAGGCCTTCGACGCGCGCGGCGATGTTGACCGGCTCGCCGAAGACATCGCCGTGCTCGAGCCTCACCTCTCCACAGTTGATCGCCACCCGGACGTCGATTCGGTCGTCGGTCGCGAGGCGGCGATTGTGGGACCAGAGCTTGTCTTGCAGCGCGACCCCGGCCAGCACCGCCTGGGTCGGTGACTCGAAGGTGACGAGGAACGCGTCGCCGATCTCTTTGATGATCTTTCCGTGGAACGCGCGGAAGACGGGCGCGAGCAAGTCATGGTGGGTGCGCAGCAGGGTCTGATTCTGCTCGAGGGTTTGCCGGCTGGTGCGCTCGGTGAAGCCCTTGATGTCGGTGAAGACGATCGCGAGGTTGGCTGTTTTCATGGCTCAGCGTTCGAAGTCGAGGCCGGCGCCCACACCGGCGTAGATGCCGCGGACGAGGGTCCCGTCGGGTTGAGGGAAGAAGACGGTGCCGGCGGCGGCCAGCACGTAGAAGGAAGAGAAGAGGCGCAGCCGCAGCTCGCTGGTGGTGGCGTAGCGCGGAATTTTCCCCAGGCCTACCGCCGTGAAGCGGGCCCCGGCGATCAACCGTTGGTTGATGACTTCCAGCGAAAACACCGCATCCACATCGGTGCGGTTCCAGGTGAAATGCTCGAGCGCGAAATCGAACGAAACGGCGGTGCCACTGGCGAGGTGCAGCTCGCCCACGAAGCTGAACCCGTCGGGCAGCTGCTCGGCCGCTTGCGACGGGCCTGAGAATCCGATGCTCGCGAAGCGCGAAAGCTCGTAGCCCGGACCGAAGAACCCCTGCCGGAATCCCGATTGCTGCTTGCGGACCTCGGCCTTTCCTCCGATTGAGAAACCGCCTTCCAGTGTCGCGTCGACCGAGATTCCCACCACCAACCCCAGGTCTCCGGTGGAGTCGACCGCATCGGCCAGGCGCGCGCCGAGGCCGGCGAGGGCCATGATGCGGGCGGCGGCGCTGCGGTAGAGGACCGCATCGAAGTCGAGTTGATAGAGCGTCACCGAGGGAGCGACTGTCCCCGCGCGCCCGGCGTCGTGCGCCAACGAGAACGCGAGGTGAAAGCGGTCGAACACCCCTTCGGTGCTGCCGAAGATGCGGCCCAGATCTGCGACCGTTTCGCCGGCGAAGATGCGGGCGCCAAAGATGTCGCTGACGAAGAGCTCTGCGCGAATGGCCTTGTAGCCGGCACCGATCGCAGCGCCCGCGGGGTGGTAGTCGGGGTTGTCCTGATTGGAGTACCTGGAAATCAGGTGGCCCAGTCCGAGCGTCTTCTTCCGCACCGACCCCGCCTGAACCCAGAACGCGCTGTCTGGATTGTTGATGGTGAGCGAGCGGAGGATCTGCCCGAAGTCCGAGGCTTCGTCCCAGTCGGCGCGGCGCAGCGCTCCGCCGATGTCGCCCGCGCGCTGGGCCGGTTCATTGTCGATCAGCCGCAATCGGAATTGAGCGCCCACCTCGATTCCGAAGTCCTCGCCGATGCTGATTCCGAGGATGGGGCGAAGGTCGATGAACGCGTCTTGTCCTCCGCCCGGGGTCCCCGAAGGAAACGAAGTGAGGCTGCTCTCGGCCGCGGCGCGCAGCTTGACCCGCCCCTGGTTTTCCGCGGGCTCGGTGGGGGGGACTTCGAGGTGAACGGGCTCGGCGGCGTGGACCCCCGCGTCGATCGCGGACAGGGGCCGGGCTTCGATCGGCCACGCAGTCGGTTCCATCAGCGGCGCGGGAATCCCAGCGTCCACAGCAGGGTCCGCCAAGAGCGCGAACAGAAGAAGAAAGGAAACCGGCATCGGATCGCGGCGACTCTAGGCCGCGATTTGCTACTTGGGTTGGCTGAGCACCAACCAGAGATCTCCGCCCTGCCATTCGCCCGCCTGCTGGAACAGCGAGCCGTCGCGGCCGAGCTTCAGCGTGCTCTCGCCCTGGGGGACCTTCACTTTGATCGTGGCCACGCCCAGCTCGAGGGTCATCAACGACAGCTGGGCATTCTTTCCGTTGGGCAGCGGGAGCACGGTCGGTTTGCCCTGAACCGTCACTTTCTGCGTCGAGATGCGTTTGAGCGCGCCGTACTTTTTTCCCTGCGAGAGCGCGATCTGCATTTCCTGAAGTCCGGGCTCGATGGTTCCCGCCTTGACCTGGGCGTGAATCACTTCGGCGTTGACCGTGACCTTCGGCTCTTCGGCCAGGGCCACCGAAGAGAGGACCAGCGCGAGGACCGCGAGTCTCAAAGCTCGCCCGCCTTCTTCGAGGCATCGGGGCCCGGCTCGAGGTCGAGCTCTTCGCGCCGAGCGTCGTCGCCCTTCTTCACCGTTGCGTCTTCGACCATCCAGATGATCGCGTCGCCCTTCTCGGTTTCCATCACCACCGGGCGGACCTTGGCGTCGGTGTCGACGGACACGCTCTGCACCTCGACCCGGGCATTCGCGTAGCCCTCGGGGTCCTGACCCGACAGCTTCACCACCGCGGCGGCCATCAACGCGAGCGCACAGGCCATCGCCCCCACGGTCACCAGCATCCCGCGCTGGTAGGTGAACATTTCGGAAACCGAAAGCTTGACCCGTTCGAGCAGGGGCAATTTCTCTGGCGTGACCCGCGCCATCACCTGGTTGGCAAAGTCGGTGAAGTCCTGCTCATCGGCCAGCATTTCAAAGGACAGGCGGGTCAGCCCGGAAGCGGCCCGGAAGTCGGCAACCTGGGCGGCGCTGCTCTTGTCGGCCGCGATGTGGCGTTCCACCGCCAGTCGTTCTTCAGGCGAGAGCTCTCCGTCGACGTAGGGCGACAGGAGCGGCTCGAAAGTCTTACGGGCGGGATTTTTCATCGCGAACCTTCTTGAAAAGTGCGGGGCAACTTCGTCACGACGAAATACTCGAGTGCTTATTCAGTGCCGACGCCAGACTTCGACTCGTCCAACTCGATGTATTCGTTCAGGATTTTCTGAACTTTCAGCCGGGCATGAAACAGTCGGGACATCACGGTGCCCTTGGGAATCCCGAGGGTGCGCGCGAGATCCTCGTAGCTCATCCCTTCGATTTCGCGCAGCAGGAGGATCGCGCGGTGGTTCTCGGGCACCTCGGCGAGCGCGGCCTGAATCTTCTCGGCGAGCTCTTTGCGCAACATCGACTTCTGCGGGTTGGTGCCCAGCCGGGTGCCCAGCGCGCCGATGTTCGCTTCGGTCGTGTCGTTGGCGATCGTCTCGTCGAACTCGAAGTGCGGACCTTTCGCGCTGCCTCGCTTGCGCATCATGTCGATGCTGATGTTCACCGTGATGCGGTAGAGCCAGGTGTAGAAGCTCGAGTCGCCCTTGAAGTGCTCGATGTACTTGTAGACTTTGATGAAGGCTTCCTGAGCGGCGTCGCGTGCCTCTTCGCGGTCCTTCAGCATGCCCAGCGCGACCGAATAGACTTTGCGTTGGTACCGTTCGACCAGCGCCTTGAAGGCCCGCTGATCCCCCGTCTTGGCGCGCTGAACGAGCGTGAGATCGTCGGTGGCCAAGGGGGCGAAACCATAACTGCTGCCGCGGACCACTGCCACGGCGTTTGTGTTGAGTCAGAGGGCGGGCGACACTTGGGACGATTTGCGACTGCGCGCGTTCATCGTCCTTGGAGCTCTCACCGCCTGCTCTTCGGCCCCCTGGGGCGGGCTCAAAGTGGCGGTGCGCTTCTTCGACACCGATGCTCAATGCGCGAAGGTCTTCGTCACCGGCGAGAACAACCAGAGCCAGACCAGCGGACCCTTGCTTCGGGGCGGAAGAGACCGGGTGGTGGGAATCGCGCAAGACGACTTCACCGGCCCTTCGATCAACGTTCAGGCGAAAGGGTATCTGGCCGCCGACTGCAGCGGCACGCCGGTCGACTCGAGCAAAGTCGAGCACTGCGATTTTGCCAGCGGCCAGGCTTCACCCGACATCTTGCTGGTGCTCAAAGGCGGGGCGACGGCGTTCGTCGACGCGGGTCCAACCGATGCGGGCGGGGTCGATGCGGGGATGGATGCGGGGATGATCGACGCGGGCGCAGGGCCGGACGGAGGTCCCGAGCAGTGCGGCAACGGCATCGACGACGACCGGGACGGTCTGGTCGACTGTTTCGATGGCGACTGCCTGAAGCAGGACTGCAACTTCGGCAGGCGCTGCACTTCGATTGGAGTGTGTGAGGTGCCGAAGACCGAGCAGCTGTGCAACGACGGAATCGACGACGACAAGGACGGCCTCATCGATTGCGCGGACGACGACTGCAAGAACAAGAGCTGCGCCGATACCAACGCCTGCACCTTCGCCGAGACCTGCCAGGCCAAAGTGTGCACCGCGGGGCTCACGCTCAGCTGTGTCAGTCCCAATGAATGCCAGATGGGTGCGGGCAGCTGCCTTCCCGACGCGGGCTGCGGCTACGCGGCGAAGAGCGGCAGCTGCGATGGAGGCACCTGCACCAATGGGGAGTGCATCGTCGGGTTCCCCTTCCCGCCGAGCAACGGGTTCAACCCTGCTCTTCCCAGCTCGGCCATCGTCCCCAGGGTCCGCCTCGACTGTGGGGTCTCGACCTTCAACTCGGACACGTTGGCCTTCGGCAACTGGTGCAGCCAGACCCTGCCGATTCCGCGCGTCGTCAATCGGCTCGGAGTGCAAAACATCGTGGTGCTGCCGATGGGGGGCCTGCTGCTGGCGGGCGAGCTGCGGCTGACTGGAAGCCAGCCGGTGCTGCTCGCGGTCTATGGCGATGCGACCATCACCGGACGACTGGTGGCGAGCGCCCGACGTGCGGTTTCCGGCGCGGGCGGCCCGGCGAGCAACTGTCTGCTGCAGGGCGAGCCCGGAATTGCGCTCATCTTCAGCGCCGCGGGAGGCGGAGGAGCGGGCTTTGCCCAGGCGGGGACGAAGGGGGGAAATGGGGTGGGTCTGCCCCTCTCGGGCGGCCAAGGCGGCGGGGCCTACCTGGTTCCCCCGCAGACCCAGCTGCGCGGCGGGTGCGCGGGGGGCGACGGGGCCAGCGGGCTCGCCGGGCAACAAGCCGCGCTGGGAGGAGGCGCCGGCGGAGCGGTGCAGCTGTCGGTGTCGGGCACGCTCGCCCTCGAGGGAAGCGTGTCGGCCAACGGCGGGGGCGGAGCGGGCGGCGTGACCTACAACGCAGGGGGAGCAGGGGCGGGCAGCGGCGGCGGAATCCTGCTCGAGGCGAACCAGCTGAAGTTGATGAGCAACGCGTTGGTCACCGCCCACGGAGGCGGTGGCGGGGGCGGAGCGCGCGAGGGGGACGATGGCACCGAGGGCGAAGAGGGCCACCCGGACGACTCGAACCCCGCGGCGGGCGGAGAAAAAGGCGGCGACCAGGCCGGCAGCGGAGGGAAGGGCGGCGCGACCCTCGGGCCTTCCCCGGCCGAAGACGGCACCGGGTCGGCCGGCGGCGGAGGGGGCGCGGGGGCCGGGCGCATTCACCTGCGCAGCATCCTCACCTGCCTGGCTTCGAGCGGCCGATTGGTGAGCCCGGTGGCGACGGGCAATTGCCCCTGACGAGGGCCTTTCGAAGGTGGCAACGGCGCTCGCTGAAAGTGCTGCCCCGGGTGTAGGAAGCGCTGTGCGATTTCTTCTTGCCGCCCTGCTTTGCCTTTGTGCGTGCAAGCGCACGGACGCTCCGACTCGGCTGCAGAACGCCCGTGAAAAGCTCTACATCCACCAACCCCAGGCGGCGCTCGAGGAATACCGGCTCACCCTCGACTCGCTGGACCGCGACGAATCGAAGGAAGCGGCCGTCTACCGGGCTCGGGCCCTGCGGGGAGCGGCCGACATCTATTACCTCGAGCTGCGCGACTTCAAGCGGGCGGTCGAGGTCTACCGCGAGCTGTCCCAGCTGTGTCCGGAAGCGCCCGAGACGCTCGAAGGTCGACTGCACCTGGCCGACATTCTTCAGACCCAGTTTCATGACCTGCGGGGATCCATCACCGAGTTGACCGCGGCGCTGGCGCGCAATCCCCCCCAGTCGGCCGAGCTGTCGTACCGGGTGGCCAAGCTGTATTTCGAGCTGGCCGACTACCAGCAGGCCGAGCTCGAAGCGGCGGGCATGGTGCGCAAGTTCGAGACTTCGCCCTACGTCGATGACGCGCTGCTGCTGCGCGGACAGGCGCTGGCGATGATGGACGGAAAGCACCCCGAGGCGCTCAAGGCGTTCGAATCGCTGGCTGAAAAATTTCCCGATTCAGAGCTGCAGCCGCACGCGCTGTTCGAGGCGGGAAAGCTGCGCGCGGAAGCCGGCGAGAACGAGAAGGCGATCGAGACCTGGGTCGAGGCGCTGAAGCGGCACCCGGACCCGAACGTGGTGCAGCTGGTGATTTCGAAAGTGCGAAGGCAGCTGCGGCAGACGACTCCGACCAAGGTCGGAGATGCCGCGCTGGCCTTTGATCGCGCGGTGAAGGTCGCCTCGCCGGTGGCCGCCGCCGGGAAGGCCAAGATGCCGAAGACGAGCATCGAGGCGGTGGGCGGGACTGCGGACGAAGCGGCGCGAGAAGCAAAGATGGGCGGCGGCGGCGAAGGTTCCGCGCCGGTCAAGCCCGCGCCGGTGGCGGCGCCGGACGAGCCCAGCCCGTGAACCTCCGCACTGCCTTCCTCGGCATCTGCCTCTTCGCTCTGCCTTCGCTCGCCGACAGCGACACGTTCTACGGTTGGTCCAAAGACGGCAGCTACTTCATCTACCAGTCGGTCTCAGGCCCCAACGATCTGACCGAGCTGTTCTTCTGCATCACCGAAGATTCGATTCCCCCCAGCTGGCCCAAAGAGCTCAATGAGCTCGAACGGATGGGCTCTGTGTTTTCCTGCGCCCGCTACACCGACGTGAACCGCGCCCCCTACGCCTGGAAGAACGCGGTTGGGCTGCCCAAGCCGTCGTTGTCCGGCCCCAACGGAGCCCGGGCGCTGACCGAGCTGGTCCTCGACGGAGAGAGACCCGGGTACGCGTTCGAAGCCGGTGGAAAAAAATCGGTCTGCTACGCCTCAGGCCTTCACGAAGACTCGAAGTTGGGCAATGTCTACTGGCACCCCGGCGGGAAGTACCTCGCCGCGTTCATCGACGGGCGGTTCATCCATTGCGATGTCCCGCTCAAGCCCGGCGCGGCGGTCAAGGCTGCAAAGAAGAAGTCGAAGTAACCCTTCGCCCCGCGGCTTCAGTAAGTGGAGGTTCCGCCGTCGACGACTTCGAAGACCGGCTGTGGCCGAGTCATCGGCAGCTCCGGCGCTGGGACCGGAACGAGCTGGGTGCGGCTGACGCCACGGGGCGCGGTGACTACAATCAGCGCGTTGTCGCTGAGCAGCAAAGGATCCACCGGCAGGGTGAAGACGCCGTGCTCATCGGTCTTGAAGGTGACCTTCCGATTGTCTCCCACTTCGATCACCGCGCCCGAGACCGGGAGGCCGCTTTGCTTCTCGAGCAGCTGCAGCCTCACCGGCGCGCGGGTTTCTTTGCCGACGAATTGCCCATACCGCGGACGCAGCGCGCAGCCCGCGAGCACCAGCGCGGCAAGGCAAAGGGCAATCTTTCGCATCAGAGCTTCGCGCCCGGGGTCTTCTGGAAGATCGCGTTGAACTCGGTGATCGCCTTGTTCAGCTCGGTCTTGATTTCGGCGGTGAGCTCTTTCTTCTCGATGATGCTCTTCTCGAGGTTGGGGAACTTCGCGTCGCAGAACGAGAGAAATTCCTTCGAGTAGCGCACGACATCGGTGACCGGAATCTCACGCAGCCAGCCGCGCTTGCCGGGATCGTCACGGTTGGTGCCGGTGTAGATCTGCATCACCTGCTTTCCGACCGACATCGGCTCGTACTGGCCCTGCTTGATCAGCTCGGTGAGGCGAGCGCCGCGGGAAAGAATGTCCTGAGTCGCCTTGTCGAGGTCCGAACCGAACTGGGCGAAGGCCGCGAGTTCCCGGTACTGCGCCATCTCGAGCTTCATCGAGCCGGCGACCTGCTTCATCGCCTTGATCTGCGCGGCCGAGCCGACGCGCGAGACCGACAGACCGACGTTGATCGCAGGACGGATGCCCGAGTTGAAGAGGTCGGTCTCGAGGAAAATCTGCCCGTCGGTAATCGAAATCACGTTGGTCGGGATGTACGCCGACACGTCGCCGGCCTGGGTCTCGATGATCGGAAGCGCGGTGAGGCTGCCAGCGCCCTGGTCATCAGACAGCTTCGCCGCGCGCTCGAGCAGGCGGGAATGAATGAAGAAGACGTCGCCGGGGTACGCCTCGCGGCCCGGGGGCCGGCGCAGCAACAACGACAGCTGGCGATACGCGACCGCCTGCTTCGACAGGTCGTCGTAGATGATCAGCGCGTGCATCTTGTTGTCGCGGAAGTACTCGGCCATCGTCACCCCGGTGTAGGGCGCGAAGAACTGCATCGGGGCAGAGTCCGACGCGCTGGCCGCAACGACGATCGTGTATTCCATCGCGTTGTGGCGGGTGAGCTTGTCGACCACCTGCGCGACAGTCGACTGCTTCTGGCCGATCGCCACGTAGACGCAGAACATGTTCTGGCCGCGCTGGTTGATGATCGCGTCGATCGCGACCGCGGTCTTCCCGGTCTGCCGGTCCCCGATGATCAGCTCGCGCTGACCGCGACCGATTGGAACCAGCGCGTCGAGCGCCTTGATTCCAGTCTGCATCGGCTCGTGCACCGACTTGCGCTTCACGATTCCGGGCGCCTTCACTTCGAGTCGCTTGAGCTCGGCGCCGACAATCGGCCCCTTGCCATCGATGGGAGCTCCGAGCGCGTCGACCACCCGGCCCAGCAGCGCCTTCCCAACGGGCACCGAGGCGATCTGCTGAGTGCGCTTGACGGTGTCGCCTTCGCGAATGGCGACGAAGTCACCCATGATCGCGACCCCGACGTTGTCTTCCTCGAGGTTGAGCACCAGGCCGCGGACCCCATTGGCGAACTCGACCAGCTCGCCCGACTGCGCCCCTTCCAGCCCGTAGACGCGCGCGATTCCGTCGCCGACCGAGAGCACGGTGCCGGTCTCCGAGATGGTGACCTTCTTCCCGTAGTCCTGAATCTGATCGCGAATGATGCGGCTGATTTCGTCGGCGCGGATTTGCATGGGTTTTCCTTCGACTTTGCAGGCGAAAAAGCGGGGAGAAACTGCGCCGCTCCTAGCACGGTCATTTTCAGTGGCGTACGGTTTTTCCACTGCCCGAAGGTCACGTTCCGGAACCGGTGGGCCTACTTGGCCGGGGGCATTGGGGCTCCCTCGAAACCAAGGACCAAAATGAAGCGCTTCATCCTCAAGCCGTGGATGCTCGCAGTGACCGCCGCCGCCATTCCCGCGCTGGCCTGGGCTGGACAGGCCGCCGCCACCGCGTCGGGCTGGTGCTGCCCGTTCTGCCCATAACGTGATGTGAAGAGGACCGGGTGAACCCTCGACTCCAGCTGCAGGAGTGGATGACGCGCTTGAGCGACGGCGATCGCTCGGCATTCCGCCCGGTCTTCGATGTCTTGAGCCCGCTGCTGCAGCGGTTCGTCTCGAGGCAGATCTGCGCTTGTGATTGCGAGGACGTGACCCAGGGGGCCCTGCTGCGAATTTTCGAGCGGGCCACCGAGTTCGACCCCAGCCTCGACGCGCTGTCCTGGGCCTTCGGAATCGCAGCCTACGAGGTGCGGACCGCGCGGAAGAAGACGCAGCGCCGCAAAGAAGAGCCGGCGGACGTGCTCGCCAGCCACGTGGCCCCCTCGCGCAGCCCTGAAGAAGAAGTTGAAGCCGCGCAGCTGAGCGCCGCGGTGGTCGAGGTTCTGGGGACGATGGACGCAGCCGATCTCGACACCCTGATGCGGGTCGCGCGGGGCGAACGTCTTCCCGGGGCCACTTTTCGCAAACGTGTCGAGCGGACGCTGGGGCGCCTTCGCCTGGCCTGGAGTGAGAAACATGGTCCTCGTTGAATCCGCACGCCGCGCCTACGAGCTGGGGCGGCTTAAAAACGCGCTTCGGCTGGCGCTGTTCGTCCCCGCGCTCACCGCCTTGTCGTGCTTGAGCTGCGCTTGTCTGGCCCGATCTCTCATCTGCGGAGCGCTGTTGGCGGTGGTTGCCGTCGGCCTGCTCTGGCGGGGACAACGGATGGGGCGGGTGGTGTTGCCGGGGGTGTTGGCCGGACTGGCTCCCTTTTCCCTCGGAGTCTGCGCGGCGCTGGGAGGACACGCCTGTGCCACCGGAACCTGGTGCACGTTGTTCATCGCGACCTGCGTGGTGGGCGGGCTGGTGGCCGGGCTGTTCGTCGGCTCTTCATTGCGCGGCAGCTGGCACGAGCTGCTGGCGGGCGCGGTGCTGGCGGGGCTGACCGGCGCGCTGGGGTGTGTGGTGGCCGGAGCGCTGGGGCTGTTCGGGCTGTCCCTGGGACTGTTGTTGGGCGCGGCGCCGATGTATGCGCTGCGCCAGCGGGAACGGTGGGTCTAAGGGTTTTCATCCCCGACCCCATTTGCCTGAATGTCTGCCATCCGACCGAGAACAGACGACGAGATTGAGTTCCAATGGCCAGTCTGATTTGGCTACAGAATAACTCAAACTCTCATCGTAGACATTAATAAATTCGGAATTAGAATTTATCACAGGGAAGCCATCGCCTTTCCAATCATTAATTTTTTCGTCGATGGCGAGCAGCTCTCGCTCACCATGAGCGCAGCGTACTTGGGAGGATATATCACCGCGCTCGACGAGCTCTCAGTGCGCCTCAAACGCAAGATCAACTACCTTGAGTTCGAGCATTTGTTTGAGAACTGTCGGAACCTTGCCGAACGTCAAAGCACAGTCTGGGACGACCATTTTAACTTTCTCAAAACACTTACAAATCAGTTACAGAACAAGAACGAAGGACTACCCAACACAAGCAAACCAGAAGAAGGAGTGTGGGAAGAACACAGCGTCAGCCAATTGAACTTTGAGGGCGAATCGATTGTATTGCTTCTGCCCTATGAAGACCGACTGCACATGACTTACCATTTGCCCGATCCGCATTGTCGGGACCGGTGTGACCTGCATCGTGATCTGGCAGGTCGCGTTCGGGGTGTCCAAATTGATCCTGACCACCTCGTCGTGAGCCTCGACTAAGTCCTCGATTTGCTCAAATCGATGTGGAACGAACAGAAAACAGACCCTGAATATCCGTAGAGAAACGAAGAACGGCTCTTCTGCTTCGTGCGAAGTCGAGCATGATCAATCTCACAATCATTAGCATTAGCCCGGAAGCACCCGGGGCCCGTGCACAGATTCAACCAAGCTGTCCTGTCGAAGTAGTGATTGGTTTGCATTCAAGAGGGCGCGAAGCAAGGGGGTGAAATTGATCCCGGCGCCTGCGATGACGGTGCTCCACGGCTGGCAAGGTTGGCGCAACGGTGTGGCTGAGTGTGAAGGAACTCTGGCCACTTTGCGCGGCCGCCGATGTCCGAACGCAATCCCCAAAAGGGTCACTGAACCCGCTGAGTCCAGTTCTCTGCGGCTGGGAATGGAAGGACGGTGGTGCTCACCGGGCCGGTGTTCTCAGCGGTCCAGACCGAGACGTGCAACGCCGTTCCGTCGGACAGGGTGTGATGCTCGAGGTCCTCGGGCGGAGCAGGCTCTTTGAGCGCCGCGGGCTCGGGCTCGATGAACAACACCAGCCATCGAAGCCGATCGGGCTCGGCGGGAATCCCGAGGTAGTTGACGTAGAGCCCCGTTCCCAAGTGGACCCAGGGCAAACCGGGAACTTCGAAAAGATTGGGCCAGGCGTGGGTCGCAGCACGAGCCCGCTCGGCCTGGCGAATCTCTTTTTGAATCAGGGCGAAGCGTTCCTGTTCCTGGGGGGAAAGCTCGCCGACCCGACCCTGGTAGGCGAGCAGCTCGGGGGCGGCTCGAACGCGGGGGCGCTGATGGACGGAACGAAATGCGACCGCAGCCAGCAAGGCGACCAGCCCGAGGGTGGCGATGAGCTTGAGGCGGGTCCCCTCGCGCGGGGGGCTGCGGCCAGACTCCATTCGAGCCTCGCTTCGTTAACCGAACAGCCGTTCGGCGGCGCCCAGGGTCCACCAGGCGCCGGTGCAGACCGAGAGCACTCCGATGCCCAGCAGGCAGGCGGCCATCAGTCGGGGAGCGCGCTGGAGCTTCGCCAAAGGCACTCCGCACAGGGCGCTGAGCATCGCCATGCCCACCATGCTGCCGGCGCCGAACAAGGCGATGTAGGTCAGTCGCGCGCCGACGGTGGGCAGCTCAGCCAACACCAGCGCGGTGAGGGCTCCGCTGCCGGCGAGGCCGTGAACCAACCCGACGAGCAGGGGGCGGGTGGCCAGGGTCCAGCGGCTGACGTGCACGTGGGAAACCGCGGCGGAGTGGGTGTGAAGCACGGGTCCATGACGGTGGGACTGCACCCTTCCGCGCCGGCCTTCGCGGACGGCGCGAACGATGGCCCGCAGGCCGAGGCCGACGATCATCATTCCCACCCCGAGCTCGAAGGCGTTGGCGAGGGGAACGGGCATCTGGGTTTCGATCGCCGCCAGCGAGCCTCCGACGCCGAGCAAGGCAATCGAGTGCCCCAGGCCCCACACCGCCCCGAGGAAGAGGCCGCCTTTGACCGAGCGCTCGTCTCCGGCGAGGGTCGAGACCGCTGCCAGATGGTCCGGCTCGAACGCATGGCGAACGCCGAGCAGGATTCCGAGCAGCGCAGCGATCAGTGGGGCGAGCACGCCGGCGGCCTTAGCGTCACAGGGGGCAACGCGTCAAAGTCCCTGGCGTTTGCTCTCGAGCGCGAGCCGGGCCGCCCACTGCGCCGCGGTCACTTCGCCTGCGTGCAGGGCATCGAGCACCACCGCGGCCAGCTGATCCGCCCGCCTTCGAAAGTAGCCGTCACCCGAATCCTCGGGGGCGGTGATTTCGGTCTTCGAGATTCCGGGGACCACCTGCTGCGCCTGCAGCGGAGGCTTGAGCGCAAGCAGTCGCCCGCTTTGCGCTTTGAAAAAGTCACCCAACAACCTCACCGTGGCGGGCTCGTCGCGGAAAGCCACGTCGATCACCAGGTTGTCGGTGCGCTCGAAATCGCGCGGCTCGTTGCTGACGAAGAGCGAGAAGCGCAGCCCGTCGGCGCTGCGGGCGGACAGCGTCGCCACCAGCTGCGCGGCGGCCTCGAGCGAAGCGGCGACGAACAGCTTGCTCACCCGTTCGCCGGGAGCAGGCGAGCCGTGATTTCCCAGCAGCGTGAACCGATGGGGGGTCAGGTTTTCGCGGGCGCGGGGAACCCGGACACTGACCTTCTCACCCGGCAGCGCCGAAGGAGGCGAGTACTGGCCCGGCTCGTCGAGGAACAGGCTCAAGCGGCCGTCCGAGACGAACGCCCACTGCCCGCGTCGCCCGGTGAGGCCGTCGGACTCGCCGACCCGGACCAGGGTGTAGCCCGGCTCCCAACCCGACGCGCCGCGCGTCAGCGATTGCAGGTGGGCCACCCAGCCGGAGTCTCCGGAAGCCCGACCGCCTTTGGGCGCAGGGCCCGGTCGGCGGCTGAGCCAGTGGGACAACATCCAGGACGAGAGCGCCGCGTGCGCCTGCTCGGCCCGGTGAGAGACGCCCTCGAGCGCGAGCACCGACTTGTTGAGCACCACCTGCGGCTCGAGCTCTCGAAACGCTTCGAGCAGAGTCACGGGGCACCCCACAACACCGCGGGCCAGGACTGGGGGGCGGCCAGCATGTCCAGGGCCTGCTGCGCCAGGCCGCGCGCGCGGGTGTCGAGCTGCTGCTCGTAGTGAGAGATGCCGTAGACGGCGATCAGCAGAGCGGTCGCGACCCACCGCACCACCCGATTTTGAAACTCGTCGGTCAGCTCGAACGACTCGCCCCGCGCCTCGGCGTAGGCGGCCATCAGCGCGCGGCAGAACGTCGACAGCTCGGTGCGGGTGAGCACCTCGCTCTTGTGCTCGGGCGCGAGGTAGGCGCTGACGTAGTCGGCAAACAGGCTGCCCAGGTCTCGGGCCGAGTCGCCCCAGAACGACAATTCCCAATCGAGAAAGAAGACCGGGGCGTTTCGGTCTTTGCCCACCCGAAGCAGATTCGCCTGGCGAAGATCTCCGTGGACCAGGCACGCCTCGCTCTCTTTGGCCTGCTGCTCACTGAGCGCCTGAAGCCCGGCCATCGCCGGCGCATCGGCCTGCACCTGCGAGAAGAGCTCGACGCCGACCCCCGACAGCCGCGCGTAGAAGTCGGGCCGCATCCGCAAGAAACACTCGAGCAGGTCGGATTCATCGCGAAACGCGTCGGCGAGCGCGAATCGACCGGGCGCGTCGTGGCTGGCGCGGTGAAGGTAGCCGAGCGCCTTGCCGACTTGCCGCGCGACTTGGCGGGGGTAGTCGCCGCTGCGGCGATGAAAGTGATGGAGCGTCTCACCGCCCTGCAGCCAGTGAAGCGCGAGCAGCCCGTTGCCGGGGTCAAAGGCATAGATTCCAGGAATCAGCAGCGGCGCGTCGGGCTCTTTGGCCAGCGGCGCGACCCGTTCGAGAATCGAGCCCTCGCGCAGCACGCCCACGTTTCCCGGCCCGTCGGCGACCTTCACCAACACCCGGCGACGACCGTTGCGACAGACCACCGTGCGGTTCTTGCTCGGCGGAGGCGCAGCGACGGAATCGTCTCTCACCAGACCAAGAGCAGCCAGGCGAGCATCGAGCTCAGCTTCGGTCAGTGGGGCGCGCACAGCGCGCGCACCATAATGTTTGGCGAGGCGCTGCCAACTAGAAAGTCGGGCGCTTCAATTCCGGCTCTTCTTCGAGGAAACCAAACTCACCCTTCAGGGCGGGATCGCCGGTCATTCCCGGAACGAAATCGGAGTCCTGGGCTGCCACTTCCGCCTTCGGAGCGCGCTTCTTCGCAGCCACCTTCTTGACGCGCGGGGTCAACGAAAACAGCTCATCGTCAGAGGAGGCTTCAAAATCGAGAGGGGCCAGAGCCGTGACCGTCACCGTGGTGCGAGTCGGAACGGCAAGCTGGGTTCCCGTCGGGGAGGCTTCCGTCCCACCCTTTCGGTGCGACAGATTGACGGCCAACGCGCTCAAGCCGACGACCAGGACCGCCATCGCCGCCGCAATCCTCAGCGGGACTTTGCGGTTGGAACGGATGAGAAACGCGGCCTCGTCGGGGGACAACAGCGCCGCGCCGGCATCGGCGAGATCCTGGGACACGCTGATGTTGTCGGTCAGCTGCACGGCGCTCTCGACTTTCGGAAGGACCGGGTCGGTCGCAGGCTGAAGGGCGGACTGCGCTTCCACCGGGACCGCCGCGGGCAAGACGATCGCGGGCAGCTCAGGCTCGGTGCGGTGGGCGGCGACCGGAGGCATGAACAGCTCGGCGACTTCGCGCGCTGTGGGACGGGCAAACGCATCGCGGGCGATCATCCGCTCGAGCATCGAGCGCAGGGGCTCAGGAAGCGATTTGGGAACTTTCGGAACCCAGGTGCCCACGGCGACCGAGTGGATGACCGCGAGGGTGTTCTGGCCGGGAGGAAGCGGGGCCCCGCCGGCGATGCAGACAATGGCGCCCAGGGCGTAGACATCGCCTTCGGGGGTGGGGGCCGAGCCACGCGCGCGCTCAGGGGAAAGGAAGGCAGCGGTCTTCACCAGCTGGTGCATCAGTCGGTCTTCACCCCGGCGGTCGGTGACCCGGTTGGCAATCACCAGCGGCATGTCCCAGAGGTACGCCTTTTCGGAAGGTCCGCTGACGATCAAGATTGAGTCGGCCGACATCTCGCCGTGAACCACGTCCTGCATGTGGATGGTGGCCAGGGCGTCGGCGATCTGCGCGGTAATCCCAATCAGGCTGGCCGCGGACTGCACCTCGTGCAGCTGGGTGGCGAGAAGGTTCCCGTCGGGAAAATCCATCGCCACGTAGGCAGAGGCGCCCATCTGGCCGATCTGCCGAATCCGGGGCAGTGTCGGGTGCTCGGGGAGCTGCTCACACGCCTGTACTGCCGCGGAACCATTGGCTTCCAGAGGCAGCCAACGCACCGCCATTCTCATTCCCGATTCGAGGTCTTCGGCGCAGTCCAGCCGCCCAATTCCCTCACAACGCAGCGGTGCGCGAATCTTGAAGCGCGGATCCAGCTCCATTTTAGGACTTCCCCTTGCCCTCTTAAATCCCGCCCACCGTCTACAACCCTTCCACCACCGTCCCGAGGGAGCCGGCGAATACCACTTTCCCGCCCAATTGCCCACCCCCCACCAGACTGCCGGTGGTGGCAGTAAAAAGGGTGTTCCAGTTGGCTCCATCGAAGCGCACGACCCGGGTGTTGGCCGAGATGGCGTAGACGTCGCCTGGACCCAGGACGTTGAGCCTCGACAGCCGCGACTGCGAGGGCAGCGACTGCCAGACCGGGCTCGCCGCGGCGAGATCGATTTTGTAGAACGCGTTATCCCCGGCCGCCCAGAGGACGTTGTTGAGCACTTTGCAGCTGGTGAGGTCGACGGCGAGGTTGGGGAACGCCATCGGAAGAGCCGACCACACGCCGGCGCTCAAACGCAGCACCGTTCCGGCTTGTCCGCAGGCGAACGCACTTCCGGGGCTCACGCAGTCGACCGAGAGCAGGTTCCGGGTGGTGCCCGAGGTCATCGTGGCGGCGCTGGGCACGGTGGTGTTGAGGCTGCGAATGGTCCCCGCGTTTCCGACCGCGTAGGCCTCGGTGTCGCTGAGCCGACAGATGCCGTTGAAGTCGTTGGTGGTGGCCGAAGCGATGGGCACGCTGTCAGGAATCAAGGCGTTGAACTTGAATCGCGAGAGCTTGCCCGCTTTGCCGGCGACCAGAACTCCGGTCCCGTTGGCGGCGGCGAGGTCGGTGATGGTGACGCGGGGACCGCGGCGCAGCTGCCAGGTGTTCGAGCCGATTGCGCGGGCCGCGAGGTCGCCGAAAATACTGCCGAGGACCAGGGTCCCGCCGGCGCTGCTGAGCGCGGTCCAGCTCTCTCCCAGGTCGAGCATTTCCGAGGCGACCGAGCTGCGCCGGTAGATGTTGTTGACCCCTTTGGCCGAGTCGGTTTCGGCGATGATTACTCCCCCGCTCTCGGTGCGGCTCATCGAGACCTTGTCGAAATAGAAGTCGCCCAGCGGGTCGGGATCGACCGCGTCGTTCAATCCGGAATAGCGGTACAGGTGGCCCACTCCACCGGTGGGAACCCGGGTCAGAAAGTAGACCTGGCGGGTCGCGCTGCTTCCCGGAGTGATGGCGACGATTCCGTTGCTCGTAGGCAGCGTGAAGCCCGACGGGCCGAACTTCCCCTGGTCGTTGTGAAGACGAAGGGCAGAGCTGGTCGAGCGCCCGAGGAATGCCGAGTCGGGCAGGACGCTGCCGCCGTCGATCGCCGGCCCACCGACCGCGGAGAACGGGTCCGAGGACGTGAGGTCTTCGTCGGCGCAGCCGGCCACGCACGTGCTCGAATCGAAGTAGTGGACCACGCCGGTGTTGACGCTGGTCGCCACCACCGTCTTCTGGCCGGCGATGCGCAGTCGGTTCAGAGAATCGACAAAAACCGCGAAGTTCTTGTGGGTGTTGAGGGCGTTCTTGGTGACCGTTCCGGCGCTCCAACTGGGAACCGCGGTGCTGTCGAATCGCCAGTAGTTGTCCGTGCCGTCGATGACGGTGAACGCCGCTTCATCGCGCCCGTGCACGGCGCTGAAGTTCGCGCCGCCGCTTCCGGGAACTGAAGGCATCTGGGCGTAGCTGGTGCCGGTGTAGCGGGCGACCGTTCGCGCAGAGCCGACCGCGAAGGCGGTGTTCACGCCGGCGAACCAGACGCTGTTGAAATTGCTGGTCGAGGCGGCGGTGGACGTGACCCGGGTGAACGCGGTGCCGTCCCACTTCACGATGTTCCCGTTGTCGCCCACCACCAACACGTGGGTCCCCGATGAGCCGGGGGCCTGGTCCACCGAGTTCACCGCGAATTTCACCCGCGGCATCGTCTGGGTGAAGACTTGCCCGGGGGTGACGCAGACGCCGCCCGAGCAGCCGTTGGCGCACGGAGTGTCGATCGGATTGTAGGTGCAGACGCCCGTGCCGGTGTTGCACGTGCCGGGGGACATGAAGGTCCGCACCATCGTGCCCATGCAGGTGGGGGACGGGGGCGCCATGCAGGTGTTGCCCGCGCAGAGGTTCTGGTTCTGGCACATGTTCGCACTGCAGCCGTTGGCGCACGCGGTCTGGCTCGAGGTGTAGCTGCACTGGCCGTTGCTGCAGGTTCCCGAGTTGGCGAACGTGGTCAGGGTGCTCGCGTCTTTGCAGACCGGGCCCGGGGGCGTGGTGCAGCTGATTCCGGCGCAAGGATCCCCTGCTCCGCCGCCGACGCCACTGCCTCCGCCGACACCGCTGCCGCCGCCGACGCCACTGCCGCCGCCGACACCACTGCCTCCGCCGACACCACTGCCTCCGCCGACGCCGCTGCCGCCTCCCGCGCCATTGACCGCGTGGCAGACGTTGCCGCTGATGCACAGAAAGCCGGTGGGGCAGACCCCACCCGGGTCACACTGCAGCCCTTCGGGGTTCGCCTCGAGGCTGACGCTGCAGCCGACAAGGCATGACAAGACGACGCACAGCGTGAGCCCGGACCAAAAGTTATTCACCGACTGCCTCCACCGCTTCTGGACATGCCCGGCTCAGGCATCGAAACGATGAACATCACAACACCACCGACGACTGCGGCGCCACCCACCCCCCACAGAACGTTCGCCATCAGGCCGCTGCTGTTCGCCGAGTGGGCCAG
>JAYVCD010000448.1:0-4406 GCA_043750125.1 Archangiaceae bacterium | reverse complement strand
CGCCAGCGCGTGGGACGTGACCTACAGCAACGATCTGCGCATCAAGATGTGCATCAAGGTCGACGAGGAGGATCTGATCACCGTCCACCACGAGCTCGGTCACGACTACTACTACATGAACTACTACACCCTGCCGGTGCTGTTTCAGCAGGGAGCCAACGACGGGTTCCACGAAGCGATCGGCGACGCGCTCACCCTCTCGATCACCCCTGAGTACCTCAAGAAGCTCGGCCTGCTCGACGCGGTGCCGAACAACGACAAGGGGCTGGTCAACCTGCAGATGAAAGACGCGCTCGAGAAGATCGCCTTCCTTCCGTTCGGGCGGATGATCGACCAGTGGCGCTGGGACGTCTTCAGCGGAAAGACCAAGCCCGCCGACTACAACGCCCACTGGTGGGAATTGCGGAAGAAGTACCAGGGCATCGCGCCGGTCTCGCCCCGCGGCGAAGAGTTCTTCGACCCGGGCGCGAAGTACCACATCCCCGCCAACGTCCCGTACATGCGCTATTTCCTCGCCCGCATTCTGCAGTTCCAGTTTCACCGCGCACTCTGCAAGGCGGCAGGACACACCGGCCCCCTTCACACCTGCAGCATCTACGGGAACAAGGCGGCGGGCGAGAAGCTGCGCGCAATGCTTGCGATGGGAGCCAGCAAACCCTGGCCGGACGCACTTTTTGCGATCACCGGCGAGCGCCAGATGGATGCCACCGCCATTCTCGATTACTTCCAGCCCCTGCAGACCTGGCTCAAAGAGAAGAACAAGGGTCAGGCTTGCGGCTGGTAGAGGCAGGCGTTTACTTTTCTTCTCGCCGCCCTCATCACGAAGGCGTCAATCACCAGGAAGCGAAGCAAATGGCAACCGGTACCGTGAAGTGGTTCAACGACGCGAAAGGATTCGGCTTCATCACTCAGGACGGCGGGGGCGAAGATGTTTTCTGCCACCACACCGCGATCAACACCGAAGGTTTTCGGACGCTGACCGAGGGACAGAAGGTCGAGTTCGACGTGACCAAGGGGCCCAAGGGTTTGCAGGCCCAGAACGTACGTGCAGCAGCAGGAAGTTAGAGATTTCGTCTCTTCACCCTTTGCGTCGAACCTCGAAGGCTCAGGCCCTTTTCCAATGAAGGCCTGAGCCTTCTGACTTTCAAAAACCATGATCCTTCTCGCTCTGCTGATGACCGCCGCTCCGCTCAAAATGGACACCAAAACGCTGAAGGCCGAGCTGGTGAAGACCCACGGCGAAGGGCAGCGCGCGCGCATCGAGCGCGGAATCGACCAGGTCGCAGCGCTCTGGCGAAAAGAGGACGGAGATCTGGCCGCGTTCGTCAAAGAACAATTCGTCGCTGACCCGGCTGCGCTCGATGCGACCTTCGGCCGCTTCGAAGCCAACTTCGAACAGGTCGACGGCCACATGCTGGAGATCGGCCGCGAGCTGCGCAAGGCCACCGAGCTCGACATCGGCCCGATGCTCAAAGCCGACCCGCTGTTCGCAGGCTACGACGCGTCGGCGCGGGTCACCGAGGACCTGTTTTCCGCCAAGGTCGGCTTCGCCGCGCTGCTCAACTTTCCGCAGACCACGCTTCAGCAGCGGCTCGACGACGGAAAGTCCTGGTCCCGCCGCGAATGGGCCGAGGTGCGGCTGACTGGACGGTTCGCCCGCCGCGTTCCGGGCGAGATTCAGCAGGAAATCAGCCAGGCCCAGTCGACCGCCGACCTCTACATCGCCGAATACAACGTCTGGATGCACCACCTGCTCAGCGAGAAGGGCGACCGGTTGTTTCCCAAGGGCAAGCGGCTGATCAGCCACTGGAACCTGCGCGACGAGCTGAAGGCCAACTACGCCGACCCCAAGGGTCTCGACAAGCAGCGAATGATCATCAAGGTGATGGAACGGATCGTCACCCAGACCATCCCCGCCGCGGTGATCGACAACCCCAACGTCGACTGGAACCCCTTCACCAACGCGCTCAGCGCCACTCCGGCTGCCGAGCTCGAAGAGAACGCTCCGAAGAAGAGCGCGGCGCTCGAGCAGAAACCGGAAGCCGACGTTCGCTACGTTCGGCTGTGGAACAACTTTACAGCCTCGAAGAAGGCCGACCCGTTCTCGCCCGCGACCCCGACCGCGATCGACCGCGCCTTCGCGTTGGGCGCCGAAATGCCCGAACAGCGAATCAAGGCGCTGCTCGAAGAGGTGCTCAAGTCGCCCCTGGTCCCGAAGATCGCCGCCGAGATCGAGCAGAAGGTCGGCCGCAAGCTCGAGCCCACCGACCTCTGGTTCAACGGCTTCGTTCCCCGCGGCAAGATCGCCGAAGAGAAGCTCGATGAGATGACGCGCAAGAAGTACCCGACCGCCGACGCCTTCGCCAAAGACATTCCCCGGATCTTGAAGGACCTGGGCTTCCCGGCAGACCGCGCGACCTACCTTTCCGAGCGCATTCGCGTCGACCCTTCGCGCGGCGCAGGCCACGCGATGCAGGCCGCCCGCCGGGGAGACTTCCCCCACCTGCGCACCCGCGTCGAAAAAGACGGCATGAACTACAAGGGCTACAACATTGCGGTCCACGAGCTGGGTCACAACGTCGAGCAGGTCTTCAGCCTCTACGATGTCGATCACACCCTGCTGTCGGGCGTCCCCAATACCGCGTTCACCGAAGCGCTCGCCTTCGTCTTCCAGGCCAAGGACCTCGAGCTGCTTGGAATGTCCAAGCCCGATGCCGAAACCGAACGGCTGCGGGTGCTCAACGACTTCTGGATGACCTGGGAAATCGCCGGCGTGGCGCTGGTCGACATTGCCGTCTGGCATTGGATGTACGACCACCCCAAGGCCAGCCCCAAAGACTTGCGCGAGGCGACGGTCAAGATCTCGCAGGACGTCTGGAACCAATATTACGCGAAGGTGTTGGGCGGAAAAGACACGCCGCTGCTCGGCATCTACTCCCACATGATCAGCTACCCGATGTACCTGTTCAATTACCCCTTGGGCCACTTGATCGCGTTTCAGATCGAAGAGCAGGTCCGCCGGGGCGGCAAGCTCGGCACCGAGTTCGAGCGCATGGCGAAGTTCGGAGCGGTCACTCCCGACCTGTGGATGATCAACGCCAGCAAAGAGCCCGTCAGCGCGGGACCTCTGCTGCGCGCCACCGAAGCGGCGCTCAACACCAAAAAGTAGAAGGGCCCTTTATGAAAACCCCGTTGCTGTTGGCGCTGCTGTGGTGCTCGTCCGGCTTTGCGGGCGACCTGAGGTCGATCGTCAAAGAGCATCGCCTCTCGAACGGAATGCTTTGGCTGGTGGTTGAACGGCCCCAGGCTCCGGTCTTCACCGGCTTCATTCGGGTGCGGGTGGGTGGCTCGGACGAAGAGCCCGGCTACACCGGCCTGGCGCATCTGTTCGAGCACATGGCGTTCAAGGGAACTCCGATGCTCGGGACCACCGACTTCGAGGCCGAGAAGAAGCTGCTGGTGCAGATCGCCAAAACCGGAGACGCGATTGCCACGCTGCAGCGGGCGGGGAAGGGCACCACGGCTCAAGCGGTCGCGCTCAAAGCCCAGCTGGCGGTGCTGTCGAAGTCCCACGGAGACCTCACCGACGAGAACGCGCTCGCCCAGCTCTACAGCCTCAACGGCGCGGTCGGCCTCAACGCCACCACCGACAAAGACAGCACCAGCTACTTCGTCAGCCTGCCCAAGAACCGGTTGGAGCTGTGGCTGACCGTCGAAGCCCAGCGGCTGGCCGCGCCGGTGCTTCGCGATTTCTACACCGAGCGGGACGTGGTCCAGGAAGAGCGGCGCATGAGCATCGAGTCCAACCCCGGCGGTGCGATCTTCGAAGAGCTCAACCAGATCGCCTTCGTCTCGAGCCCCTACCGCTGGCCTACCGTCGGCTACACCGAAGATCTTCAGGCGATGTCGCTGAGCAAGGCTCAACAATTTCGCGATCGCTACTACGCACCCGGCAACGCGGTCGGCTGCCTGGTGGGCGATGTGAACTTCGAGCAGTTGAAGCCGATGCTCGAGAAGACGTTCGGCGCGATCCCCGCCCGGCCGGTTCCACCCGAGCCGATGTTCGCCGAGCCTCCTTCGCGCTCTCAGCGCCGTTCGACGGTGTTCTTCGATGCCGCCCCACGGGTCTACCTCGCGTTTCGAAAGCCTCCTCCGCCTGCGCAGGACGACTTCGTCTTCGACGTGATCGAAGTGCTGCTGGGCGAAGGGCGTACCGGCCGGCTGCACAAACGGCTGGTGCTCAAAGATCGCCTGGTCCAGGGCATCGGGGTCTTCGGCGCTCCCGGCTCGCGGCTGCCGAACCTGTTCGTGATCGCCGCCATTCCACTCAAGGGCGTGAAGAACGAAACGGTGGAAAAGGCGATCTGGGACGAGCTGGAAAAGCTGAAGACCGAGAAGGTCACCGA
>JAYVCD010000447.1:0-11406 GCA_043750125.1 Archangiaceae bacterium | reverse complement strand
CCTCGTCGGGTTTGCGGCGCCCCGCTTCGTTCAGCCGCACCTGAATCAGCGGGCGCAGTCGGGCAAACCGGGCCCCGTCCATCGCCCCCACCGCGCCGCGGTAGCCCTGTCGTTTGTCCACCGCTTCCAAGCCGCTGCGCACGGACACTTCGGCCGCGGCTTGAAGCCGGGGGTTCATCGCGATGTCGACCCTCAAGCCCCCCTCGAGCACCGTCTTGTCCCCGTAGCGTCCGACCAGCTGCTGGCGGATTTCTTCCGCGTAGTACGCGCCCACTGCAGGCGGCGGCCGGGGCCCGAGGACGATGGGTTTTTCCAGCTCGGCTGCGACGGCCACCTTCGGAATGAAGCCGTGATCTCCCATCTGCCCCAGCACGTAACGCTGGCGGACCTTGGCCTTGACGATGCTGGTGACCGGGTTGATTCGCTGCGGCAGTTGCACCGTGCCGGCGAGCACGGCGGCTTCACCGATGCTCAGGTCGCGGGTGTGTTTGCCGAAGTAGAACAGCGCGGCTTCCTCGACTCCGTAGCGCTGCTGCCCGAACCAGATGGTGTTGACGTAGAGATTGAGGATCTGGTCCTTGGTGAGCGCTTTCTCCATTCGGGGAGTGAGGATCCATTCCCGCATCTTTCGAGCGAGGGTCCGTTCCTGGCTCAGCAACAGATTGCGGCAGGCCTGCTGCGAGATGGTCGAGGCCCCGCCCGCGCGCTTGCCGGGTCGAAGCGCCTTCAGCCCCGCGCGCACGATCCCGAAAAAATCGAGGCCATCGTGTTTGTAGAAGTCCGCGTCTTCCGCCGCGAGGAATGCGTTTTTCACATGGGGAGGAACGGTGGTGATGTCCACCCAGGTTCGGCGCTCGCGAAAGAACTCGGCACAAGGCACGGTGTCTTGCCCCGGGCAGTAGACCTTGCTCACCTGCGGCGGGCGCCAGGTGCGCAGCTCTTCGACCGACGGCAGGTCGCGCGAGAAGTACCACCAGGCGCCCGCCCCGATGCTGACCGCGAGCACGATCGACACCGCAGAGGCGATCAACAGTCGGCGCAGCCACTTCCAAACTCGCTTCATCGGCCGCTCACTCTAGGGGGGAATGACAGACGTCAGGACCGATTCGAAAAGCAGGGCCGGCGTTCGGCAGGCCTCGCTTCAATGGGGGGCGTTTCCCTTCGACCCCGAAGGGGAGCACCGGGTCGAACGCGAAGGGGAACGTGGCGGGCTTCACAGGCCATACGCGACGCTCTGCCTTTGGGCCCGAGCCGATGCGGGTGTTGCCACCCACGCAAGGCCTTATCAATTCTCGGTCGCCGTGTCTGGCGCTTCGGGGTCGAATTCGATCTCTTCCAGCGTCCCGACCCGGGCGACCCGATCGGCATTGATTCGCGCTTTTACGTACCGGGGCGAAAGCGTGGTGGACGTGAGGTACGCCTGCTTCGCTTCGTCTTTTCGGCCGACCCGCTCGAGCGCGACGCCCAGGTTGTTGTGCACGTAGGCGACGTTGGGCAGCACCTCGGCCGACCGGGTCAACACCTCGACCGCCTTCTCGTTCTCGTTTGCACGCAGGTAAGCAAGACCCAGGTTGTTGAGCGCCCAGCCGTGATCCGGCTTCAGCTCGATGACCTTGCTGAACATCGAGATCGCGTTCTGCAACTCGCCCTGGCCCAGGTAGCCGAGGCCCGCGGCCTGAAACGCTTCCGGGTTTCCGTTGTCGCGCTGGGTCGCTTCCTTCCCGACCCTCGCCGCCTGGTCGTACGCCCGGGCCTTCACCAGCGCGCGCGCCTGCTGCACCAGCGGCACCGCGTCGTCGGGGTGCAGCTGCGCGATTCGGCCGTAGGCCTCGGCCGCCAGATCGCTCTTGCCCATCTTCGGGGTCAGCGCTCCGATGAACTTCAGCGCCTCTTCGTCGGTGGGCAGGGTGAAGATCGCCCGCCTGGCTTCGGTGAGCGCTCCGGGGCGATCTCCCTCGTCCGCCAGTTGTTTTGCGCGGGCCAGGTGGTCGACCCCGGGCTGCTGATGCTTGAGCGAAAGGATGTCGACCGGCTCGACGATTGCCACTGGCTGGACCGCTTCGATCGGGGCCGAGACGACGCGCTTGACCAGCGGCATCGGGCGCGGAGTGGGAGGGACGGCGTCCTCGCAGGCGGCGAAGGCGAGGGCGGCGATGCAGCAGGACACGAGACGCTTTTTCATGGGGGACCTTTTGAGGTTCGAGGGGGGACTAAAGCTTCCCGCGCACCTTCCAAAGCGTCCGGCGTGCCATGGCTCAAGTGTCCGTCACCGTTGACCGCAGGTCCCCGCGGCGTGGTTGTGGAGACACGGTTTGAGCCCGCGTGTGCTATCCGCACGCGCGCATGTCTTCCGAGCTCGAAAGGGAGGTCGCCCGCCGGCGCACCTTCGCCATCATCAGCCACCCCGACGCGGGCAAGACCACCTTGACCGAGAAGCTGCTGCTGTACGGCGGCGCGATTCATCTCGCCGGCAGCGTCAAAGCCCGGCGCGCGAAGCGGCACGCCACCAGCGACTGGATGGAGCTGGAAAAAGAGCGTGGGATCAGCGTCACCAGCTCGGTGCTCCAGTTTCCGTACCGGGGCCACGCGGTCAACCTGCTCGACACTCCGGGCCACCAGGACTTCAGCGAAGACACCTACCGCACGATCGCCGCGGCCGATGCGGCGGTGATGTTGATCGACGCGGCCAAGGGCGTCGAGCCGCAGACGATCAAGCTCTTCAAGGTCTGTCGGATGCGCAACATTCCGATCTTCACCTTCTGCAACAAGCTCGATCGCTACGGTCGCCTGCCGTTGGACTTGATGGACGAGCTCGAGAAGGTGCTCGGGTTGCGCGCGTACCCGATGAACTGGCCGATCGGCTCGGGCCCCGAGTTCCGCGGCGTCTACGACCGTCGCGCGAAGAGCGTGATCGTTTTTTCGTCGGAAGGAAACCACGGCGAGTCCGAGGTGACCGAGCGCGAGGTGCCGCTGTCGAGCCCCGAGATTTCCAACATCCTCAGCCAGAGCGAGCTCGAGAAGCTGAACGAAGACATCGAGCTGCTCGACATCGGAGGCGACGAGTTCTCGCGCGAGAAAGTCCACGCCGCCGAGCTGTCGCCGATGTTCTTCGGGTCGGCGATGACCAACTTCGGAGTGCGGCCTTTCCTCGACGCGTTCCTCGAGCTGACTCCTCCTCCCACCGGGCGAATGTCGGACAAGGGCTTCATCGAGCCGACGAATCCGAAGTTCTCGGGCTTCGTGTTCAAGATTCAGGCGAACATGGATCCTTCGCATCGCGACCGGATCGCGTTTCTTCGCGTCGTGTCGGGCAAGTACGACAAGGGAATGTCGGCGTTCCACTCGCGGCTGCACAAGAACGTGCGGCTGGCCAAGCCCAGCCAGTTCATGGCGGCCGAGCGCACCGCGATTGAAGACGCCTGGCCCGGAGACGTAATCGGCCTGTTCGACCCGGGGCAATACCGCATCGGCGACAGCCTGGTGGAAGGCGGCAGCTTCGAGTTCGAGGGCGTGCCGCGCTTCTCACCCGAGCACTTCGCGATCGTCCGTTCGAAAGATCCACTGCGGCGCAAGCAGATGGAAAAGGGCATCGAGCAGCTGTCGGAAGAGGGGACGATTCAGGTCTTCCACCAGATGCACATGGGAATGAAGGACCCGATCGTCGGGGTGGTGGGGGCGCTGCAGTTCGAGGTGCTCCAGTACCGGGTCGAGCACGAGTACGGGGCAAACATCGTCATCGATCGCCTTCCGTTCACCACCGCCCGCTGGGTGGTGGGCGCGAACTTTGATCCCAAGACCTTCGACTGGGAAGGGAACCGGCAGACGGTGCAGGACCGCGATGGTCTGCCCCTGGTCCTCTTTCAGGACGAGTGGGCGCTGCAGCACGCCGAATCGAAGCACCCCGAATTGAAGTTCGTCTCGGCGGCGCCGCAGATCAAAGGCACCCAGTTCGTCAGCGTTCCGGCCTGACCCAGGGCCGCCTTCAGGCGAACAGCCGGCCCAGTTCCTGCGCGACTTCGAGGTCCATCGGCTCGAGCACCAGCTTCCCCGACAACACCGCCAGCTGGGCGTCGGTCGTTCCGTTGACCAGCCCGAAAAAACTCTCGGTCGAGGTCGTCACCTTGAGCTTCGAATCGGCCCGGAGCCCCGGCTGAACCCAGTCGGCTTTCCGGGTGCAGTCGATGGTCCACTGCCCGCCGCCTTCGCCGGTGATGTCGAGGTGGATCCGCGCTCCGATTGCCTTCACCACTGCCGGGTTCTTCTTCAGCTTCGCCGCGAGGTCGTCCTCGACCAGCCTGGCAATCTTGCTGCGAGGGCCCTTCTTCTCTGCGACGACCTTCTTGGCTTTGCCTTTCTTGCTCGGCGCCGCCGGCTCTGACTTCTGCGGTGCGCTGCGCGTCCGAAACTTCTCGAAGCTCTCTTTGGAGAACAGCTGGCTGCCTTCCTTCTTCGCGGTCTTGAAGATCTCTTCCAGGCTCGCCGAGCTGACGGCTTCAGGATTCTTGAAGTATTCCATCGCCACCCGGCCGATGCCCCAGTTCGCCGCGTAGGCCGCGGGAATCGTGAGCAACGCACCGACCACCGGCAGCAGCGCCTTGATTCCCTGGCGCGCCAACATTCCCATTCCCGCGGTGGCTCCGAGCTCGAGGATCAACCGCTTCGCATCGGCCTTGGTCACTGCCCGGCCGTGGATGTGGCCGATCGTGATCACCATCGCCGACTGCACCGGCAGCATCAGCACCGCGTCCGAAAAGGGAATCGGAGAGACCGCCACCACCGCGCACGCGTAGCTGCACAGGTTGATCACATCGCGCGCTGCCTTGTCGCGGCGACGCGCAGAGGCCTTGCTGAAGTCTTTGGTGCGGATGTCGTCGAGCGTGTCGAGCCAGGACATGATTTCCCCTTTGCCGATTAATGCCAGAGCTCGACGGTACTGCCCTTGTGCTCATTGTCACGCAACACCAGCCCCGACTCTTTGATCGCCCGCGCGGCGTTCGCCCCAATCCAGAATGCCTTCGGGTCTCCCCGGCGATAGGTGCGCCGCATCCACGTGTCGATCTCGTTGTAGAGCGTTCGGAACTTGTCAGGCGCCGGGTTGCGCCGGCCGTTCTGTTGAGTCACATCGAGCTCCGCCCACAGCTGACCCGATTGCAGCTCGTTGTTGTCATTGAGCCGGCTGCGGTCCCAGTAGATGACCGGGGAGCTCAGCTCGAGCACCTTCCAGTGTCCCTTGTCGGGCCCGCGCTTCATCTTGTCGACCGACACCGGCCCGATGTCCGTTGCGGCCAGGTACAAATCTTCCTCGGGCAGCTGGTCGTAGAGCGTCGCGTTGGCGCGGAACTCAACCCAGTCCGGAGGGACCCTGCGCGGATACACCTTGAAGACGTGACGCTCGAGGTACCGCAGAAACGCGATCTCGTCCTCGGACGTCATGAAGAATCTGAGCTGGTTCGCCATGTGTAGGCTCTCTGCTACAGAGCACCCATGGACGCCACCTTCTCGACGTTGCTGTCGCGAATGCAGGAACTCAAAGATCTGGGCGGAGTCATCGGCCTGGCCACCTGGGACCAGGAAACGTACCTGCCGCTGAAGGCGCACGACGCACGCGCCTCGCAGCTGGCGACGCTTCAAGGCCTGTACCACGAGCGCCTGGTCGACCCCCGGCTGGGAGACTTGCTCGCCACAGTGACCGCCCGGGCCGGCGACGAGCAGGCGATGGTTCGGGTGCTGGGGCAGGAACGCGACCGGGCGGTGAAGGTTCCTGCGCCCATGGTCAAGGCCCTGGCCGACGCTCAATCCAAAGCGCTCTCGAGCTGGCGCAAGGCGCGCGACGCGAAGGACTTCCAGATCTTCCGGCCCGCGCTCGAGAGCTTGTTGACGCTTCGCCGCGAGCAGGCCGACGCCTACGGGTACGGGGTGGGTGAAGAGCGCTACGACGCGCTGCTCGAAGGCTACGAGCCGGGAATGCGGGTCCAGCGGCTGACCCCGGTGCTGACCCAGCTGAAGACCAAGCTGATGCCGATTGTCGAAACGCTCTGCGCGGCCCCTGCGCCCAAAGACGTCTTCGCCGGCAAGCGCTTCGAGCTCGACGCCCAGTGGCGCTTCACGGTCGAGCTGCTCGAGGCGATGGGCTTCGACCTCGAGGCGGGCCGGCAGGACAAGAGCATTCACCCCTTCACCGGAGGCACCCACGCCACCGACGTCCGCCTGACCACCCGCCTCAACGAAGAATCCCCGCTGCCGGCGCTGTTCGGGACCATTCACGAAGGAGGGCACGGGCTGTACGAGCAGGGCTTCCTTCCGGATCACTTTCGCACTCCGCTGGCCAGCGCCCCGTCGATGGGGATTCACGAATCTCAGTCTCGGCTCTGGGAAAACGTCGTCGGTCGCAGCCGCCCCTTCTGGTCCCACTTCTACCCGCGGTTGCAGCGGCATTTTCCCTCACAGCTGGGCGACGTTTCGCTCGACGCTTTTCTCGCCGCGGTCAATCGGGTCGAGAAGACCTACGTGCGCGTCGAGGCCGACGAGGTCACCTACAACCTTCACATCGTGCTGCGGTACGAGCTCGAGGTGTCGCTGCTGCGCGGGCAGCTGCAGGTCAAAGATCTCGAGGCCGCGTGGAACGAGAAGACGAAGGCCCTGCTCGGGCTGACGCCTCCCCACCCGGTCCTCGGGGTTCTGCAGGACATCCACTGGGCCTGGGGAGACTTCGGCTACTTCGCCACCTACGCGCTGGGAAACCTGTATTCCGCCTCGCTCTACGCCTGCGCGAAGAAGCAGGTGCCCGGGCTCGAAGCGTCGATCGCCCAGGGCCAGTTGCGTCCGCTGCGCGACTGGCTGGGCTCGAACATTCACCGCCAGGGGTACCGGCTCGAGGCCGAAGATCGCATTCGCGAGGTCACCCAAAACGGGCTCACCGACTTAGATTTCATCGCCTACCTCAAAGAGAAGTACTCGGGGCTCTACGGCGTTGCGCTCTAAGCGTGCAGCCCACCCCCACCCGCATTCGTCTCGTCGCTGCAGCCATCGCCTCCGTCGCCGCGGGGGTCGCCGTGGCCCAGCTGGGCCGGCTGCATCCGGACGAAGTATTTCAGACGCTCGAGCCCGCCAACTATCGCGCCTTCGGTTACGGAATTCTCGCCTGGGAATGGCAGGTCGGGCTGCGCAACTGGGCGGTGCCGGGCTTGTTCGCCTGGCTGTTGAAGGTCGGCGCCACCCTGGGAATCAACGATCCTCTCGCGCGACGGGCCTGGCTCGAGGTCCCCCAATTCGCGCTCCACCTCGCGATGCTGCTCGCCGTCTACCGTCTGACCGCGCGCAGAGTCTCATCGCCCCTCGCGCTGGCCTCGATGGTCCTCGTCGGCCTCTACGGTCCGGTCATTCACTTCGCCGGTCGCACCATGGGCGAGTCTTTCAGCGCGGCGCTGCTGGTCGTAGCGCTCGAGCGCCTCGATGCCTCGGCAACCCGGCCGTGGCACGTGGCGGCCTGGGGTGGAGCGCTGCTCGGTTTGGCGGTGGTCACCCGCTACGGCTCGGCGGTCGTGGTGCTCGGGGCGCTGGCCTGGTTGGTCGCCACGCGCGCCTGGAAGCCGCTGCTCTTCACCATCCTCGGCGGTGTCCTCGTCGCGCTGGCCCTCGGAGGACTCGACTGGGTGAGCTGGGGCGCGCCGTTTCATTCGCTGCGCAAGTACATCGAGTTCAACCTCACCTCGGGGCAGGGGGCAGCGCAGTTCGGCTCCGAGCCCACCTGGTTCTACCTGCCGCTGCTCGGGTGGCTGGCGCTGTGGGCCTGGCCAGGACTGGTGCTGGGTCTCACCCGGCGCGCCGACGGAGCCTCGCTGTTCGCCTTCTGTGGGCTCGCTTACGTCGCGGCCCTTTCCCTGACCCCTCACAAAGAGGCGCGGTTTCTCTACCCCGGCCTGGTGCTGTTGTTGGTGGCCGCGGCGCCGCCCTGGCTTGCCGGGTTGAGCCGCGTCGGACCAAAAAAGGCAACCCTGCTGTTCGCCACTTCGCTGGTCGCCGGGCTGGCGATTCTCTTCTTCCCCTCACCCTTTCGACCCGAGCGCCCCGAGCAATTCCGGCTCGTGGTTCGCGCCGCGCGCGAGGCGACCGGGCTGGTGATCGTGAATGAAGGCGTCTGGGGGGCGCCCGGGTTCTTCTACCTGGGCAAGAACATTCCCTGGTTTCCCTGCGACTTTGCTGAAGACGAGCGGTTCGTTCAGGCGATGGCCACTCCCACGTTCAATCGGGCCGTGATCTGGGACGACCGGGCGCTGCTTCAACTGCAGCAAGCCGGGTTCACGCTGCTTCAGACCGACGGTCGGGCGAAGTTGCTCGCGCGGTGAGCCTCGAGCCCCTATTCGAGCTCGCCCATCAGCTTCTTCGCGAACAGCCGGTAGTCCTCGATGACTTTGTCTTTGCGCTTTCGCGTCTTGGCGATCTCGGCGCGCAGCGTGACCCGCACCTGCTCTTCGTCGCCGCCCAACCAGTGAATGATCGGCACCCGGAACAGCTCGGAATCGGGAACCATCATGTCGGTCCGCTCGAGGATTTTCCCCAGCGCAGATGTCTCTTTCATGAACTGCAGCCCGGTGCTGAGCACGAAGCGCGCGAGCCGGGCGATGATCGACGTGTTGTCCTTGCCCTCTTCGAAGCCCCACTCTTTGTATTCGCGACGGGGCCCGAGGAAGCCGGCATTGGTGCTGAGCGTCGGCAGCAGGTAGGGGTGCGGCTTTTCGCCGATCAGCTTGGCCCACTTGGCTTCGATCAGCTGGTGGCGGATGCCGACGATCGGATTGACGTACGTCAACCCATCGGGCTTCTTTCCCGTCAGGGTGATTCCCACCCATCCCAGCACGTCCGGCGCGATCTCCTTGGTGAAGATCCCCGGCTCGCGTTTACGAAATCCGCCCTCGCTCAACCGCGCGCCAATGCGCGTAGCGAGATCAAGGGCAAAATCTGTAGGAGCAGCTGCGGCCACGCTGCCTTCTACCACCTCACTGCTTTCCATCTGCCTCCGAAAAACCAAGCGCGTCGCACCGTGGAACCGATGCGACGCGCTCGAATAAAAAGACGGCCGGGACACACGCGAAGTAACGCTACCGTTGCTTCCTTCCGGACCTGGCGGGGTTCACGGCCCCACGTTGTCCCGACCACAAACCTTTACAGCGGAGAGGGTGGGATTCGAACCCACGAAACCGTTTCCAGTTCACACGCTTTCCAGGCGTGCGCCTTCAGCCACTCGGCCACCTCTCCCTGGCCCTCTTCCGTGAAGCGGAGAGCGTAGGATTCGAACCTACGGTACCGTTACCGGTACGCCTGATTTCGAGTCAGGTGCCTTCGACCACTCGGCCAGCTCTCCAACACCTATTCTTTTGTCTTCTTCCGCCCGCGCAGCGCGACGAAGAAGTCCTTCAAAATCTTTCCGCATTCCACTTCCATCACTCCGCGGGTCACTTCGACTTCGTGGTTTAGCCGCTTGTCTGCCAGCAGGTCATACAGACTGCCTACCGCCCCTGCTTTGGGATCCATCGCTCCGAACACCAACCTTCCCAGCCGCGCCTGAATCAGCGCCCCTGCGCACATCGTGCAGGGCTCCAACGTCACGTACAGCGTCGCTTCACTCAACCGCCACGACTTCAGCTTCTGGCTTGCTTCGGCGATCGCCTTCAATTCTGCATGAGACAGTGGATCTGCATCCACCTCGCGCCGGTTGTACCCGCGCCCCACCACTTCCCCGCCCACCACCACCACCGCGCCCACCGGAACTTCCCCCAACTGTTCTGCTTCTCGCGCCAGCTGCAGCGCCTGGGTCATGAACCGTTCATCCACGACGTTTCTGTGCTCGCTAGTGGATTCGAACCACTGGCCTTTGGATTCGTAGTCCAATGCTCTATCCAGCTGAGCTAAGCGAGCCCAAAACTTGGTGGAGAGTGAGGGATTCGAACCCTCGATACCGTTGCCAGTATACAGGTTTAGCAAACCTGCGCCTTCAGCCGCTCGGCCAACTCTCCAGATTTCATTTCAAAGAGCCAAATTTCTACACCAATCTCGGAGCAGGAAGGATTCGAACCTTCGAAGGGCTTTCACCCTTAACGGTTTTCAAGACCGCCGCCTTCAGCCGCTCGGCCACTGCTCCTTCGCTTCGCGGCCTCCTATTTCAACTTCTTCCTGACTTCTACCTCCGTCCTGCCGTTTGACCCTGAGGAGCTTCGGCCAAAGCCGGGCCCGCGTACCACGGGCGTCGACGCTTTGCCAACGACGTTTGCGGCCATTGCCGGCAGCACCTGGGCGCTCTTCCCCTGCACGAAGTGGTCGAACCGAGATCCGTTGTCGGCCGGGTCGGCGTTGACGAGCCAGGTCTCGGCTCCGTGCCGAGCGGCCAGGTTCACCAGCCCGGAAGCGGGGTAGACGACGCCCGAAGTGCCGACCGCGAGAAACACCCAGCGGCGGGCTTCAATTTTTTTGATGAAGGCGTCGATCTGTTGAAAGTGGGCGGGTTCAAGCGATTCACCGAACCAGACGATGTGAGGGCGGACCAGCGCCTTCTGGCCGGCCTCGAGGCAACGCTCGCACTGCGGCAGCGCCTCGAAGTACAGCCGTGGATCTTCGAACGGGTCGCGATCGCACCCCGAGCAGCGCGACGTGAACAGGTTTCCGTGCAGCTCGATCACCCGCTGGCTGCCCGCCTTCAGATGAAGCCCGTCCACGTTCTGGGTGACGAGCAGAAAGCGATCTCCAAGCCGCTGCTCAATTTCGACCAGCGCCGCGTGGCCGGCGTTCGGCACGCAGCTCGACGCCGCCGCCCGACGCTGCGAATAAAAGCGCCACACCAAAGCGGGATCATGCCGAAACCCTTCTGGCGATGCGACCTCTTCGACGGGATGCGTTTCCCACAACCCTTGGGCGTCCCGGAAAGTCGGGAGCCCGCTTTCGGCCGACACCCCGGCACCGGTGAGCACCAGCAGGCTGCTCTGAGCGTCGAGCTTCACGGCTTGAGCTCGACTGCGCCCCCCATGTACGGCCTCAAGATTTCGGGGATCCCGACCGAGCCATCTTCTCGCTGGTAGTTCTCCAAAATCGCAACCAGCGTCCGGCCGACTGCGAGGCCCGAGCCGTTGAGGGTATGCAGCAGCTGGGGTTTGTCTCCCTTCGCGGGCCGCCAGCGGATCTTTGCCCGCCGCGCCTGGAAGTCGCCGAAGTTCGAGCAGCTCGAAATTTCGCGAAAGGCCTGCTGCCCCGGCAACCACACCTCGATGTCGTAGGTCTTCTGCGAGGCAAAGCCCATGTCCGCGGTGCACAGCAGGCTCACCCGGTGGTGCAGCCCCAGCTTCTCGAGAATCCACGCCGCGTCGGACACCAACGTCTCCAGGTGCCCCAGCGACTCTTCCGGCCGCGAAAACATCA
>JAYVCD010000446.1:0-4405 GCA_043750125.1 Archangiaceae bacterium | reverse complement strand
GAAGTGAGTCGAGGGGGATTTGAACCCCCGACCCTCGGCTTAAAAGGCCGGTGCTCTACCAACTGAGCTATCGACTCGTCACTTCTTTGGTTTTGCCTTATCGGCCTCCACCACGACTTTCACTGACGCCTTGGCTCCATCAACCTGAACGTCCACCACTGCCGAGCCGGGCGCCAGACCAAATACAGCGTTTTGCCCCATGCTCACCACTTTCGAGTCACTCGAATGAAACGTCGGACTGCGATCTTTCAGTCGCCGGCCAAGGTAGTCGAATGCAGTCGCCTTCAGCTCGACCGGCTCGCCTCCCTCGCTCACCGTCACGTCCTTGGGCTCAACCTCCACTTTCTCGGTGTAGAGCACATCGACCGGCACCGATGCAGTAATCGACTTGTGGATCGCGATCACTTCGGTGTGTCCGCTCTTGATCGGCCGGACTTTGCCCTTGGCATCGACCGTCGCGATGCTGGGGTTCTTGATCGACCAACCGATCATCGCCCGGGGCGCCTGCACCCCGGTGTGGCTCATCGCCTTCGCCTGAACCCAGACCTCGTTGTTCGGCTGCTTCAGGACGACCGCCTCGGGAGACAGCTCGAGGTAGTCGACCTTTTCGCAGGCGAGCAGGCCGGAACAGATGAGGAAAATCGAAAACAGGCGCATGGCGGGCGGCGCAATAGCACGAAAAACGGTTAGACAAAGGGCTTCAGCGAACCTTCCCCATGGATCCCGACGAAGAAGACGAAGCCCCGCTTCGCGGAAAGCTCTACCTCACCCGCGCCGGCTCGGACCTGATGCACAACGAGCTGCGGCACCTGCTCAACGTCGAACGCCCGAAGGTGACCGCGGAAGTCACGGTCGCCGCCGCTCACGGAGATCGCAGTGAAAACGCCGAATACATCTACGGGAAGAAGCGGTTGCGCGAGATCGATCGCCGGCTGCACTTCCTGAAGAAGCGGCTCGAAATCTCGACCGTCGTGGACCCCACGGAACAGACCGATTCCCATCGGGTGTACTTCGGAGCCACCGTCACCTTGAAGAGCGAAGAGGGGGACGTTCGCACCTATCAAATCGTCGGGCCCGACGAGACCGACACCAAAGGCGGGCGGATCAGCGTGGAGTCCCCCATCGGGCGGGCCCTGGTCGGCCGGCGCAAAGGTGAAACGGTCACTGTGAAAAGACCGATGGGTGAGGTGGAACTGACGGTGGTGGCCATCAAGTACGTGTGACAGACTTCAGTCACTCGCATTATTGGAAGACTTCACTTCCGGGGGAACATTGGCGCGCAAGAACTTCATCCTCGACACGAACGTTCTGCTGCACGACCCACGATCGATCTACAGCTTCGACGACAACACGGTCATCATTCCGATCTACGTCATCGAAGAGCTCGACTCATTCAAGAAGGACATGAGCGAGCTGGGTCGCAACGCCCGTCAGGTCGCGCGGTACCTCGATAAGCATCGCGTAGAAGGGACCCTCGCCGAAGGTGTGCCGCTGCCCAACGGCGGCACCCTGAAGGTGAGCTTCACCCATCACGAGCTGCCCAAGTCGATGGCCGACGGTCAGCTGATGGACAACCGGATTCTCGCGGTCGCGATCGACCAGAAGAATCAGGATCCTGAAACGGCTGCGTTCTTCATCACCAAGGACACCAACCTTCGCATCCGTGCCGATGCGCTGGGGTTGCTCGCGGCCGACTATGAGCCCGAACGGGTCGAGATCAGCGAGCTGTACTCTGGTCTGGTCGAGCTGTCGGTGGCCGCCGAGCTGGTCGACCAGCTGTACAAACCAGGAGCCGAGCTCGACGCGCCAGGGGGCGAGCCGCTGCTGCCCAACCAATTCGTGCTGCTCAAGGACGTGGCCAACCCTTCGCACACCGCGATGGGTCGCTACAACGCGACCAAGGGCAAAGTGGTCCCGCTGGTGCGAACCGGCAAAGACGGCGTCTGGGGCCTTCGTCCCCGCAACATGGAACAGAGCTTCCTGCTCGACTTGTTGATGAACGACGAGATCAAGCTCGTCACGATCGTAGGCAAAGCCGGCACCGGCAAGACGCTGATGGCGATCGCCTCAGGCCTCCACAAGGTGACCGAGGAGGCCGTCTACCAGAAGCTGTTGGTCAGCCGACCGATCTTCCCCCTGGGCCGCGACATTGGGTATTTGCCCGGCTCAGTCGAAGAGAAGCTCAACCCCTGGATGCAGCCGATCTTCGACAACGTCGAGTTCCTGCTCAACATCTCTCGCACCGACAAGAAGGCCGGTCGGGGGTACCACGAGCTGGTCGACCTGGGGATCATCGAAATCGAGCCGCTGACCTACATTCGCGGGCGCTCGATTCCCAACCAGTACATCATTGTCGACGAGGCGCAGAACCTCACCCCGCACGAGGTCAAGACGATCATCACTCGCGTGGGCGACAACACCAAAATCGTCCTCACCGGCGACCCCTTTCAAATCGATAACCCGTACGTTGACTCGACCAACAACGGCCTCGTCCACGTCGTTAATCGTTTCAAAAACGAGAAGATCGCCGGTCACATGACCATGAACAAAGGGGAGCGCAGCGTGCTCGCCGAACTGGCCACCAACCTTCTGTAAACGCGATGGGTACGGACGAGGCAAACAAGCCGGACAAGCCACCCCTGATCGTCTACCCCACCGATTACGCCTTCAAGGTGATCGGGAAGCAGGAGCACGGCTTCAGGGAATACATCCGCTTGTTGTTCAAACGGTTGATGGGCACCGATGTGTCGCCCGATTCCATCGCCGAGCTTCCCTCGCGGCAGGGCAGGTACATTTCGCTGACGGTGACAGTCGTCTTACTGTCAGAGGAACAGCGGCAGACAATCTACGGGCAGCTTTTCAAAGAGAAACGCATCCTCTACTACCTGTGAAACAGCGCACCTGTTAGGACGCGAAAAGCCGCATGGCCGACGCATTCCCCATTTATTTGCCGCCTGACGCGCGGCGGCTTTTTTCCAGCGAAGCGACGCTCTTGCGCATCGCGCGCACGGCCCATTGGATGCCAGGGCCCCGGATTCTCGAGCTCGGAGCCAGCGCGGTGGCGGGGCTGCTCGTCACCAGCCTGAAAGCAGCGGTCACTGCTGTCGACTCAGACCCGCGCGTGCTCGACGGGGTGAAAGACCGTCTGAAGGCGGCTGGACTTCAGGACAAGGTCACCCTCAAGCAGGTCAGCTGGAACGGCCTGCCCTTCGCCGAACACGAATTCGACGGAATCGTCAGCCTGGGCCGCCTGATTGCGCCCCTTGATGTGGCCGCCGCCGCGCTTCGTCGTTTTCTGGCGCCCAAGGGCCGGCTCGCGCTCACCTGGCCGGTGAAAGTCGGCCGCAGCCCGGTTCAAGCCGCACTCGATTTCTGGCAAGCGCGGTTGGGGCAACCGCTGCTGCTGCCGCGCGACGCCTTGATGAGCGTCGAGCGCCACGGCTACGAGCCCGAGACCATCGAGACGATCGGAGAATCAGAGCTCGACGAGTACTACGCAGAAATGGAAACGGTGCTCCAGCGGCAGCCTGCCGAGAGCGCCCCCCAGGTCAAAGCGCTGCGCGAAGAGATTGCGATGCACCAGAGCCTGGGCGGCCACACCGGAGTGACGATCGCCCTGGTGGTGGCGCGACGCAAAGAGCCTGGAGAAAGACCTCCGGCTTCGCGCGATGGCGGCTAAACACCGGTAGAGCGGGGTACCTCGAGCATCGGGTGGGCTTTCAGTTGATCGCGCCCGAGAAGTCGACCACTTCGATCGGCTCGGGGGCCATCTGGATCCGCACCGTGTCGCGATAGCCCTCGGCGTCTCCTGAGACCTGAAACGGCATCGCCCGGCCGAAATTGATCGTCACGTCCGAGCAGTGAAAGTCCTGAATGCCTTCGGGGAACCAGGTGCCGCCCCAGAGGCCCTTGAGGTTGGACAGGATCTTCAGTGTTGGCAAGGTCCCGATCCGCAGGTTCATCATCCCTCGGCGCTTGGTCGCGAACGGAAACATCTTCAGCTCGAACCCGTAGTAGGGCGAGGTGCCCGCGGCCGCCATCATCAACTCCCCACGAAACATCACGGCTCCCGGGGCGACGGGCTCTCCCACTGGAAGCCCATTGGGGCCAATTCGGTAGGCGGCGGAGGCCTTGCCGTTGATGACTTCGCAGTCCACCTTGTTCGAGTTGGCCAGGTAGTAGGGCACCGTCTTGAGTGCGACGGACGTGAAGTACCCCGCGCCTCCATTCATCAGCCCCGACAGCACTCCCTTGCCGAGCTTGCGTTTGACCCAGATGTAATCGTTGAGCAGCTTGCCATCGAGGCCCAGCCCCGCGAACGGAGCCCGCTTTCCTTCCACCATCAGCATGTCGAGCGTGCGGTAGCCGGGCACCTCTCCGGCCCGCGCTCGCAGCACGTCGTCCA
>JAYVCD010000445.1:0-5066 GCA_043750125.1 Archangiaceae bacterium | reverse complement strand
GATCTCGTCCGCGGCGAGCGCGGGCAACCGGGTCTGCTCGATCGCCTCTTCGCGGATGCCCCAGTTCACGGTGTTCCGATTGTCGGGGTCCACCAGGGCGTGATTCCACAGCTCGGTGCCCTGGTAGAGGCCGGGCACTCCGGGGCAGGTGCACTTGAGCAGGACCCACCCGGTCGAAATCGCCCGCGCGGTGGGCAGCAGCTGCGCCACGAAGCTCTCGAGCAACTTGCCCACCATGGGGTCGGAGATCACGCCCCGCGCAAAAGTTTCGAGCGCCTGGTCGTAGAGCGGATCTGCTCGAAGCCAACTGGTGAAGGTCTTCGATTCCCGCGCTGACTTCTCGAGCGTGGCCTTGAACCGGGCGGGGTGCAGCGGCCAGGCGCCGATCAAGGTTTGCAGCGCAATCATCCGCAACTTCGGGTCGGGCAGACCGCCGGTGAGGTGAGCCTCGGTGCACTGGAAGAAGGCGCGGGCCAGCTTCGCGAAGGCCTCGGGGCCTTGAGACATCGCGATCAACCGGGCGCGGACGTCGGCGCTGCGCTTGCTGTCGTGGGTCGAGGTGGCGTTGAGCCGGCGGGGCCAGTATTTCTGGGTATCGAGGTTGGCCTGGTGGAAGCCGGCCAGGGTCAGGTGAAAGCGTTCCGGGCTTCCGCCGACTTCGGCCAGGGCAAGCAGGGTGGTGTACCGATAGAACGCGGTGTCCTCGACACCCTTGGCCATCGCCGGCCCGGTCAGTTGCTGAAAGTGGCTGACGAACTCGGCCTCGAGCGGGCCGGTGCTCTTGAGCAGCAGCAGGTCGGCGACGAAGTCGAACAGCACCGAGTCCACCGTGGGAGCCAGGGTTCGCGCGCAGGCCATTGCCCGTTCGATCACCGCTTGATCCTGGGCGCTGACTTCGCGATCAGCGGGCACCACGTAGCTGCGGTAGACGGGAAATGAGGCCGCCAGGGCTGCGATCAGCTCGCGGTGCTCGTGGCGGGAATGATCGCGCACCCGCCAATACCGCTCACCCACCCGCATCAGCAGGTTCGCCAACCGGTTTACGTCGCTTCCCAACAGCTCGCGCAAGACCTGCTGCCGCGACGAACGGGACACCTGGTCGAACGGCAGGCTTTCGCCGGTGAGCTCGGTATCGAGGGCCTTCAACGTCTGTTCCGACGAAGGCAGGGTGAACAGCGCTGCCAGCTGAGCGCCGTGCTCGTACCCGGTGGTGCCGTCGATCGGCCAGGCGGGAAGCGGCTCGTCGATGCCCAGGATCTTCTCGACATGAAGGGTCGCGTCGGGAACCAACGCGCGAAGAGTCTTCAGGTACCCCGCGGGGTCGGCGAGCCCATCGACGTGGTCCACCCGCAGGCCATCGATGTCACCGCGAAGGTACAGCCGGTGAATCAAGGCATGGGCTTGATCGAAGACACGCGGGTCTTCCATGCGCAGCGCCACCAGGTTGTTCACGTCGAAGAAGCGCCGGTAGTCCAGATCGTGCTCGGCAGATCTCCAGAACGAGAGGCGATAATTCTGCAGTTGCAGCAGCGCATCGAGCATTTGTGGCGCGTCGTTGACCTGCTCGAGGGTCTGGTCGATCGCCCGGGTCACCGGGGGTGAGGCCTCCAACAACTCTTCGAGCAGGCCGCGCAGCACCTCTTTGTCGCGGTGACGCCGCTCGACGCTGGCCCCGTCGACCTCGGTGGGCAATGGCAGGCCGGCGAAGGCGTCGGCCAGAAAGCCCAGCTGCGGCACCTCGCAGCGGGTGGCGGCGTGCTGCAGCAGGCTGCCCAGGGAACGGGGGGCCACCGGGAAGCGGTGCTCGAAGTAGCGCACGGTGAAGCGCGCTCCGGTGCGTTCGACCTTGACCTCTTGGGCTTCCAACGCGTGGCTGAGGTGGTTGCCCAACACCGGCAACAGCACGACGTCCTTCAGCCGCTGCTCGGGAGGATCCCAATCGATGTCGAAGGCATGGGCCCAGCGGCCCGCCCGGCCATTTTCCAGCACGTCCCACCACCACAGGTTGCGTTCGTCGGCGGTCGACATGTGGTTGGGGACTACGTCGAGCACGATTCCGATCTGGGCGCTGTGGGCGGCGTTCGCCAGTCGGGTGAAGCCTTCTTCTCCTCCCAGCACCTGCGAAATCTGCTGGTGGCTGATCACGTCGTAGCCGTGAAGGCTTCCGGCCGCCGCCTCGAGAATGGGCGAGAGGTAGAGGTGACTGATGCCGAGCTTTTTAAGGTACGGAACCCGCGCTGCGGCCTGAGCGAAGTCGAGCGTGGGGCCCAGCTGAAGCCGATAGGTCGCGATCAAGGGGATCTTCACGCGCGCGCCTTGCTGCAACGGCTTTGCCGAGTCGGTCATTGGGACACTTCGTCACATACCCCACGGGTGGAACGAAGCTTGAAAGACAACAGGAAGACACCTGGAGACTCAGTCGAAGACCTGTTCGACGAGACGAGGCAGCTGAGAGTCGGATTTCCCGGTGGGCCATTTTCAGTCGGCTGGCCGATTCGCTCGCGGCCCACGCGACGATCGAAGAAAAGCTCTTCTACCCGGCGATTCGTTCGTCATCACCCACGAGCTGAAGCTCGAGGACGCTCCGGCGGCGTACAAGATGTTCCGAGACAAGAAGCAAGGTTGCATCAAGGGGGTCCTTCACCCGTAGTGCCACCCTCGCACCCAATGGTATGCCCTCGCCAAAATGGGCCGGCTTTCTCGCACCACTCTGGGAGCAGAGCGTCAACGGGCGCTGCTGGTGCGCCTTGCCCGGGTCGGCACCCGCTTGCAGCCGCTGTCCGAGCTCGTCGCTCAGCTGCTGCAGCAGGTGGTCGAATCGTTCGAGCTGTTCGCGGCCCACATGCACCTGGTCCAGGAAAACCAATTGGTGTTCGCGGGCAGCTTCGGCGGCGACGGCAGCCCTGGGGATCTGGACAAGATTCGCGTGCTCCCGATTGACGACAGCAGCCTGTCGGGTCGGGCGGTGCTCGCCGGGTCGACGGTCACTTCCTCGGTGGACGACTGGCCGGTGCGCACCCGCGAGCTGCTTCGCAAGCGAGGCATTCGCTTCGGCGCGGCGATGCCTCTGTTGATGCACGATCGGCCGATCGGCAGCTTCTACGCGCTGAGGACGATCGACCGACCCTTCAGTCGCGGCGAGCTCGAGCTGCTCGAGGCCTGCGCGTCGCACGCTGCAACCGCGGTCGAGCACGCCCGACTGCTCGAGCAACAACGGATGCGATCTGAAGATCTCAAAGTGATGCTCGACGTGGGTCGGCTGATCACCGGATCGCTCGACCTGGCGCAGATCCTCGAGGCCTCGGCAGTCCACCTGGCGCGAATTGTCGGCGCGTCTCATTCCTTTCTCTGGTTGATCGAACCGACGGGAAAGTTGAAGGGCGTGGTCACGTCGGCGAAGGAACACCAGGACCACTTTGCCCAGGTCCGCTTGCCCCTCGAGAGCCCTTCCCTGGCGTCGCGCGCGGTCTTGTTGAAGCAGCCGGTGCGCGAGCAGGCGGCCCTGCGCTCGCCGCAGGTGAATCAGGACCTCAACGCCCGCTACCAGATGAAGAGCCTGCTCGCGCTTCCGCTGATGTTGCGGGGGCAGCCGCTGGGCGCCGCGGTCATCGGCGATTCGGTGCGTGAGCGCGAATGGACTGAGGCCGAGGTCGAGAACGCGACCATCGTCTGTGGACAAATTGCGGTCGCGGTTGCCAATGCCCAACTGTTCGAAGACCTGAAGAAGAGCTACGACCGGCTGACCGACGCGCAGATCGAGCTGGTGAAGCGCGAGCGGCTCGCGGCCCTGGGCGAGCTGTCGGCGATGGTCGCCCACGAGGTGAGAAACCCGTTGGGGGTGATCTACAACTCGGTGTCTGCGCTGAAGCGGTTGCTCGCGCCGACAGGAGAAGCGGCCCACCTTTTCGAGATGATCGATGAAGAGGCCGAACGGATCGACACCATCGTCGCTGACCTGCTCGAGTTCGCGCGCCCCCACGCACCCGAGCTGGTCCCCGAATCGCTGCCGCAGATTGTGGCCAGTGCATTCAAGGTGATCGAGACGGCGCGAAAAGCTGCCGGAGTGAAGCTGACGGTCGAAGTGTCAGAGAACTTCCCCCGGGTTCCCGTCGACGAGCGGATGTTGCGCCAGGCGCTGCTCAACCTGTTGCTGAACGCGGTGCAGGCCATGCCGCGCGGGGGCGAAGTGAAGGTCAGCTTGACCCTCGAGCCGCGCCAGGGCGTCTCGTCTGCTCGCATCGATGTCGTCGACTCGGGGCCGGGAGTTCCCGCGGCGCTCACCCAGAGCGTCTTTCAGCCCTTCGTCAGCACCAAGGCCACCGGCAGCGGGCTGGGCCTTGCGGTGGTGAAGCGAATCGTCGAGGCCCACCGCGGAGAGGTCGAGCTGAGCTCGAGTCCCGGGCGCGGCGCGACCTTCACTCTCTGGCTGCCGGTGTGACCTGAGATCAAAAGCGGTAGGTGTACCCGACGGTCGGAAGCAGCAGCGCGCTGAAGTACGGGCCGGCGGCCGCAGCGGGTGGAGGCTGGGCTGGCAACATTCCGGTCACGGTCAAGCCCACTTCGTGGTGGCTGTTGAAGCACCAGGTGAACGGTTCGAGCGTGGCTCCAATCATCAACAACGAGCCGCCGCCTTTGATCAGGAACACCGCCAGACCGGTGGCGATCGCGAGCCCAAGGGTGATGTTCCGGGTGACGTGCCAGCGGGCCCCCGCCTCGAGAGTCGCAGCGAACAGCTTTCCCGGGGCAGCGAAGAAGGTGCCGAAGCGGGCGGCGACGAAGAACGCGACATACCCCGTGCCTCCTTCGACCTGCACATCGAAGCGGGGCGAAACCAGGGGAGACGACGGAAGGGCCGCAAACGCGCCGATGCCGAGGCCGAGGCCCGGGCGTACTTCGGCCGCGTGGGCGACGCCTGCCAGCCCCAATGCAAGCGCCGCGAGCGCGTTCCGACGAGACAGCACAGGGCTTCCTAGCCCGACCTTCGCAGACTTCGGCGGTTGAGCGGGGTCAGCGATGGTGCTTTCACGAGGGAGGGCCTTGTGCGGGAAGATCGCGCAATGGTAGTT
>JAYVCD010000444.1:0-6675 GCA_043750125.1 Archangiaceae bacterium | reverse complement strand
CGCCGGTGGTGGCCATGCCTTCAGAGGCTCAATCGGTGCTCTCGAACCTGGCGCAGCTTCCTTCCCGCGCGATGGCCGGAAATTTCTTCGACAGTGTGGAACGGCTGACCTGGCGGGCCGCAAACTTGGGCGCCGGCGATCTGCGAAAGCTCTGGCAGCGCCGCAAGTCGTTGCGGGGTCTGTTTCAGCGGTAGCTTAGTTGGCGACCAGGGCGTTCTTCTTCTCGAACTTCTCGCGCTTGGCCTTGAGCGTCTTGAGCAAGCCGTCGATGCCCTTGGTGTTGATCAGCACCCGGAACTGGTCCTGGTAGGCCTCGACGAGTGACACCGTGTCGGTCACCACGTCGTAGATCTTCCACGGGCTCTTCGCGTCGACCCGGTAGAGCTTGTAGTCGACCGGAAAGCGATCGTTGTTCATCACCAGCGTGGTCCCGACCGCCGCCTCGTTGCCGGTGATCTGCTCTTCGCCGTACTCGGTGCTGACCTTCCCCTTCCCGTCGACCTGGGCTTTCGAGGCGTAAGAGGCGCGCAGCAGCACCCTCATCGTCTGAGCAAAATCGTCTTGCTGCGCTTTGCTGAGCTTCGACCAGTCTTTGCCCAGGGCCCGCTTGGCCAGCTCGCCGAAGTCGACGAAGTCGTCGGCGCGCGCGGCCAACTTGTCGGCTGCGCCTGCCGAAGCGGCAATCTTCTGCACTTCGGAATTGCCATTCTTGACCACCTCGAGCGGGGTGGCGGCTCCGAGGACGCCGAGAGAAACAACCAAAAGTGAAGTGAACATCCGGCCCTCTTGAGGACAAAGAGATAGTTGAGGCGCGTTAACCCACAGGGGCGGGGGTCCATTCAACTCACGGGGCGATCCAAGTGCGGAATGTGTTGCGGTAGGGTGGGTGCATGTCCGTGAGACTGATCGCCGCCGTCGTGATTTTGAGTGGAAGCTGTGCCCTGGCTGCTGCGCCCAAAGCCAAGCCGAAGGCCGCCAAGCTCGACCTGGGACTTCCAAAGACGTTCAACGCCCTGCCCTCGGGCGAGAACATAGAAAAGCCCAAAGAAAAGACCGCGCAGCAGGTGCCGACCACCACCTCGGCCAGCGCCGAGTACACCGTGGTGAGGGTCCTTCACGGGAAGTCTTTTCTTCGCACCGCGGAAGGGGCCAAGCCGTCCGCCCCGTTCGAGCAGGTGGCGACCGACGGAAACCCTCCGACCACCGAGAAGTTCTCGACCGTGGTCCGGGTTCGCTGCACTCAGAAAACCAACGCTCCGATCGACGTGGTGATCCTCGACCCCCGCAGCGACACCCTGATGCAGGCGTCGGGAGAGCTCTTTTTCCGGGGCCAGAAGGAAATGGAGGTCGATTACACGGTCGACTGGGAACGCACCCAGCTGCCGCGCGGCACTGGCGCGTACCAGGTGTTGGTCCGGGTTGCGGGCGCCCCCCTGGGGACCTTCCCGCTGAAGATCGCGGACCCACCTCCAAAAAAGTGAGTTATACGGGCCGCCTCTTTTTCTCAGAAGGAGACGCCCATGGCCCATACCGATCGCGTCAAACAGATCCTCTCGTGGTACCCGTCCGACAGCCCCGGAACCCTGACCCAGCTGGCCCGCCTGCTGAACCACGGCACGCTGGCCGGGACAGGCCGAATGGTGATCCTGCCGGTCGACCAGGGCTTCGAACACGGCCCCGCGCGCAGCTTCGCGCCCAACCCGGCCGGCTACGATCCCGACTACCACGCGCAGCTGGCGATCGACTCGGGCTGCAATGCGTACGCGGCTCCGCTGGGTTTTCTGGAAGCGGTCGCGGGCAAGCTGCAGGGTGAGATTCCGCTGATCCTCAAGCTCAACAACTCGGACTCGCTGGCGAAGATCGGCGACCCCTGCTCGGCGCTGACGGCGTCGGTGAAAGACGCGGTGCGGCTGGGCTGCGCGGCGATCGGTTACACCATCTACCCGGGCTCGAGTCAGCGCAACCAGATGTACCAGGACCTTCGGGATCTGATCGCCGAGGCGAAGACCTACAGCCTTCCGACCGTGCTCTGGGCGTATCCGCGCGGCAGTGGAATGTCGAAAGACGGCGAGCAGGCGATCGACGTGGTCGCGTACGCGGCGCAGATTTCTGCCCAGCTGGGCGCGCATGTGATCAAGGTCAAGCCTCCGAACGGACACCTCGAAAACCCTGAAGCGAAGAAGGTGTTCGAGAAGTTCAACATTCCGATCAAGACGATGTCCGAGCGCGTGCAGCACGTGATGCAGAGCGCCTTCAACGGAAAGCGGATCGTGATCTTCTCCGGTGGAGAAGCGAAAGATACCCAGGCGTTGCTCGAAGAGATCCGCGGCATCAAGGACGGCGGAGGAATGGGCTCGATCATGGGCCGCAACGCCTTCCAGCGTCCGCGTGTAGAAGCGATCAAGCTGCTCAAAGACGTGATGAACGTTTTCAAGTCGTAGCCAACTTGTCGATTACCCACCCGCTGTTTCCCTTTCGAGAACGAGACTCCATGCACCGCACCACTGTTTTGATCGCCGCCGCGCTGCTCTGCGCGAGCGCCTTTGCCGCTGCCCCTCCGGATGCTCCGACGAAGTCTGGCGCTGCTGCTTCTCCCGCGGGCTCGGCGAAGCCTGGCGCTGCTCCGGCGGCTCCTGCTCCGCTGACCGCAGAAGACACCAAGAAGGTGATGTACGCAGTCGGTGCCTCGATCGGAAAGAGCCTGGCCAACGATTTCACCCCTTCGCCTGCCGAGATGGACGAGCTGCTCAAGGGGATCAAGGACGCCGCGGCGGGCAAGCCCCCGGCGGTGAAGCCGGAAGAGATGATGCCGAAGATTCAGCAACTGGTGACGACGCGCCGTGAGGCCCGCGGGAAGATCGAGAAGGCGAAGGGCGAAGAATTCCTCGCCAAGGCCGCCAAAGAGAAAGGCGCCGAGAAGACCGCCAGTGGCCTCGTCTACATCGCGACCAAGCCCGGCACCGGAGCAGCCCCAGCCGCCACCGACACCGTCACCGTCCACTACCGCGGGACGCTGACCGACGGCACCGAGTTCGACAGCAGCTACAAGCGCAACGCGCCGATCGACTTCCCGCTCAACGGCGTCATCAAGTGCTGGACCGAAGGGGTCGCGAAGATGAAGGTCGGCGGCAAGGCCAAGCTCGTCTGCCCCAGCGACATTGCGTACGGCGAGCGCGGTTCGCCCCCGGTCATTCCCCCCAACGCCGTGCTGACCTTCGAGGTCGAGCTGCTGGGAATCAAGGCGAAGGAAGCGACTCCTCCTGCGATGCCGATGCCGACGAAGTAAGTTCCGGTTTCGCCTGAAGTCCAAAACGCCCTCTGGCTGTCGCCGGGGGGCGTTTTGCTTTGCGTGGTAGACGGGCGCGCCATGAACCGGCGAGTGCTGACGGCAGCGATCTTCTTCGTTTCACTTCTGGGTGCGGGCTGTGCGACCCCCAGGGCCGCCTCGCATCGCTGCCGGCCCGATCAGCCCTGCTGGCCGACGGCTGCCCAATGGCAGCAGCTGGCCTCGAACCTGACGGGGAAGCTCGAACAACCGCAGTCGCCTTTGGCTGAATGCAAGACCGATGCAGCGAGCGAGGGGTGCACTCGGGCCATCGCCGGGTTGAAGAATCCGTTCGCGCTTCAGGACCAATCCGGAGCGACCCAGTCGCAGTGGCGGCAGAGCGTGCCGAAGACGTGGTCGCGGCCGTCAACTTTGCCCGCGAGCACCAGCTGCCGCTGGTGATCAAGGGCACGGGCCACGACTACCTCGGCCGGTCCAACGCCCCCGACTCACTGCTCGTCTGGACCCACAAAATGCGCCAGGTCACGGTCAAGGGACAGTCGGGGGCCTCGTCCGAGGCGCTGGGGCGGGACAGACAGACAGCGATGAACCCGGTGGTCTACGACGCCGCCGCTTTGGTGATCATCGCGGCCAATGACACGGCCTACCCGGGCGTGAAGGGCCATGAACCCGACGTCCACGAAGGCGAGTCACAGAAAGCCCAGGTGGCCGCGGCGATGAAAGTGATTCGCGCCGCCACGCCGGACACCGGAAGCTACGTCAACGAAACGAATTATTTCGAGCCGAACTGGCAGTCGGAGTTCTGGGGCACGAACTACCCTCGGCTGCTCTCGATCAAGCGCAAATATGACCCGGCGCGGCTGTTCACCTGCCACCACTGTGTCGGAAGCGAAGACTGACGCGCGCTCGCTCGAGAAGTCGAAGGGATGCGCAGAGCAGAACATCGAGCTCGTTCGCTGATGCGTGTCTGAAATGATTCTTGGAATGCCTACTCGAAGCGAATAGAAGGCGCGCCGATGTTGGCCGCCCGCACCGCAGTTCTCTTGTTCGTTCGTGCGCCCGCCCTTGAGGCGAAGGACGTAGGTCTTCCGCACCAGGCTCGCGTCGACTTGTTCCGGTCGATGCTCAGCCACACCCTTGGCGTCGTTCGCTCGGCGCGAGTGCCGCTGGATCTTGTCATTGCGCACGACGGGCTGGAGTCCGCTCCTTCGGCCGCGCTTTCGTTCGAGCAGCGCGGATCCAGTTTTGGTGAGCGCCTCCTTCACGCGGTCGAGACCACGCGCGCGGCGGGCTACGACCGCGTTGTAATGATCGGAGCGGATACGCCCGAGCTTTGTGCCCGGGACATCGAGCAGGCTGTTTCCGCGGGCGAGAAGGAAGCCGTCGTCGGCCCTTCCGCCGATGGTGGATTTTATCTCCTCTCTGTCCCCACCGCGTCGGCCACACAGGTCATTGCAGATCTGCCCTGGCGCGACGCCAGCCTCACGACTCACCTGCTGGAATCGTTGGGTCGTTCGGGGTTGCGCTCGCAACTTCTCGTCGCACGACGCGATGTCGACAAGGCCGAAGATGTCGTCGCCCTCAAGAATCTCCTCGAGGACCTGTGCCGAAGTTTGCCGGAGTGCGACTCATTGTCGATCGCGCACCGGGGCTGCCTGATTCTTCAGAGCCGTCAGGTGTCGCCTGGTTGTCGAGCGTTTCTGCCCAGGGTCCGCCGCAACGCAGTCATTGAATGGGCGCGGGAAACCGCGCCTTCTCGTTGACCGTTTTGGCATTGCACCGGATTCGCGTCCTTCGCGGATCCGTGGACCCTCGAGGTAGACATGACGTCACGGTTGTCTTCGCTGACCGCAGTCGCGGCCACCATTGGTCTTTCTTTTTCGGCGTTCGGCCAGGAAGCTTCACTGCCCGACGCGTCGCCGTCCCCGGCCCGAGGACTGGGAGCGGGACCCCTGTGCGCATTCCTTCGCGTCACACTTCCCCTGTCAGCACCGTCGTTGGTGCTGGCGTTCATGCTCTCGCTCATTTTTGGACTGGGGGCTTTTGTCACTCCGTACCTGATGGGGAGCCCCGAAGAGACAACGCTCGCGGTCGACGTCCAGCGACAGACTTTCGAAAATCTCAATTGGCCGCGCGGGGCCGCTGAAGCGGTCGCGATGCTCGTCGCGCTGGCGATCGTCGTCGCGGTTGCGCGCGCGGCAACCGCCGGAAGAGCCCCTTCTTGAAGCGAATTCTGGTGCAGGTGGGCGAGCGCGTCGTGCTGGCAGTGGCCCTCGCAATTTTCCTGTGGCCATTGGCGTACGCGGTGTGGATGTCCTTCAGCCCCGGCGAATTCCTCGAGCCTCCGACCGGCGATTGGTCTTTGCGTTGGTACCGCTCGTTCTTCGCCGATTCGCAATGGACGCTCGCTCTACGGCACAGCTTCGAGGTGGCCGCGCTGAGCATCGTGGGCTCATTGGTCAGCGGCGTCGGAGTCGCGCTTGCCGTGGTGAAGCATCGCTTTCGGGGTCAGCGGATCCTCGAAGCCGCGGTGCTGTTTCCCCTATTCGTTCCCGTCGTCGTGCTGGGAATGGCGCTGCTGCCGACGATGCGCCTGGTCGGGCTGTGGGGCACCCTTCCCTCGATCGCCCTCGCGCACACGCTGTGGAGCATGCCCGTCGTCTTCCTCGTCGCTCGCGCCGCGATTGCGCAGGTCGATGTCGATCTCGAGCTCGCCGCGCGCGGACTGGGAGCCTCTGCGACGCGAGTCCTCTTCCGGGTGACGTTGCCGCTCATCGCGCCAGCCCTATGGATTGGAGCGATGATGACCTTCATCCTTTCGCTCAACGAGTTCGTGATGGCTCTGTTTCTGAGCACCCCGGACATCGAGACGCTGCCCAAAGTGATCTGGCCGAACCTTCGCTACACGCTCACCCCGCTGGTGGCAGCCGCCTCAGGCGTGACGCTCGCGCTGACCTGCATTGGCATCGCGGTGGTGGCGGTATTCGTTCGGCGAGGCCGGCTTCGGATCTGAGCCGACAACGCGAAGTCCGACGCCTGAAACACGAAGAGCCTCGGCGACTGACCGAGGCCCTTCTTGTGTACCAGTGGAGCCAGTCGGGATCGAACCGACGACCTCCTGAATGCCATGAACAATCTCTCGTAACGATTCCAACCCTTTGCTGATGGAGTCTTGCACCCAGCGTGACAGCCATTCACAACCTTCCAAGGTGATGCAGCGGTTGGGTGCATTGCACCCAACAAGCGCCTCCAGCCCGTGTCGCCGGGACGAGTCGCCGTCACCGAGCGCCCTACGATTCCGGTCGCCTGCAACCAACCCGTTCATCGAGACCTGGGCGAACGCGGCTGAACGGCGGGAACCACGACAAGCCGAGCCGACTTCTTGATCC
>JAYVCD010000443.1:0-13624 GCA_043750125.1 Archangiaceae bacterium | reverse complement strand
CTCGACCACTCCGCCGAGCCGAACGGTCGGGCCGTACGCTTTGGAGCCCTGGGCCAGCATCTCGCTCGGGGTCCAGTAGTAGACGAGGTTTTCGCCGATGTTCCCCCAGGAGATCACTGCCAACGCCCCTCCGGCGACGAGCAGCGCTCCGATGGCCAGAATGCGATTTTTGGTAGCGGGGGTCATGGGTACCTACCTACGGCTTTCGGAGGCGAAGAAACAGGGAGCCCGAGTAAAGGACGATTCCCGTCCAGGTCAGAATGTAGCAAGCCCACACGTATTCCCAGCCTCCCACGATTCTTCCCATTCGAGGCGCTTCGGCGGCGAGCTCGGCGGCAATCAGGGTCCAGGTCATGCGGCCTCCGGGCGGGGGCGGGCAGGGGGCAGCTGCTCGGGCAGCGCGACTTCCTTCGACCGCGTCTTCTTCGCCACCTGGTACCGGTAGTACACGAACGTCACCATCAGGCAGAAGAACGCGACCTGGCTCCAGTGGAGCACCCACACCATCTGGGGGTCGACCGTCTTCGGAGAGCTCTGCTTCTGGTGGAGGCTGTTCCAGAACTTCACGCTCATGTAGGTGATCGGCACGTTGACGAACGCGATGATCCCCATCACCGAGCTCCAGGTCGCCCGTTTCTCAGGGTCTTCGACGAAGCTGCGCAGCGTCAGGTAGCCGGTGTAGGTCACGATCAGGATCGCAGCGGTGGTGAGGCGCGGATCCCAATCCCAGTACACGCCCCAGGTCGGCTTGCCCCAGATGGATCCCAACATCACCGCGACCGCGCCCATATAGACGGCGACCTCGGCCGAAGCCTCGGCCAGCGAGTCGCTGACCCAGCTCTTTTTCATCAGGTACGCCAGCGAGCACACCCCGTTGATTGCCATCGCGAACATCGCCACCTGAATCTGCGGCACGTGGACGTAGATGATCCGGTACACGTCGCCCATTTCCCGTTCGGGAGGGACCCACACCAGCGCGAAGTACGGGTGGACGGCGAGCATTCCCAGCGCGATGAGGGGAATCACCTTCCACACCCACTTGCGCGAAGCGGGGTTGAAGGTGCTCAAGGCGACCAGGCCGATGACGAGCAGCATCAGGGCGATCGGAATGTCGAGCTTCATGTCAGTCGTCCTCGATGACGCGGGGAAACAGCACGAATCCCATCGACCAGTAGATGACCACGAAGGCGAGCAGCAACCGCAGCCACGAGCCCAACTGGTCCATTGGATCACCTTGGAGCACGAGCGTCGAGGCCTTCACGCACGCCAGCAGGGCGGGGATCAAGATCGGAAACAACAGCAACGGCAGCAGCACGTCGCGGGCGCGGGCGTTGGAAGCAATCGCCGCGTAGATCGTGCCCGGAGCGCTGATCGCCATCGACCCGATGAAGAGAATTCCGATCAAAGTCGGCAGACCCAGAGTGATCCGCACGTCGAACAGCGCGACGGTGGCGGGCAACAACACCAGCGACAGCGTCAACAGCATCAGCGTGTTTCCCACCGCCTTGCCCAGGAAGATCGCCCGCGCGTCGGCCGGCGCCAGCTTGATTCCATCGAGCGCCAGGTTCTCGGACTCGATTCGAAACGACTCACCCAGCGACAGCACCGACGAAAACAGGATCGCCAGCCACAGGTACCCGGCGGCGTGGGCGCGCATCAACATCGTGTCCGGGCCGAGCGCGAAGTTGAACATCAGCAGCGTGGCGAGGGCGAAGAAAATGAGTGCGTTGAGGCGCGCCCGGGTCCGCCACTCGATCAACAGATCTTTTCGCAGGACGATCAGCACGGTCGCCAACAACCCGGGCGGCCGCCGAAGCGGCGAATGAACGGCGAGCGCGTTCACGCCGCCTCCGCGATTCGGCCGTTCTCGAGGTGCAGGCGCGCTTCGGTCAGCCGAATGCCCTGCTCGACCTGATGCGTCGCCAGCACCAGCGTGGTGCCTTTGGCTTTCAGCTCGGCGATCAGCCCTTCCATCTGGTTGATCCCCGCGGGGTCGAGCTCGCCGAACGGCTCGTCGAGCAGGGCCAACAGCGGGGACTTGAGCAGCAGCCGGGCGATCGCCACCCGCTTGCGCATCCCGGCTGAGAACTGGCGCACCGGGTTGTCGGTTCGGGCCGAGAGTCCAACCCGATCGAGCAGCGCGGCGGCCGCCTGGTGGGGATTATCCAGGCCCATCAGCCGGCCGAGGATCACCAGGTTCTGCGAGGCCGTCAGATCTTCGTAGAGGAAGCTGGCATGCGACAGCAGCGCGACTTGCTGGCGAATCGTGTCGCGGCCGGCCCGGGAGTCGTTGCCGAGGACCACCAGCGCGCCGGCGGTGGGGAAGCTCGCGGTGGCGATCATTCGCAACAGTGTCGTCTTTCCCGACCCGTTGTGGCCCGTCAGCAACAGCGAACGGCCCACGGGAAGCGTGTAGCTCAAGCGAGCCAACGCCCACCTCGGACCAAAGCGCTTGCTCACGTCGCGGATGTCGATCGCAACTTCGGCGGACACCCCCGTGGCGTATCACGGTGCGCTCCCCTCGACGATTCCAAGTCGCGGGCCCCGGTCACTTCCCAGGGACACCGGATTCAGCTTGCTCTTCACGAAGAGTAGTTGCGCTGCACAAACTGCCCGGCGCCGCTCCTCTGCAAAAGTGTTCGGACACACGGCTGGCTCAGCCCATCCGTCCGACGATGATGTCTTCCAGCCGGGCCGCTTGCTGCGCCGCGACCAGAAAGGGGCCGCTGTCATCTCTGAGGTTCAAATCGAGCTGTAGGAATGCCTCGGGCGCGACCCCAGAGTGACTGGCGAGCATTCTCGACGCCTCTTCCGCGCTCAGCGCGAGCGAAATTCCCAGCCGTTCGTGCATCAACCGCCGCAGCCGCTCGCGCAACTTCAGCTTGAGCTCGCCTTCGACGCCTGCGCGCTGCATCAGCGCTCCCATCGAGGTGACGTACTCGAGGCTCGAGCGGTGAAGGCTGCTCGGGGTGGGTCGGGCGGGGCCGAGCCGGGGAGCCCGCGCCGCGACGAACAGCAGCCCGAGGAAAATGAACTGAACGAGGCTCGCCCAGAGGTTGGCCGACCAACGCGGGGTCGGGGGGGGGACGAAGTGAAATTCATCGAAGGCGATTTGCTTGGTTCGCAGGTTGCTCCACAGCTGAAGGTTGTCGAGCAGATCGAGTCGTCGGTTTTCAGCCAGATCGGCTCCCGCGGCGATCCACACTTCCCCCTGACCCAGGGGTCGAACCCAGAGCGAATGGCCCGCGACCGCCACCGCGTCGGACGCATTGACGAAGAGCCCGGTGTCCGAGGACACGCGCAGCTGGTGCACCCCGCGCAAGACGCCGTAGGAGCCTGCGACCGAGACCTGCGCCCCGCCTACGTCGTCCAGGACCGCATCTTTCAACTCGGGCCGCCTGGACGATTCGTCTTCGAGTGCAAGCCAACGCTGCAGCTGGGGCTGCGATCGGGCGGGGCGGGGAGACAGGTAGATCAGCGTTCCTCCTTGCTGCACGAACGCTTCGAGCGCCTGAACTTCCTCTTGGGTCACCGCCCGTTGAGTCGGTGCGGCGATCACCACCACTTCAACGCCCGACGGCAAAGTCGTCAGCGGCTGGGTCAGTGCCCGCACCTGGGAGCCGCCCTCGGCAAGCCACGTATGGAGCACCTTCAAGCCCTGGGGCCCGGGATTCCCGATCGAGGCCGTCGGAGAATCGTCCGGGGCGCCCGTTCCGGTGGCGAGTCCGAAAACGAGCGCGAGCGCGAACAGCCCCACCCAGGGCCCGAAGCGCTTCACGCCAGTCGCTCGATGTCCTCGAGGAAGGCCAACGCCTCGGCGGTGGCGATCGGAGCGAGCGAATAGAACGATCGGTCGTACCAACCCAGCAGGCGGTCGACGGTCTGCGCCAGCTCGGGGTTGGCGCCACGCGAGGGAAGCTCGCGTGCCAACTCGAGATTGGTCTGGACCCGATCGGGCTGCGCGAGCCTTCGCTGCTCGAGCAGGCACAGCAGCCCGAGCAGCCCGTCGCGCAGCGCCGCTCGCGGATCAGTAGCGAGCTTTTGCCGTCCTCGCGCAAGATGGGCGGCGGGGTCCGCTTTTTGAATCGGGGCTTGCCCGGTCGTCACCGTCGCCCCTCGTGCCGGCCGTCGCTGTGACCACACCCTCAGCGTGGCCCAGCCGGCGACGACAAACGCGGCGACCAGCACCAGAAAGCGGGTGACCCCCGAGTACGTCTCTGCACCGCGCGACTCGAAGAACGAGCCGAGCCAGGCCCGAAACCGCCGCGTCAGCTGCTCGAGCGTGCCCTGATTGCGAAGGCGGGCTCGGCCGAACTCAGAACAGCTGGGGCACCGCGTCGGGGGTCGCGTGCTGCGGGTCGAGCAGGTTTCCGTAGAACCCAAGAACAACTTGAAGAGCGCCTTCCAGTTCGATCGCCAGAACGACGCCGACCGATCGATGATTTCGCCCAGGGTCAGGGGCCGCAGATCAACCATCGGTGCGGGTCAGGCTCCGACGAGCAGCAAGATCAAGAAGACGATCGCCACGATCCCGAGCAGCGCCGAGGCGCCGAGCAAGGCAATGGTGCGCTTGTCCGAGAAGTCGACTCCGCCCTGTCCACCTTCGTCCTGCCCCTCGAGCTCCGACTCGGCCGGAGGCTCTTCCTGGCCTTCTTCCGGGTCGACTTCGCCTTCCGGCGGGCTGGCGTCGGCTTCCGGCTCGACCGCGGGCTCTTCCACCGCGGGCTCTTCGACGACGGACAGGGCGCGCTTGGGTTCAGGCTCCTCTTCCTCGGGGCCGGGCGAGACGGTGCGCTCGTCCTCTTCATCGGGAAGCACCACCGGCGACTCGCGCACTTCGGACGGGTCGATGTAGAGCAGCCGGCTGCCGCCCACTTCGAGCTCGTCGCGATCTTTGAGCGTCTTTTTTTTGGTTCTCTTCTTGTTGATCTTGAAGCCGTTGCGGCTGCCCAGATCTTCGGCGTGGGTTCCGGACCAGTCCCGACGGATCTTCACGTGACGTCGCGAAACGAGATCGTCTTTCAGCACGATGTCGACGCCTTCCTCGCGCCCAATGACGTATTCCTGCGCGTCGTTGATCTCGATGCGCTGGCCTTCGCGCGGTCCGTTCATCAACCGGAAGTAGGGAAGGTCGCCGCCCGCCGCCAGTCCGCGCATCACGTCTTTGACGACCTTGCGCGCGACGAACTGGGTGTTGCCGGCGTCGTTGGCTTTCTGTCCGTCCGCGACCCGATCGAAGGTCACGTCGAACTGGGCGATCGCGATCACGTCTCCATTGCGGAGCAGATGCTTTTCACCCTTGGGCAACTTGCTTCCGTTGACCTGGGTCCCGTAGGCGCTGCCGAGATCTTCGACGAAGAACAACGTTCCGTCGTGCGAAATCCGGGCGTGCGCGCGCGAGACAGCCTGCTGCGCAAGCACCACCTCGCACTTGGGGTCGCGGCCCAGCGTGATGATTTCGTCTTCGAGCAACACTGAGGACGGCTTTTCGGCGCCGCCTTCCTCACTGCGCTGTTTGACCGTGAGGCGAACTGCCATTCGTCCCCTGGTGGATGTCAGTAGGCGTTCGCGCTGACGTACCGTTCGCAGTTGTCCACCTGCGACTTGTAGTCCGACGCGTCAGCGAATTTCAAAAAGTTCTGGCAGGCGATCTTCGCGTCTTTTTGACGTTGGTCGATCTTGAAAATCTCGAACAGGCCGTAGTGACACAGCGCGAACTTCACGTTCAGCGAGAGGCACTTCTTGTAATACCGCTCTTCCTCGCTGCGCAGGCCCTTCTCTTTGTACCCGAGGGCCAGCGTGTACATTTTCTCGGGCGAGTTGGCTCCCGAGGCATTGTCTTTGAGGTCCTTGGTCACCGGCTCTGAGAGCGCATGTTTCCGGGACGCGATGGTGATGTTGTTCTTGCACGCCACATTGGCGGGGTCCGCGTCGATGCAGGCGGTGTACGCGTCGACCGCTTCTCCGAAATTGGCCGCGTCCATCTGGGTGTTGCCCAGCTCGAGCCAGGCCTCGGAAAACTTGGGGTCCAGCTGGACGGCGGCGTTCAGCTCGGAAACGGCCTCTTCGAGCGAATTCTCTTCATGGAGGATCGCTCCGAGCTGGCCGTGGGCGTCAGCGATCTGAGCGTTGACCGCGATGATGGTCCGCAGCTCTTTCTTCGCCTTTTCTTTCTCGCCCATGTCCTTGAAGCACAGCGCCAGGTTGTAGCGGGCCTCGATGTAGTCGGGGTTCACCTTCAACGCGCGCTGGTAATTGTCGTGCGCTTTTCCGTACGCGCGGTCCTTGTAATAGACCCAGCCCAGGTTGTTGTAGGCCTGCGCCTGTTCCTGGTTGTAGCGAAGCGCCTTGATGAAGAATTCTTTGGCGTTCGCATTTTCGCCGCGCTTGAGCGCAATCAACCCCTTGTTCACCCAGAGGTCGGCGTACTGCGGTGAGAACTGCAGGCCCAGGTCGCACTGAACTTCGGCGCGGGTGAGGTCGCCCTGGGTGATGTAGACCGTGCAGAGCTCGTTGCATTCCAGCGCCCGCGGGTGGGGAGGAGGGCTCGACAGGCAGGCGGCGAGGCTCAAGGCGGCGAAGGCTGGGACGAAACGCGTCATCGGGATCGAGAGTGTAGAGAACAGCTCGGTGGGTCGCAACGGTCGCGCGTGCAAGAAGACGGCTGATTTCGTGAGGTTAGGCGGTACTGTGCCGGCCGACATGCGCAAGAGGCTGGGTGGGTGGGTCGCAGTGCTCGGAATGCTGGTGGCCGGCGAGGCCCACGCTCAGTTTGCCAACCGCAGCCTCGGAGCCGGGGTGGGCTACGTGAAGCTCTTCGGCGGCTCGTCAGTGACCGGCGCCACCGGGGTGGACTACGCGCTTCCGCTCACCCTCGAAGGCTCGCTGTACATCGAGAACGGGTTCGACATTTTTGCCCGTGTTCCCCTGATGCTCGTCTCGGTCACCTCGGGCGCTGCGACCGCCAGTGGCGCGGGCCTGGTCTTCGGAACCGGGGGCCACCTGGGCGTTCGCTACCTCTTCTCGGAAGAGAACCTGCGGCCCTACGCGGGAATCGAGCTGGCGGGGTACGTGCTGCTGGCCCAGACGACCGTCGTCTTCATCGGCCCGGGCGTGGTGGCCGGGGTGGACTACTTCATCGCCGACACCGTCTCGATTGGAGCGCGCGGCTTCTTCGATCTCTTCATCGAGCTCAACGTTCCGCTTCGCCCCGCGCTCGGCGCCGGAGCCAGCGTGGCCGTCTACTTCTAGAGCAGGTTGCGTTGCCCCAGCAGGTTGCGCGGGCGGCCCGTTCGACCTGCCGTGAGGCTGCGCTCCGAGTTGCGCTTGGCCAGCCCCGCCGCGCACAGCAACACCAACTTCTCGTCTGACAGGTGGGGGGGCTTGTAGAGGTCTGCCTCGTCCTGCAGCCGCTGGCTCAGCGCTGCGAACAGCGACAGTCGCGCTTCGAGGCCCATCTCTTCGCGGCGCAGCGCAGCCGAGAACACCAGCGCTTCTTCCTCGGCTGACAGTCGGGCCACCCGCGCGCGGAACAGCGGGTCGTCGAGCAGGGCCATTTCACCCTCGGGGCGCGCAATCGAAGCGGGGACCTTCAGCCGCCGTTCGCGCACCACGATCGTGCCGGCCAGCATGTCGCCCAGCCGCTGCTGCGATTTCGAGAACAGGGCGGCGACTCCCCCGACTGCGTACAGCAGCGGCAGGCGGTCCACCGGGCGAGCCAGGTTTCGCAGCACGGCGTGGAGGAAGCCGATCCGCACTCCGGATTCCTGAATCACCCGCAGTCCCATCGCCTTCTTCCCGACGGTCTGACCGTTCCAGCGCCACTCGAAGAAAATCGCGTAGCCCCAATCGAGCGCAAACCAGACCACGATTCCCAGCGCCGACGCGAAGCCGGGGAACGCGATCATCGCCAGCGAGAGGGCGATCATCAGGGCGCAGGCCCCGGCCAGGGTGACCAGGGTGTCGATGCACCAGGCCAGAAACCGGCTGAACAAGCCGGCGAGCACGAAATCGAACTCGACGTATTCGGGAGTCAGGACCGAGTGGGTGCCTTCGAGTAACGAGCGCTCTTCGGTCACGGGTGAAACGAGTTTAGCTACACTCTGGCCCCCATGGAGATCGCCGAATTCGTCGATGGTCGAAGACCCAGGTGGGTGACGCTGGAGCACCTGCTCGATCAAGCCGAGCTCAAAGGGCTCAAGTCGCTGCAATTGGAAGACGCCCGGTCTTTGTCTCGGCTCTACCGCAGCGCCTCGTCCGACCTGCTCTGGGTGAGGTCTCGGGCCGGCGCCGCGGACGTGAGCGGCTACCTCAACGACCTGGTCGGGCGGGCCTACGCTTTGACCTACCCGGGCAAGCGCGCGCGCTGGTCCGACGTGAAGGCGTTCGTGGTGTACGGCTTCCCCGATGTGATGCGCACCGAATGGCGCGCGTACGCCGCCTCGCTGTTGGTGTTCCTCGCAGGCTACGGTTTCGGCTGGGTGGGAATGCTCTTCGACCCTGAGGCCGCCACGTACCTGGTCCCCGAGCAGCACCAGAAGTTGGAACCCAAAGCGCGCGAGGTGGAAGAGGCGGACAAGACAGCCTCGGTTCAAGAACAAGCCGCGTTCTCGAGCTTCCTTTTCACCCACAACATTCAGGTGGCGTTCCTCGCGTTTGCGCTGGGGATCACGGCCGGCGTCGGGACCGCGATCATGCTGTTTGGCAACGGGGTCCTGCTGGGGGCGCTGGCCTGGGTCTACACGTCCAAAGGCATGGCGGGCTGGTTCTGGGCCTGGATTCTTCCCCACGCCATTCCAGAGATCTCGGCGATCTGCATCGCGGGAGCGGCCGGGTTCGTGATCGCCCGCGGGCTTGTGGCTCCCAAGGGCCTCTCGCGACGGCAGGCGGTGCGCAAAGAAGCGGTGACCGCCGTGAAGCTGCTGCTGGGGACGCTCGCGCTGTTCGTTCTCGCCGGAATGATCGAAGGCTCGATTTCCCAGATTCACCCGCCGCGGTTGTCGGTGGCCTTCAAGGTGACCTTCGCATTGATCGTCGGCTCAGGGGTGTACGCCTACCTGCTGTCGGGGCTGCTGCGTCAGGAGCGGCGGCGCTTGCGTCGGGTGACTGGCGACCTGGGCTGAGCCTCTTCGAGCAGCGCGAGATCTAGAAGATCCTTGGGTCGCCCCGCCGCTTTCTTGTTCGCGACGTAGTCCTTTTGCCCCAGGACCGGGATCTCAAGGCCAGCCATCGAGGTGGTCAGGCGGTCTTTCGTCGAGAGGCCCAGAGAACCAAACCCGAAAGCGCGAAGCGCAGCGATCAGGCGCTTGGAGTTTGCGGGGGTAGGCGAGACCCAGACGTCGAGATCACCGGTGTACCGGGGCCGCCCGTGGACCGCGAGCGCGTGGGCGCCTACCAGCAGAAAGCGCACGTCCTTCGAGAGAAGTAACGACAAGAACTCTCTGAAGTCGGGCGCCAGATCCATGCGCTGCGCAGCGTATCTGCTCGAGAGCCGTCAGGCGCTCCTGCACTGAACGCCGCATCCAGTACTCAGCCTCGGTGCGGCCGGTTTCGGCGAGCGACGTGCGTTGGACGCCCTTTTTCATAGGCGACGAAACAACGCCCCGAGGATCCCCAACAGCTGAACCAGGGCGGTAATCGCCCCGAGAAGAATCCCGGCGATCGCCAGCCCGCGGCCTGTTTGTTCTGAAGGCGCGGCGTCGATCTGTTTCAGCGCGCCCCACCCGCAGCCGAGGGCCAGGCCGGGTGAGAGGACTGGCACGCAACAGATGATCCCCGATACCAACGAGACGACCGCCAGCACATTGGTCTTCTGGCCGCCGACCGCGCGAATCTGTGCCGGCACCGAGGGTGCTGCGAATGCCGGGGCCTCCTGGGTCGCAACCCGTGGGCTCGCTCGGGGAAGCGGAGCGGACCCCGACTCGGACGGGACATCGAAGGTCGACGCGCAAGCCGTGCAGCGGGCGCGCGCCCCGGGGACGCCGGCGTTCTGAGTGCCGCAGTTGGGACAAAAGACGATCATCGTTTCATCCTCGGCCGAGTCACAACGTGCCGCGCGCTTTGATTTCCAGGTACTTATTGACCGCAGCCAGCGAAAGCTCGTCCGGGTTCACGTCGATCATCTGCACCACGTTCCCTTGCGAGATCCTCCGCTTGATCAGCTCACGCTCGAGCAGCAGCTCGCTTGCAACCGCGTGTTGAAAAGCAATCTCGGTGTCGGGGGGGGCTGTTTGCAGCAGGTGGGCCAGCGCGGTGTCCTTCACCGAGAGGCACAGCGGGATGTGGCGTTTGGCCAGCCGCCGCAGCGGGTCGACCATCGTGGCCGCCTGGTCCTCATCGATGAAGTCGGTGAAGACACACAGCAGGCTGCGTCGGACCAGGCGGACGTTGAGCTCTTTGAACAGCGCGAGGTAGTCGACGTAGGTCAGGTGCGGTTTGGCCGAGTAGAGCGCGTCGACGATCTTCCGGTACTGCGCGCGGCCGGCCGCGGGGGCGAGAAAACCTTTGATTCCATCGGCAAAGACGACCAGTCCGACCCGGTCTCCGTTTCGCACCGCGACGAACGCCAGAAACAGCGCCGCGTTGACGGCGTGATCGAGCTTGGTGAGGCCCTCGACCCGGGCCGCCATCGAACGGCCTGCATCGACTCCAATCAAGATCGTCTGCGAGCGTTCGGATTCCATCACCCGGGTCACCGGGCGACCGCGGCGAGCGGTGGCCTTCCAGTCGACCTCGCGCACCGAGTCGCCCTGGGCGTAGTCGCGCAGTCGGGCGAATTCCGAACCGCGCCCGTCGCGCCGCAGCTTTCGCAACCCAAGGTTCACCATGTCCAGCGCGGCATCGGCCAGCAGCAGCCGGCTGGCTCCGCGCATGTCGGGGAAGACCGACACCGGAGTCTTCGCAGGGACCAGGCGCTCGTGCCACATCAAACCCAACGGTCCGCGCACGCGCAGGTGCAGATCGCCGAACTGAAACTTGCCCCGCTTGGCGGGCGTCGCGCGGTAGTGCATTCGGGCTCGGCTCGCGGCTGCGACGTGCAGCGCGAGCAGGTCGGGCTCGACGGCGAACTCGGGGGGCGCGTCGTCTTTGATCTGCAGCAGCGCGACGCGGCCGCCGCTGTTGATCACCTCGAGCTCGATCTTGTTGACCACCCCCCCCTGCAGCCGGTTGGGAAGCGTGCGCCACAGCTTCAGTGGCGTGCGGCGGGCGATGAGGAAGTCGGTCAACGCGGTGCGAGCAGCACCCCATCGAGCAGCAGAACCGCCGTCCACAGCCCGGGCAAAAAGCCCGCGACGATCGAGGGCAGCGCCAGCAGGCAGGCGGTGACCCACAGGCGCCCGGTGGGAATCACGGCGCGCCCACTACCGGGGCACTTCGACCGAGCTGACCACTCCCTTCAGCACGTCGGCCGGGGTGGCGCCGTCGAGCTCCGCGTCGGGCGAAAGCAACAGCCGGTGCTTCAGCACTGGACCGGCGAGGTACCGAACGTCGTCGGGCGTCACGAAGCCGCGCCCCCGCAACGCCGCCAATGCCTTCGAGGCGAGCAACAGGTGAACTCCCGCGCGAGGGCCTGCGCCCAATCGAATGCGCGAGCTGTTTCGCGTCGCGGCGACCAGCTTGCGCACGTAGTTGAGCACCGGCTGCTCGAGGGTGACCGACTGCAAGGCCTCACGCGCCGCCAGCACCTGCTCGCGGGTCACCGCCGAAGCCACTCCGGCCTTGTTGAGGTCTCCCGAGTCGAACCCTTTGTGCACCGCGTTCAAGATCTGCTCTTCCTCGGCATCGCTGGGGTAGCCGATGTCGATCTTGAACAGGAAGCGATCGAGCTGCGCCTCGGGCAACGGGTAGGTTCCTTCCGACTCGACCGGGTTCTGGGTAGCGAAGACGGTGAACAAGGGCGACAGCTGCGAGTGCCGCCCTTCCAGCGACACCGAGCGTTCCTGCATCGCCTCGAGCAGCGCCGACTGGGTCTTCGCCGGAGCCCGGTTGATCTCATCGGCGAGCAGCAGGTCGGTGAAGATCGGCCCCCGCACCAGCACGAACTGCTGGCTCTTGAGGTCGAAGATGCTGGTCCCGAGGATGTCGGCCGGCATCATGTCCGGGGTGAATTGAATGCGCTTGAACTCGGCGCTGACGCTCTTCGCCAGCGCCCTGGCCATCAGGGTCTTCGCGGTGCCAGGCACGCCTTCGAGCAGCACGTGGCCCCCCGCGATCAACCCGCAGAGCATCAGCTCGAGCGCTTCGTCCTGACCCACCACCGCCTTCCGGATTTCAGCCAGCGCGGCCTCGCGCACCGCGTTCGCCAGCTGAACCGCGGGGCTCAGGTGCGGCGGGGAAGAATCCAGCGGCGGGGGGGACAGCAGAGTTCCGGGGGGCGTCATGAAGCTCCTCGTGGATCAGGGCGCGCGAGCTTGCGCATGACTCGGGGAAGGGGGAAGCGGCTTCTTCGCATGCAGCAACCGTCGCGCCGCCGCGGCCAGCCGGGCGACCGCTTGAACGTCGGCCTCGCTCGACACCCCATCGCAGACCCGACGAACATCGGTCAGAGCAGCGGCGAGATCCGCGCGGCCCTTGAGCGTCAACGCATTGCAGATCTCGGGCACGTCGCTGCGAGAAGGCAACGCAGCGACGGCGGCATATTCGACCATCAGCTCTTTGAGGATCGCGCTCGCCGCGTGGGCGCAATGGCGGCCTTCGCGGTACAGCCGGCTGGTGGCGAACAGCGCATCGGTGCTGCCCACGCGCACGTCTTCGGTCAGCACCCGGGGGCGGCCGAAGCGACGCAGCGCTCCAGCCCAGAGGCACACCCCGAGGATCAGCTGAAGCACCGCGAACTGCAGCCCGTGGCGCGCGGCAAAATCGGCGATCGAGCGCTCGGAAGTAAAGCCATGGTGGAATTCATCGACGCCGACCGGGCCGGTCTTCGAGACCGACTTCAGCAGCGAGAGCCAGAACTGCGCGTTGTCGGCATGCCCGAGCGAACGGTTCATCACCAGGTCGGGCGCGCCGATGACGATCACCTGTCCTTGCCCATAGGGCACCCACCCAGCCACCGCTTCCCCCAGCTTCTCGTCGACCAGCAGCGGCACGGCTCCCGGGGGAAGCCCGAGGTACGCCTGGACCCTGGCTTCGACCCGTTCGACCGCGCGGGTGTAGGGAGTCGGCTGGCCCGGGACCAGTGTGCGGACCTCGAGCGCCTTGTCCGCTTTCCACAGCGCTACACCGAGGGCCTTGAGCAACGGATTTTCGAGGTGACCCCACGGGACGTAGATCAAGGTGTGGCCGGCCTTGATGTGCGCGAGCAATTTTTCACGTTCTTCGGGGGTGACCGGCAGCGCGCGCATCGCGTTGGCTCCGGTGTGAAGGCGGTCTTCTTCAGCCTCGCCGTCGGCCGCTGCGTCGTCGTCGTCATCATCCACCCCGCCATCGTTCCCCCCGTTCAGTGACGCGGGAAGCGGAGACGGGGCCTCGGTCTTTTCCGAGAACTCCACGGCGAGCAGCACCAGGTTGTCCTGATCCGAAAGCAGGTCGAGGCTCTGCTGGACGCGGTGCACCGGAAGCCGGTGCGCCTGCGAAAGCAGGTAGAGCGCGCGGGCGCCATCGGGCTCCGACCGGTAGGTCGACA
>JAYVCD010000442.1:0-5585 GCA_043750125.1 Archangiaceae bacterium | reverse complement strand
GCCTTTCCAGGGGCAATTGCTCGAAGTGCTACCGATGGTGGCTGAGAGCTTTCCTTGGCTCCTTGGACCGAGCACGAACTTCTGAACTGTCGTACTAGCGGCCCTTGCTCTTGGCTTTGGGTTTGGTCGCTGAGGGCGCAGGGGCCGACTCGGTGAGGCCGGCGGCGGTCTGATCGTCTTTTGCTTCCTGCGGAAGGCCCTTCTCGACGATCGGCGGCGCTCCTTCCTTCTCTTCCATGATGATCGGATCTTTCCCGGCGCCGCCGCGCTGAATTGGAATTTCTTTTGGCGCGGGAGCGGCCTGGCTTTCCTTCGCCTTGTCCGCCTCGGCAGCCTTCTCTTTGGCTTCGAGCGCCTCGCCGGCAAGCTTGGTAGCGGCCCTTTCCGCTTTGCTCTGGCGGGCGGTGTACTGGGTGTACGCCCTGGCCTCGACGTTGTGCCTGGCCAGAACCTCGCGTTCGGCGGCCGCGCGTTCAGCAATCACCTGCTTGCGCTCATCGCCGGTCAGCTCAGACGATTTCTTGTTGCCGAATTTCTGGTCGACCGCCTTCAGGGCCTTGTCGGTGTCGCGGTCGATTTTCGCCGCCTTCTCGGGAGTGAGCTCCTCGTCGGCGAGGGGAGCCCCACACCAAAGGAGCGCTGCGAGGACGAAGGCCATTCTCATGAAAAAAAAGCCTAACTCGCCGCGCTACTTCCCGCAGGAAGCACAGCCCTCGATGAACCTGGCGCAGTCTTCCTGGGAAGAGACACAGCGCTTTTGAAAGTCATCGCGGTCGATGTGTTTGCCCGCGAGGTCACACGACTTTTTCGAAAGCCCACATGCCCTTTCTTTGAGCGAGCACCATTCGTCACACTTCAAGTCCTGTCGGCTGCGCAGTTCCTCGAGCTGGGACGCGAGGGTGTCCATCTGCTCGTCGTCGGTTCCGGCGAGGTTCGAGGGCGCCGCTTTCGGACAGGCGAGGAACCCCAGAGCGAGGGCGGTGAGCAGAAAGAGCCGTTTCATGCGGCAGGCTTAACCCACCTCGCGCGGCGGTAAAGGAAAGTGTGAGCCCGCAGGGGAAAACCTGGGTCAGGTCCGCTCGCGCAACCACACCAGGATCGAGACGACGATGATGACCCCCACCGCCAGGCGGCGCAGCCACCCATCGCGCGCGCGGGCGGGAGACTCGGCAGCGACCCTTTCGGCCTCGATCAGCAGCCGATGAACCTCTTCGCGTCGAACCCTCAAAGCGGCGGCAGCCACCGAAGCGCGCATGGGGTTGGGCACCGGGTGGGTCAGCTCGGACTGAAGTTGGGCGGCCAGGGCGCGCCTTTGGAAATCGGACAGGGGGGCGGTTTCGCGGGCCAGCCCACGGGCCGCCTCCCAAAACAGAATCTCCCACTGGGGCAGATCAATTCCGTAGAGGGCCGCACACTCTTGAGGGGGCCGGCTCTCGAGGCAATGGAAGATCAGCGTCTGAGCAAATCGGGAAGGCAGCTGCGTCAACCCCCGGTGCAGCTCGGCCGCGGACACGGTCGGTTCCAACCCCTCACGGCCGAGAAGAGCAGCGCTGTCTGGTGAAAGAGGCCCGGTTCCGAACACGGAGTCCTTTTGCCAATTTCTTGGACGCGGATCTATGGCCCGTACACTTCAAACCGTGTCGATCAGGTATGGGTGGTGGTTGGTGTTGCTCTGTCTGCCCGCGGGGGCGGCAGAGACGATGCGGGTCCAGATGGGGGCAGCGGTACAGACGGCCCAGATTGAAGGCGAAGAGCTCGCGACCGGGGAAGATTCCGAAGATGCGCGGTTCTTGGGCGTCGCCGCGGGCAAGCTGGTGGTGGGACGGTCGAATGGAAAGCTGACCGTCAATGGCCAGGCCGTTTTCGGCGATGCGATGCGTTTTCGCGCCGGGCTGCTGGGCCGTGATGCTGGGGTGCCGGGCGACCGACCGCTGAAGGTCAACGGCATGGTGGTCCGGGGCGACGTGGTGGCGGTGCTGCTGCCCGGCGGGGTGTTGCTCGTCAATGTGCTGCCCCTCGAGGACTACCTGGTGGGTGTGCTGGGCAGCGAGATGCCGCGGTCGTTTCCGCTCGAGGCGCTGAAGGCCCAGGCGGTGGCCGCGCGCACCTACGCGTTGCAGAAGAAGCTCGAGCAGTACGGGCAGCCGTTTCATCTGGGCAGCGGGGTGATTAGCCAGGTGTATGGCGGCCTCAAAGCTGAAGATCCGCGGACGCGCGAGGCGGTCGAGGCGACGCGTGGGTTGGTGTTGACCTTTGATCTGCAGCCCATCGAGGCGTACTTCCACTCGAGCTGTGGAGGCGAAACCGAGTCAGGGGCCAATGCCCTCGGGCGTGACCTTCCGTACTTGAAGGCCGTGAGCTGCCCATGCGGAAAGCTGCCCAGCAGCCAGTGGTCGATGCGGGTGAGCAACGAAGAGCTGAAAAGTGCGCTGGGAATGGCGGCGGCCGGGATGAAGGTCGAGGCCCGCACGGCAACGGGCCGGGTCAAGCGCATTCACTTCGGCTCGAACCGCAGCCTCGACGCGGTGACGTTCCGTGAGCGGCTGGGGTACACCCGGCTCAAGAGCTTGAAGTTCGAGCTTGAGTCCAATTCGTCGGGTTGGGCGATTCACGGGCAGGGCTTTGGCCACGGTGCCGGAATGTGCCAGTGGGGCTCAAAGGTGCTGGCCGAGGGTGGACAGAACTTTCGGCAGATCCTCGCGCACTACTACCCCGGCACCGAGCTGCAGGTGTTGTACTAACGAGCTGTCGTGCTGACCTCAGACTTCGATTTCGAGCTTCCCCCCGAGCTGATCGCCCAGAAGCCGCTGGCGACCCGCGACGCCTCTCGGCTGTTGGTGCTGCGGCGGCCCTCGGGGCAGCGGTCGCACCGAAGGTTTGCTGAGCTGCCCGGGTTGCTGCGCCAAGGCGACCTGCTCGTCCTCAATGACGCCCGGGTCATGCCCGCGCGGCTGTTGGGCAAGAAGACGGGCACGGGGGGAAAAGTCGAGCTGCTGCTGATTCGCCCCAGGGCCCAGCTGTTGCGCACCGACACGGCGCTGGACGCCGCGCAACAGGTCGAGTGGACGTGCCTGGGGCAGGCGAGCAAGGGACTGAGGGCCGGGACCCAGATCGAGTTCGAGGGTGGGCTGTGCGCCCAGGTCGTCGAAGCGGTCGGCAACGGAGAGTACGGGGTGAAGTTTACCTCGCCGCTGGCCACGCTTGCCGCCGCGCTCGAGCGCGCAGGTCAGCTGCCGCTGCCGCCGTACATCGATCGCGTTCCTGACGCGGCCGACGCCGAGCGGTACCAGACGGTCTTTGCGCGGGCGAAAGGTTCGGTCGCCGCTCCGACCGCCGGGCTGCATTTCACGCCCCAGCTGCTGACGTCATTGGCGGCCGCCGGCATTCCGCATGCGTTCGTCACTTTGGATGTGGGGCCCGGGACTTTTCTTCCGGTGCGAGAGGGACCCTTGTCCGCTCACCGGATGCACGCCGAAAGGTGCACCATTCCGGCTGGAACCGCCGCAGCGATTCAGGCGGCTCAGCGGGTGGTGGCCGTGGGGACGACGGTGGTGCGCACGCTCGAATCGCTGGGAGGAGAGGAAGGCGAGCTCGATACGTCGCTGTTCATCCTTCCGGGCTTCGAGTTCAAGGTCGTCGGAGCGCTCTTGACCAACTTCCATTTGCCCCGCTCGACTTTGCTGATGCTGGTCAGCGCCTTCGCGGGCCGGGAACAGACGCTGGCGGCCTATGCCGAGGCCGTAGAGGAAAGGTACCGGTTCTTCAGCTATGGGGACGCGATGTTCATCGAGGACGATTTCAACCGATGACGCTTCCGGTGCCCGAGTTGCGGGGCGATCAGCGCGTCGAACCGTCCCAGGTGCGTTTCGAGCTGCTCCACGTGGATGTCGGCACTGGAGCGCGGCGGGGGCGGCTGCACACTCCCCACGGGACGATTGAAACGCCGATCTTCATGCCGGTCGGAACCGCGGGCAGTGTCAAGGCGATGGCTCCGGACGACCTGCAGACGCTCAACGCGCAGATCATTCTGGGAAACACCTACCACCTGATGTTGCGGCCGGGCGAAGAGCTGATCGCGGGGCAAGGCGGGCTGCACCGCTTCATTTCCTGGGACAAGCCGATGCTCACCGACTCGGGCGGCTACCAGGTCTTCAGCCTCGCCGATCGCCGGAAGATCACCGAAGAAGGAGCCGCGTTCTCCTCTCACCTCGACGGGGCGAAGATCATGCTCACCCCCGAGCGCTCGATCGAAATTCAGGAAGTGCTCGGCCCAGACATCATGATGGCGTTCGACGAATGCCCTGCCTCGACGATGGAAAGGCCCGCTCTGGAAGAGTCTCTGGCGCGCACGACCCGGTGGCTTTACCGCTGCGCGAAGGCCTGGACCCGCGGTCGAACCTCGCTGTTCGGAATCGTCCAGGGCGGGATGCATGAGGAGCTGCGGCGACGACACAGCGAAGAGGTCTGCGCCATCGATCTGCCGGGTTACGCGCTGGGGGGTTATTCGGTCGGAGAAGCTCCCGAGGCGATGCACGCGGGCGTGGCCTTCTCAGCGCCCCTGCTGCCCAAAGACAAGCCGCGGTACCTGATGGGAGTGGGGACTCCGTTGGACCTGCTCACCTGCGTGGGCGCCGGGGTCGACATGTTCGACTGCGTGATGCCGACCCGCAGCGGCCGCAACGGCCTGCTGTTTACTTCCCAGGGCAAGCTCGTCATCAAGAACGCGAAGTATGCCCGCGACAGTGGCCCGCTGGACCCGAGCTGCGATTGCTACACCTGCCGGACGTTCTCGCGCTCGTACCTGCGCCACTTGTTCGTGTCGGAAGAGCTGGTCGCGATGCGGCTCAACACGATTCACAACCTGCACTACTACCTGGACCTGATGCGCCAGATGCGCGAGGCGATCGAGCAAGATCGGTTTGCCCAGATGCTCGGGGCCCAACGGGAACTGGGGCGGGTCAGCTCTTAGGTCGGCAGACCATGAGCTTCGACCCGCTGACTTCTTTGCACTCGTATTGATCGCGGCAGGTCGTCGTCGCGGTACAGAGCGCAGCGCAGACCTGAACTCCATTTCCAATGCTCGAGCAGGTGCTTCCTGAAGGGCATTCCTGCACCTGACCACCTTCGAAGCTGCAGCCGCGGGTACAGAAGCCACCGGGCGCCGTGGTGTTGCAGTACTGACCGCGGTCGCATTCGCCATTGGCCGTGCACGACCCGCCGATGCCGGTGGGGTTGTTACAGCCGACGAAGAACAGGAATGCGAAGGACACCAGGTGGCGTTTCATGGGCCGCGGCGTGTACCACAACCCCCTCGGAAGAGAAGACCAGTTGGCTTGCAGGGCCTCTACGCCCCTGCTATGCGGCGGCCCTTTGCAGTCACCTTCTTCAAGGCAGGAAATCCATCGTGGTTCATTCGTTTCTCGTTCTCGGACAGGCCTTTGGCGGTGGCGCCACCAACCTGCTGTTCTTCGCAGGGCTGGCGGCGATCATGTACTTCGTCCTCATCCGGCCCCAGCAGAAGCAGGTGAAAGATCAGCAGAGCATGATCACCAGCCTGAAGAAGGGGGACGACGTGGTCACCCAGG
>JAYVCD010000441.1:0-13072 GCA_043750125.1 Archangiaceae bacterium | reverse complement strand
CAGGCGGCTGTCCGCTGTCCAAAACCTCGAAACCCTCGCGCGGTTTCAGCGCGGCGAGGGGCGCGCCGCAGCGTGACCAAACCTGTTCGACGCTCTAGGAAGGAAGAATTTCCAGGGGAAACCCGACCACGCTGCCGCGCCGACGCGCCATCTCACGACGCACAAACGAACGCGGGGCGAGAGAACGGGAAGCGCCTCGGCGGTGACTGCGAGCAGCCCCGAGCAGTTGAGCTGCACCGTCTGCAATTGCTCGTCGAGTTGGGTGCGCCGAAACTCTCCAAAGCGCGCCATTCCCGCATTGTTCACCAGCCACCGCAGCGTCCCGTGGGACCTCGCTACCGCCACCGCCCGCTTCGCCGCCTGAGGCTCGGTGATGTCGAGCACCAGAGGCACGATGCCCTTCACTTCCCGCGCGAGCTCGTCCAGTTTTTCTTGACGTCGAGCCACCGCGATTACTGTGACCCCACGCTGCGCCAACTCTCGGCGGCACTCAAGTCGTCCCGCGAAGCATCGGCTCTTTCGTTCTCGCGCGCGTTTCGCCCGAAGGAAAAATTCGCTGGTCGCATGTGTTCGGTAGCAGCAAGCGCGCCGGGGCGGCGAGCAGACGCTCAAGGCCCGCGGCCGTACGAGCCACGTCCCCGTCGATTCGAGCTTGCTCTCACGGACAATTCCGAACCGAGTGGGCGATCGACAGCGAGTGCGCAGATCCCTGCACACCGAAGATTCGCAAAGTGTGCGACGGGATGCACAGCCCGCGTCCCGGCAGGCTCAGCCGAACGGGGCGCATGGCTTGCACTGAACTCGAGAATGCTCTCGACGAACTTCTTCGACCCGAACGAACACTCGAGCCAGACCTTCGCGATGGGAGGAATCGGCCATCTTGCGCTCGTTCTGATCCTGCCTGGGCTGCTGGCACTGCTCATCTTCTTCAAGAAGAGTCTGGACGCGCTGAGTGAGAACCGGGCTTTCATGGCCGGGACCGCGGCATTCGTTCTGTCGATCGAGCTGGCTTCCGAGGTCTTCAAGTTCATCTACCCCTGCCCCTCGGCCTTCGAACGCTTCCCGCTTCACCTCTGCGCGACGCTGAAGATCGCAATCGCAAACCTGGTGCTGCTCAAGCGGTACGACCTGGTGAAGTACCTTTCCATCTGGGCCATCGGGTCGGGCTTCATCTCGTTCGCCAACCTGAACCTGGGAGGAGGAAGCTTCGAGAATTTTTGGTGGGCGTCGTGCTGCTCAGCTCAATCTTTGCGATTTTGAAGATCTCGCAGACCCTGATGGCGCCGGTTCCCATCCCGTCGTGCGCTTGAAACAAAGGGTCAAGCGCTTCGAAGGTCCGCCGAATTCCGGGGTCCAACTAAACGTCTGACTCTCCTTCCTCAGGCAAATCAGCCTGATCTGCGTCTCGAAGCTTGTCCCCCTCCCCTTTCTTGTACAACACCCCCACGTCGCGGTTGAGCCCGCGCTCCTGCTGAACCGCAGGAGAAGTGCCGGGGACAGGCACTCCCAAGGCCATCCGCGCCGCCCGCCATTTGGTCTTCAGGTCCGCTCCGAGATGAGTGGGGGGCTCGTAAAACGCAGCCCGAAACTCTCCCGGCGGAACCTTGCCCTTTGCCCGGACGTGCCGGGCGAACTCATCGGTCCACCGGTCAAAGCCAATCAACAATTCCGGCTCGTCGACCATGTGCTCGGCCTGCGCCTGGCTGTATGTCTTGCCTTTGCCGAACTCGATGTATTGCCAGAGCGCGTCGGGAACCTCGATACCTCCGTAACGGCATTGCCAGACAAGCGGCGCATACGCATCGCGCATGTTCGCAAACGGCTCGTTCTTCGACTCGAACCATTCGGGGTGCTTGAGGATCTTCGGCCTGCGTGTTTCGTCCAGCTCGTCGCCGCCATCGTCCCCGTACGAGAAAAATGCAGCCGTGCGGCCTTCGAGGTGGTTCTGACTCAAGCGTTCCCACTGGGCGGTGCCCTCGAGCTCAATCGCGAGCTTCGGGTCTTTGTGACCGATCAATTCCTCGTGGGGATTTCCCCCATTCATGCACACCAGGCGATCGAACATCGCCTTGAGGTTTGAGGTGGGGCCATACCAATTGACCGGCCCGATGATCGCCCACGCGTCGGCCAGGTCCAACCGCGCGTAGAGGTCGAGATTCCACATCAGGTCCGGAGCGTCTTCGTTGTCCTTCGAATAGCAGTTGCAGGGCCACACGCAGAGCGCCTGTGAGGTCGACACACACCCGTTGCAACTGCGGATCTGCTCGCGGTTCCAGACATTGCCCAGGTCTTCGGCGTCGACCTCCCATTCTGGGGGCAGGCGGTCGGCCATCCGGAACATCAAAGACCGGGCCTTCGAGTCCGTCGCAGGGCAGCCGAACTGGCGGCGGTTCGAGCCGGCGATCAACAACACCCGAAAAGGGCGATCTTCGAGCCTCTTCTTCCCACTCAAGTCATCGGGTTTCATTCGCGCGAAGAGCACCCTGGCACGGGTAAGCTTAGAATAATGGAGAAGCGTCGCAACCGCCGTCACAGCAAGCGCTTCAAAGTGCGCTTCGGAGTGAAGGACCTCACCTCGTCGGGCTTCACCAATGATGTGTCCTCGACGGGGATGTTCGTGGTGACGACGAGCCTGTTGTCGATTGGCGAGCGGGTTCACGTCGAGGTGACTCTCGACGACGAGAACAAGCTGTATTTCGAAGGCGCTGTGGCGCGGCTGACGATGGTGGCTCCCGAGCTGCGAACGATCATGAAGGGCGGCTTCGGCCTGCGCTTCCTCTCGGGCGCGGAAATGATGGGCGAGATGGTTCCCCACCTCAAAGACAAGACCCGCATTGTGTTGACCTACCCGACCTTGGGCGGGTTCCAGAACGCGTTCGACAACGAGCTGCGCCGCGGGGGCTGCTTCGTCTGGACCCACAGCCACTACCCGGTCAACTCGATCGTCCATCTCGAAATCGCCGCCGATTTCTGCAATCGCAACCTCGCCTTCGAGTGTCGGGTGATGAACGTCGTGAACGGAGCGGACGGCCGCTTCGGAACCGCGCTGATGTTCCTCGAGCAGGCCTCGGCGCTGGCGGGGCTGAGCGGACTGACCGGAAAATAAGAGGGCCGAAGGGGACGCCAGGCGCTAAGTGCGTGCCCATGAGCGACAGAATCCGCAAGGCCGCGGTCCTTGGTGCAGGCGTGATGGGAAGCGGCATCGCCGCGCACCTCGCTAACGCCGGTATCCCCGTCATCCTCCTCGACATTGCTCCGCCCGACGGCAGCACGCCCAAGAGCAAGTTCGCGATCAACGCCTTGGCGAACCTGAAGAAACAAAAGCCGGCGCCGCTGATGACGCTGCAGGCCCTGTCGTTGATCCAGGTGGGAAACTTCGACGACGACATGGCGAAGATCGCCGACTGCGACTGGGTGGTCGAAGTCGTGAAAGAAGACATCGCGGTGAAGCAGGCCTTGTTCGCCAAAGTCGAAAAGCACCTATCTGCTACTGCGATCGTCTCGAGCAACACCTCGGGCCTGTCGATCAAGGGAATGACCGAAGGCCGTTCGGCCGACTTCAAGAGCCGCTTCCTCGTCACCCACTTCTTCAACCCCGTTCGCTACATGAAGCTGCTCGAGCTGGTGGCCGGTGAGCAGACGGACCCGAAGGTGATGGCGCGCCTGGCGAAGTTCGGAGAAGAGACGCTGGGCAAAGGCATCGTCTACGGGAAGGACACCACCAACTTCATCGCCAACCGCATCGGGACGTACGGGATGATGGCGACGCTGCAGTCGATGGACGAAGCGGGGCTGGTGATCGAAGAGGTCGACAAGATCTTCGGGCCGCCGCTGGGCAAGCCGAAGTCGGCGATCTTCCGCACCGCCGACCTGGTCGGGCTCGACACTTTTCTGCACGTCACGACCAACTGTTACGACTCGCTGGTCAACGACGAAGAGCGCGAAGTCTTCAAGCCACCCGAATGGCTCAAGAAGATGGTCGCAAAGGGAATCCTGGGCGACAAGTCGGGCGGCGGTTTCTACAAAAAGAACAAGGGAACCGAAGGGGAGAAAGAGATCCTCGCGCTCGACCTGAAGACCCTCGAGTACCGCGCGCAGGGCAAGGTGCGCTTCGAATCGCTGGGCGCAGCGAAGAACGTCGAGTCGCTGCCCGAGCGGATCGCGGTCGTGCTGTCCGGCACCGACAAGGCGGCCAGGTTCGCCGAGAAGGTCACCCTGGCGACCCTCGCCTACTCTTCGCGCCGACTCGGAGAAATCGCCGACGACTACGTCAACATCGACAAGGCGCTGCGCTGGGGCTTCGCGTGGGACGTGGGGCCGTTCGAGACGTGGGACGCGTACGGAGTGAAGAAGGGCGTCGACCGGATGAAAGAGCTGGGGCTGAAGGTCGCTGCGTGGGTCGAAGAGATGCTCGTCTCGGGTCGCAAGAGCTTCTACGGCGCCGACGACACCTTCTGGGACGTGAAGAGCAAGAAGGCAGTGAAGATTCCGCGCTCGCCCCGACACCTCACCATCGAGATCATCAAGCGGGGCCACAAGACGCTGGCCGAGAACGAGTCGGCGAGCCTGCGCGACATGGGCGACGGGGTGCTGCTGCTCGAGTTCCATTCGAAGATGAACACCGTCGATGATCAAAACACCGCGCTGATGCACCAGGCGGTCGACGAAGCCGAGAAGAACTTCCAGGCGTTGGTGGTCGGCAACGATGGCGCGAACTTCGGAGCGGGCGCGAACATCGGCGCGCTGCTGATGCTGGTCGGCTCGGAAGAGTGGGAAATGGTTCGCAAGATGATCAGCGAATTCCAGTCGGCCAATCAGCGGCTGCGCTACTCGTCGATTCCCGTCGTCACTGCGCCGTTCGGCCTGACCCTGGGCGGAGGCGCTGAGATCACGATGGCCGGCAATGCGATTCAGGCCGCGGCCGAGCTCTACATCGGCCTGGTCGAAGTCGGAGTCGGCCTGATCCCCGGTGGCGGCGGAAACCTTCAGCTGATGCGCAACGTGTTCGGCCAGGCTGCGGGCAGCAAGGACTTCGATCCCCTGCCCTTCCTCAAGAAGCTGTTTCTCACCATCGGCACCGCGAAGGTCGCGACCTCAGCCGAAGAGGCGCGCGAGGCGGGCTTCCTTTCGGTGCAGGACGGGATCTCGATGAATCGGGACTTCCTGTTGTCGGACGCCAAAGAGCGGGCGCTGGGCATGGCGCGCTCGGGCTTCCGTCCTCCGCGGCAGACCGGCTTCTACCTGCCGGGCCGAAGCGGCGCGGCGACGATCGACATGCTGCTGTACGACATGCAGCTGAACCACCAGATCTCCGAGCACGACCGATTGATCGGCAAGAAGCTCGCAGGTGTTCTCACCGGCGGCGACACCTCGGCCGGCACTCTGATTACCGAGCAGCAGCTGCTCGACCTCGAGCGCGAGGCCTTCCTCTCGCTGTGCGGCGAGAAGAAGTCGCAAGAGCGGATCATGTTCATGCTCGAGAAGGGCAAGCCGCTGCGGAACTGATTTTTTCATTCACTCTCTTTCCTGGAACAACGCCCATGGCCGATCGCATCGTCATCGCCAGCACCGCTCGCACCCCCTTCACCCGCGCTGGAAAGGGTGAGCTGAAGGACACCCGTCCCGACACGCTGGCCGCTCATGTCATCAAGGAAGCGATCGCGCGCGTACCCGGTCTGAAAGCCTCGGACATCGAAGACGTGGTGCTGGGCTGCGCGATGCCCGAGGCCGAACAGGGGATGAACGTGGCCCGCATCGCAGCGTTGCTCGCGGGGCTGCCGGACACCGTGCCCGGAATGACCATCAACCGGTTCTGCGCCTCGGGAGTGCAGTCGATTGCCCAGGTCGCGCAGGCGATCACCGCCGGCCAGTACCAGATTGGAATTGCCGGCGGGGTCGAGTCGATGTCGATGATCCCGATGGGCGGGAACAAGGTTTCGGCCAACCCCGAGCTGATGGAACGCTTCCCCGAGGTCTACACCTCGATGGGCGCCACGGCCGAGAAGGTGGCCTCGAAGTTCTCGGTCTCGCGCGATGATCAGGACGTCTTCGCCAACGACTCGCAGGCCAAGGCCGCCAAGGGCCGCGCCGACGGAAAGTTGAAAGAAGAGATCGCGCCGATCACCGTTCGGGTGTTCGACGACGCCGGCAAAGCCCAGACGGTGACGGTCTCGGACGATACGATTCTGCGCGCAGAGACGACGCTCGACGCTTTGAAGAAGCTCAAGCCGGCGTTCGACCCCAAAGGCACCGTGACTGCGGGCAACGCTTCTCCGCTCACGGACGGCGCTGCGGCGGCAGTGGTGATGAGCGAGTCGAAGGCCAAGCAGCTGGGAATCAAGCCGCTGGGCTACTTCGTCGACTTCGCAGTCGCGGGAGTGCCGCCCGATGTGATGGGCATTGGCCCGGTGCCGGCAGTGCGAAAGCTGCTCGAGCGCAACAAGCTCACGGTGAAGGACATCGACGTCTTCGAGCTCAACGAGGCCTTCGCGGCCCAATCGCTGTACTGCATTCGCGAGCTGAAGATCGACCCCTCGAAAGTGAACCCGAACGGCGGAGCGATCGCCCTGGGTCACCCGTTGGGCGTTTCAGGCACCCGAATGGTGGGCACCGTGCTGCGCGAGCTCAAGCGCCGGAAGGGAAAGTACGGGGTGGTGACGATGTGCATCGGCGGCGGAATGGGCGCCGCAGCACTGATCGAAGTCGCCTGAGCTGAGCGGTGGCTTTCAGTCCCCGTCGTCGAGCCGGGACGCAGGGCGGCGCGGGGGCTCTTCGCTCTTGTGAACCTTCGCCGAACGCGACGTCGAAGCAGGAGCAGCAGTGGCCTTGGCGACGACCGTGGGTTTCGGGGCCGCCGGGGTGGGCTCGCTGGGAGGATCCGCCGGCTCGTCTGGGTGAGTGCTCCGTGGGGTTGCGATCGCCGTGGCGTTGGCCTTCGCGGGTGCGGGCGCAGGCGCAGCCTGAATGGGCTCGTCCGCCAACTTCGGAGTCTTGAGCTCCGACTTTCCTGAAGCAGCCGCCTTCGGGGCAGACGCGGTCTTCGCGGCGGGTTCGGGCCTGGCGACGGGCTCGGCCTTCGCAACCGGCGCAACTCTCGCGGTCGATTCGGTCTTGACCCCAGGCTCGGGCTTCGCAACCGGCGCGCTTTTCGTGACCGGCGCGGACTTCGAACCGGCCCCTCCTTTTGCGACCGACGCAGGCTTCACGACCGGTGGGGCCTTCGCTTCGACCGGCTGCAATTGAACAACATCGGACTCTTCGGACCCACCGGCCACTTTCCGCGACGCTCCGTTTTTTCCGGTCGCGTCTGCCTTTTCAACTTCACCCGAACCGGCGAACAGCGCCTTCACCACCAGGCCACCGATGACGAGCAGGAGCACGCCCGCCGCGATTGCCGCCGCGTGGAGCCGGCGCTTTTGGGGCCCCCTCGAGTAAAGGCGCGGGAGGGACGTCGGGAAGCGCGGCGAAACGCATCGTCTGCAGAAATTGGGGCGGGGGGTAAGGCGCCGGGACCTGGGCCACCGAAACGACCTTTGGGATCGGGGCTGGATCCACCATCTACCGGGGGACGAACGACGGGGTTCGAGCCGGCGCCATCGCATCCAGATCGGCCCGCCCTGAAGCCTGGGTCGCGTCGTCACCGCACGCCCGTTCGGGCGAGAGGAACGGGACCAGGTGGGGAAGCTGCGAGAGCAGCCGTTCTTCGCCACGCCGGTTCCCGCCGCGGGGACCACCAGCACCGATTCTCCCGACAGCTCGCCGTGAACCACCCCGTTCTGGTGCAGCGCCGCCAGCGCGCCTGAAATCCTCGAGCCCATCGCCAACAGAGATTTCGGGGTCAGCGGCATCCGGTGCGTCAGCAGCTCGCCTTCCGGAAAATCGATTGCCACCCACGCCGAACCGTTGAAAGCGCCCAAACCCTGGGGCCGGGGAAGAACCGGGTGCAGCGGCAAACGCAGCGCCGCGGCGACCGCTTCTTTGCCCTGCGCCAGATCCGGAATCAGCCGAATCGCCGTGCGCGCCCGGTCCTTGTCTTCTGCGCACATCAACGTTCCGACTCCGGTACAGCGGAACGGACCCTTCAACGTGAACCGGCCATCGAGCGTTTCAGTATTCATCGAACGGGTTAACCCCCAGACCCTTCCAGACTTGAAAACTCATATTGCATGCCTGCAACCGTTCGAAACTTAAGTTGAAAAAACTTACCGAGGGCGGTCGACCGGGGTTCGGGCGAGCTTCATCGAGAGCAGCTTTGAGCGCTTCACCACGGCGGCTTCCGCGGTGAGGCCGAACAGCGACAGGTACTTCCCGACCCGCTCTTCAAGCGTGGGCGCATCGATCTGCAGGCACACTTCGTCAGCCGCATAGTCCCGACACACCTGGGGGCGGCTCTCATAGATGGTGCACAGCGCGTCAGGCCCCAGGTGCGGGCAGACCAGGCCCAACGGCTTGTCGAGCGCGGCGATGTCCGGAGCGACGCAGCACGCCCCACACCGGGTGCAGGGAATCATTCGAGTCCGAGGAAGACATTGTCGAGGCACGCAGAGTCGGGGCCATCGGCGAACTCGCCCCGCAGCCTCAAGCTGGTGATTGCCTTGAGCACCTGGCGGACCTGTTCCTCGGTCGCAGCGGGCTGCGCGGCGTCATCGAACTTCCAACCGCTCTCGCCGTCGAGCCGGGCCTCGTACGCGGTCCACTCTTTGGCGGGAGTCGCCTTGATGTTGAAGACCAGCGAGAGCCCGTTGCCCTGCAGCACCACGTCTCGCCCTTTGAGCTGCTGGTACATGTTGTCCTGCTTCAGGTCCCAGGTGAGGCGCTTTCCGAATGTGCGAGAGGCATCGCCCAGAAAGCGAGGCGGGGCGATGAAGTACCAGATGTCGCCGTTGACCGAGTCTTTGCCGCAGATGTGTCCCCCTGGATTCCCGCCGACCGACCGCAGCTCGACCTGCGCCGCTGCGTCGCCGTTCAGCGACCAGGCCTCGTCGTTTGCATCGAAGCTGCTCGCCGCGTAGGCGGCCGTGCCATTGCAGCCGGTGGTGCCCAACAAGAAGATTGCGACGAGCCAACGCACAGGGTGGGGTAGTTCTACAGTTTCGATCGAAGCTTGAGCGGTCAAATCGGTGGTCGCGGGGGACAGCGGTAGAGTCACAACGGACATGGCAGGAAAGGAAGGAGACAAGAAGCCGCCCCCCGCCCGGGCTCCGGTCCCGGTGCCTGCTCGAAGATCTGCCGCCTCGTCCTTTGATCTGGGCCCAGCGATACCGGCCCGCCCGCAGAAGCCAGGTCCTCCGGTGGCGAGGGCCAAACCGTTCGACACCGACGACGCGGAAGTCACCGTCCCCGGGGCCGCGCCGCTGCTGATGCCGTTCACCGCGCCCCACCAGGTGCTGGTTCGCCCCCCGACGGTCTTTCAAAAACATCGCCACAGCTCGGGCTTCGATGATGACGACGAGAGGACGAACACCGACGTGCTGTTGGGCAATGTCGCGGGCCTTGCGCTGGACGCGGATGAAGAGGACGAAGTCACCGTCACCACCGCGCTGCACGACGGTTTGTTGCCGGCCCGAGAAGTGACTTCGGTCGACACCTGGAAAGCGGTGAACGCGCCGATGCAGAGCAAGCCTGGACGCAGGACGGCGGTGCTGTACCAGAACGTGATTGACCAATTCGCCTCGGGCTACAACCAGCGCTACCAGGTCGACGCTTCGGGCAAATCGAAGACCCATGTCTTCGTGTGGGACGTGACGCGGGCGATGAATTGCGAGGTCCCGCATTTCGCCGGGGGCCGCGAGACGACGCTGGGACAGATGGTCGACTGGTTGCGCTTCGAAGGGCACACCCGCGGCTGGCAGAAGGCCAATGCCGAGGCGGCGACTGCGGCCGCCGACCGGGGAGAAGCGGTGCTCGCCGTGCCGCAGGAAGGAAAGCTGCGGCTGCTGGCGGTGGTGCGCCCGGGGGGGTTGGGGCCGGACGGCTTTCCCCGGGTCGCGGCGGCAATCGAAGACACCGGAAATGATCTGCCTGCCCCCGACGCGCTGACCACCCGGCTGATCACGTACTACGTGCACGTCTGAGAATCAGGGTCGCTGCGCGCAGATCCCGACACCCAACACGCAGTACTCGGTCGGCGCGCAATGCGCGGAAGCGAAGCACTTGACGCAGGTGCCGGTGTGCAGATCGCAGTGCGCCGCGGCTGACGAACACTGCAGGTCGCTTCTGCATTGAACGCAGTACCCCACCGACTCAGAGCAGAAGGGCGTCAGCCCTCCGCACCCCACGCTGTCGTCGCAGGCCCGACAATGGCGCGGAGGATCATCGCTGCAGCTGTTTCGGATTCCGGTGCACTGGCTGCTCAAGCTACACGAGGTCGTGCAACGTCGCGTCGGCCCGTCGCACAGTCCGTTGGTCCCGCAGTCGGCGGCCACTGTGCACTCGACACACCGGTGATCTCCATCGCAATGGGGCCGCGTGCCCGGGCAGTTGATGTCTGCGATGCACTCGCACTCGCCGGGCAGCTGGCAAGGGGTGCCGGCGTCGGTTCCGCCGTCGAGTCCGCCGTCCGGGTTGATCCCCGTCTCTTCGGTGAAGCGGAAAGCCTGACTGCAGCCCACATTTCCGATCACGACCGCCGCAATCAAACCCCAGAGGGTGCGAGTCATGGATGAGGCGCGGCCAGGCCTTGGGCCAGGTCCCGTGCATACCCGCGCGGAAACCGCTTCAGGTAGAGCTTCGCGGCCCGTTGGGCTCGAAGGGGAGCCTGGCCTGAAAGCAGGCGCAGCTCTTCGGCCGCCACGTCTTCTTCGAGGTGGCCCCGCGGAAAATCCTGCCGCAACAGCTCGAGCAGCTCGAGCCCGCGCGCAGAATTGCCCGCCTGTCGGGCTTGCAGCACTTCGGCAAACCGCCGGTTCTCTTCTGCCAGCCGAGACGGCGCGGGCGCCGCAGTCACCGGGACCACCGCGGGAACTTCGACCGCTGCAGCGCAGGCAGCCGGCCACACCCCGCCCGCATGAATCTCTGCTTCTTCCTGGCCATGGCGAACCCAGACCACGCCCTCTTCGACGCGAAGCCGGGTGGCGGCCTGCCCTGCGCACGCCGCTTCGGCCGCCCATTCGACGGTGAATCGGGTGCCCTTCACTTCGAGCTCGGTATCCGGAGTGACGATTCGAAAGCGCTGGCCCGGAAGCAGATGAACCACGTCCGCGCGCAGCCGCCCCGCCGACAGCCGCAGGTGCTGATCTTCACCGGTCGAAAGCACTTCGAGCTCGGAATGCTCTTCGAGCCAGACCTGACTGCCGGTCTTGAAGCGCATGCGCACCGAGCCGCCGGACGTAGTCCCCACCCGCATCCCGGCCTCGAGTCGGGAGCCGCTGGTGGCCGCCACGCTCGCTTCTCCACGCGTCACCAAGGCCAGCTGCGCTGACTGCACTTCCAGCCCCTGGGGAGAACGCAACCACAGCCAGCCTCCCAGGCTGAGGACGAGAAGAGCCGCGACGGCGCAAAGTCCCTTCGCCACCCGTCGAACTTCCTGCCTGCGCCCCTGGGCGCGAATGGTCGCTGAGAGCAGGGCGATGGCAGCCGGGCGGGCTTCGGGCGGAACCTCTGTCGAATCGAGCGGGCCTGCCGCGCCCTTGAGGGCTTCGGACAACAGGGCTGAAAGATCTCTCATCGCCGTTCCCCCAGGTCCTGCAGCGTCTGCGCGAGCGACGGGTCCCGCGCCAGCCGGGCCTGCACATCGCCGCGGCCTCGCACCAATCGACTTTGCACTGCGGAAAGTGAAGCGTCCGTCATCAGGGCCAGCTCGGCCAGTGAGAAGCCGTAGACGTCGTGAAGGACCCAGGCATCGAGGCGATCTTCGGCCACTCCGGCGAGCAGGACCTTCAGCCGGTCGACGACCTCACGGGTCAGCACCGCGTGCTCGGGCTGGTCGCGCGAGGGCCGCTCGAGGCTGGCCTCGCCCAGTCTCTCGAACAGCGCCCGCTCGCGGCGGTGGTGCCGAAGCCAATCGAGCGCGATGTGACCTGCGACCGCTCCCGCCCACATCTCGAGTGGGGCCTGACCCTTGTAGCGGCCCAAACCGGTGACCAGCGCGACCAGCGTCTGCTGCGCGAGGTCTTCGTGATCCTGCTCGTTGCCCCGAAGCAACCTCCGCAACACCGTCCAGATTCGAGGGGCCACTTTCCCGTAGAACTCCAGCGCCACCCGCGAATCTCCCCGACGCACCGCGGCAACCAGCTCGAGATCCGAGAGGCTGTCGCCCGGCTCGGGCCGCAGCAGCTTCAGGTGGGCAGCGGATTCCGCCAGGGGGCTCACGATCTGAAGTCGCTTGACTGGGAGGAAATCAGGCACGCGCGCGTCATCGACCGATCCGAATGCCCACCGCGGCCTGGCCCGAAACGACCGGCAGCTCGGCGACCTGCAACTCATTGACGAAAATGGAGGTGACGCCGGAATTGAGGCCCACCCCTCCCCGCACAAAAAGCCACACTGTAGAGAAGACTCGCACCGACAATTCCGGGCCGAGCTCCACCCGCAATTGCCAGCGGCTCTGGCTCTGCTCTCCGCGCTGGGCGAGGGTCCATTGCGGCCCCACGGACAGCTGAAAGGCGCCCAACAGCCGTTCGAGCCCCAACCGGATTCTCGCCTGACCCGAAAGCAGCACCCCCGCTTGCCAGATCACCAACTGGGCCTGCGCCAGAGTGGCACGTTGTCCCTGCAGCAGCAGTCCCACGCACAGCGGGCCGAAGCACCCATCGCCCCCCACCTGCGCGCCGATGCCCAGCGGCCAGCCACTTCCCAGTGCCGCCGCCTCGAACGCCAGTCCGTCGGGCGGCGCGGCACGGACCGCGACCGGGGCCTCGACGGGCGCGACCCAGACCTCAGGCGGCGCGTTTTCGACAAGAGGTTCGGCTTCGGCACTGAGCTCGGGAAGCGGTCCCGCGTCCGGGGCTTCGATGCGCTCGCGGTCCAACGGCGGCGGGCTCACCTCGAGGCCCGCATCGGCGGCGGGAAGAATCTGCTCGTCCAGCTTGGGCACGGACGTGACGCTCTCGCGTTCCGGCTCGGGCAGCGGCAC
>JAYVCD010000440.1:0-3747 GCA_043750125.1 Archangiaceae bacterium | reverse complement strand
GACCTCGCGGTGGCAATGGGCGAGCGGTCGAACGTCTTTGCGTCCAACCTGGCCGAGCTGAAGAACGAGCTGTGGGACGCGGTGGTCTTCAAGCGGGTGAAGGGGGCGAAGGTGTTCGATGCGATTCGCGGAGATCGCACCGCGTGGGACGGCGACTACCTGGGCTCCTCGATCTCTTCCCTCGCCGCGGTGCTGGAAGCGCTGGTGCGCTTCGACCCGACGGATGAACGCCTCGCGTTGCTGCGCGATGGGCTGGTGGCGAAAGGCAGCGCGCAGGGGGGCTTTGGCAACACGCATGAAAACCGGAGGGCGATTGTCGCGCTCGGGCTCTACCTGGAAAAAGCGCGGCTCGATTCTCCGCGGCTCACGGTGTCGATTCCCGGCACACCGAACGCGGTGCTCGATGACAAGGTCAAGGCGATCAAGCGCAGCCTTCCGTCCGACCAGGCCCAGCTGATCACCGTCAGCGGCGGGCCGGTCGGAGTCCGCGTTTCCTACAGCTACCTGCCCGAGGCGCCCGGCGAACGGGTGGTCGCGAAGAACGACGGGTTGATCGTCAGCCGCGGGTTGACCTGGCTGCACCCGGATCACTCGGCGCCGACGAACCACGACGACGCGGCGGGGAAGACGCTGAAAGTGGGGCTGGGCGACGTGCTCGAGATTCACGCGCAGCTGGTCAACGACCAGGCTCGCAACCACGTCGCCCTGGTGGTTCCCATCGCCGCTGGGCTCGAGCCCCTCAACCCGGCATTGGCGACCAGCGGGTCAGAGGCGACGCCTTCCCGCGCCGACTCGATCGCACCGACGTTCGTGCAACGGTGGGATCACGAGGTTCGCTACTACTTCACCCAGCTGCCCGCCGGGACCTTCGGTTTCCACTTCAGGGTCCGCGCCTCGTCGGAAGGGAACTTCGTCCACCCAGCCCCCTACGCCGAAATGATGTACCGCGAATCCGTTCGCGGCCGGGGCCAGGGGATGAGGATCTCCGTCAGCGGGACGCGAGAGAAGTAGATGGGGAAAGAGCCACACCACCGACAAGAGCGCCCCGTTGATCCCGAGAGCAGTCGAGGGAAGAGCAGTCGAGGGAAGAGCAGTCGACCGACTCGCTTTCAAACCCGGCGCGCTCGAGCGGCCCTGGCCGTGATTCTCCTGGCCGCACTCGCGACCCCCTTCGCCCGCTACTTCCGCACCCTCTCAAACGCGCTGGTCACGCACGCTCCCTCGCACCTGCTGCTCGACCGCCGCGGCCGCTACCTCGGCGAAGTTCCCTCTTCGAACGACGCGCTCGGCTACTGGCCGCTGCCGGCCGAGCTGCCGCACAAAGTCGCGACCGCAACCCTGCAGACCGAAGACCGTCACTTCCACGAGCACGGCGGGGTCTACGTCCCATCGATCTTCCGCGCCGTGCTGCAGAACTTCCGAAACTTCCGCGTCATCTCGGGAGCGTCGACCCTGGCGATGCAGGTCGCGCGGATGCAGCACCCGGCGTCGCGTTCTCTTTGGGCCAAGGTGCGCGAAGCAGGCGAGGCGCTGTTGATGATCCGCGCGAACGGCCACGATCTGGTGCTGCGCCAGTACCTCACGCTCGCGCCCTACGGGAATCGCGCCCACGGAGTCGTCCGCGCCGCTCGCCTCTACTTCGACAAGCCCGCCGAAGATCTGTCCTGGCAGCAGGCTGCATTTCTCGCCGCGCTCCCGCAGCAGCCGGGACGAATGAGCCCGTGGACCCCGGAAGGAAAGGACCGCGCCCTGAAGCGATCGCTTCGAATTCTGCAGCAGCTGCGCGACCGCCAGATCATCACCCCCGAGGAACACCGCCAGGCGACTGTGTCTGACCTGGGCCTGGTGCCGCGGCCCCGCCGGCATCCCGAGGCGATGCACGCGGTGCTCGCCTGGAGCAAGGACCTGCAGGCGCCTGGCGCTCCGTTGATCGCCACCGCGACGCTGGACCTCGACATTCAGAAGATCGCCGCGCGGGCGGTGCTCGAAAATCTGCAGCGGCTGAGCGCAGCCAACGCGACGAGCTCGGCGGCCCTGGTGTCCGACGTGACGACCGGCGAGATCCTCGCCTACGTCGGCTCGGCGGACTACTTCGACGAAGAGGCCCGGGGAGCGATCGACTTTCTGGCCACGCGGCGCTCGCCCGGCTCTGCGCTCAAGCCGTTCATCTATGCGCTCGCGTTGGAAGGAGGCGCGCACACCGCGGCCAGCGAGCTGCCCGACATACCGACCGAGTTCCCCACGATGGGCGGCGGCGCCTACGTCCCCGAAAACATGAGTCACACCTTTCTCGGGCCAATGCTGCTGCGTCAGGCGTTGGGAAATTCTCGAAACATTCCCGCGCTGAAGTTGCTCTCCGAGGTGGGAGTCGAACGGGCGCTCGAGCTCTTCAGGCGCGGAGGCGTGCAGGGCATCGACGGGTCGCCCGACCGCTACGGCCTGTCTTTAGCGATCGGAAGTCTCCACACCACGCCCCTCGAGCTGGCCACGCTCTACTCGGCGCTCGCCAATAGCGGCGAGATTCGCCCCCTCAAGCGCTGGGTCGAAGCACCGGCGCTCGGTTTAGACCGCACGCGGCTGCTTTCGCGCGACGCGGCCCAGATGACCGCGCACCTGCTGTCGGACCCCGAATCCCGACGGCCCGCTTTCCCCCCGGGAAGCCCGCTGGACTTCGACTGCGCCGTGGCGGTGAAGACCGGGACCAGCCAGGGGTACCGTGATGCGTGGGCGGTGGCGTTCAGCGATCGGCTTTCCGTAGTCGTCTGGGTCGGCAATCACGACTGGAGAAAGATGAACAGCGTCAGCGGAGCGACCGGCGCCGCTCCCGCCGCCCACCGAATCATGGACGCCGTCATGCCCTTGCGCGCACCGCACCTCGCCTGGGCCGCGACCTTCCCGCCCCCGACCCACTGGGTCCCCCGCGAGGTTTGCCCGTTGTCGGGAAAGCGCGTCGGGCCCGAGTGCACCTCTTCCAAGACCGAGTTCTTCGCGCCCGGCACCGAGCCCTCGGACCCTTGCCCGTTTCATCGGAAGGTGAAGCTCGATGCCCGCAACGGGCTGCTCGCCACCGCCGCCTGTGATCCTTCGCGAATCACGACCCAGGCGATGCTGGTGTTGCCCGAGATCTACGGGACCTGGGCCCGCCGTCAGCACCTCGAGATTGCGCCGACCCGCGAGAGCCCGCTGTGCCCGTCGACCGCACCAGCCCTGGCGAAGATCGCGATCACCGAGCCACGGGCGCTCTCCCGCTACCTCTACGACCCGGATACCCCGCGCGAGCTCTCGACGATCCGCTTGGCGGCATCGGTCGCGCCAGCGACGGAAGAGATCGTCTGGCTGGTCGACGGCAGCCCAGTCGCCCAAGTCGGCTGGCCACACGAACTTCGAATTCCGCTCTCACCAGGCGCGCACTCGATTCGCGCGGCTTTTGCGCACCGCCAAGGCGAAAGCGCACAGGTCACGGTGCTGGTGGACGACTAACCAAGCTTCCACGAAGCGAGGACCCCCGTCTCCTCTTGTTTGTCTCGCACCTTTGCCGCGCAGTTTCCCGCGTAGCATGGATATGCTGGGAACAATGAACGAGGGGCATTTCCCCGAGCTTGGGCACCAAACGCCGCGGCTCGCCGGCCGACTCGGCGCGGCCATTATTTGCCGAAGGAGGGTTCAGGACGATCTGTGCCGACACCGCTGGCGCGCCAATGAGTAGCATCGTCCCCGCAGCCGAGCCTTTAGATTCTCTCGTAGAAG
>JAYVCD010000439.1:0-14420 GCA_043750125.1 Archangiaceae bacterium | reverse complement strand
CTCCGGTGTTCGCCTCGGAGCTCGAGTCGTCGGCTTTTGATCCGAGGACTGAGCTGTTCTCAGCCGACAATCTGCTGCGGCACAACGCGGTGCTGGGACTGGTCTTCGCAGCAGCGCGTGCGGCGCGGCAACGGCCGGCGATCAGCCTTCTCGATTGGGGAGGCGGAGTCGGTCACCAATACGGCCTGCTCCGCGCGCTGCTTCCCGACCTGAAGCTCGACTGCACCTGCTTCGACTTGCCGACCTCGGTGGCCTTTGGCTCGAAGCGGTTTCCGGAAGTGTCCTTCACCTCGGACTTCAGCTGTCTCGAGAAAATGTACGACCTGGTGGTCGCCAACAACTCACTTCACTACTTCGAAGACTGGGAAGGCGTGGTTGGAAAACTCGCCGACGCCGCCAAAGACTATCTCTTCCTCACCATGGTCCCCGTCATTCTCGACGGTCACTCTCAAGTGATGTCCCAACGGTGGCTCAACCCGGACGGGACTTCGTATTCGGGGCCCGAGTGGTTCATCTCGCGCGATGAGCTGCTGCGGCAGGTTCCCAACGAGCGGTGGAAGTTGCAGCGGGAATTGATCTGCGGCTACTCGCCCAAGGTTCATGGCAGTGGCGCGCGGGCCGACTACCGCGGCTTCCTGTTCGAGAGGGTGAACATGAAGCACCCGTAGAGAACGTTTCGGCTGTGAAGGATCTGATGTTCGGGGTTCTGCAGCAGCGCCGTGATGTGAGGCTCGGCGTCCTTTCCGTCCACCAGCACTGCGGCAGCGATCCGCCCGGCCGAGTCGTAAGCGCGAAGCACCTGGCTGCGGTTGCGAAAGTCGGGCGGCCACCCGGGCTCGAGATGGCCGGTGCAGGGCGTGGTTTCGCCCGGGACGGACAAGCGCAGGCAACACCGCAACGGCGAGCCGCCAGTCTCGTCGATGTGGGCAGTGGCAGTGCGTCGCAGCACGTCGAGCTAGGAAGAAGGAATCGCCGACACGAAGTAGGAGATCGTCATGCTCGAGAAGGTACGAGCGCGAGCAAAACCCGGCTGGCGGAAGTCGGCCCTCACGTTCGCGCCCGTCCCATGCAACGCTCAGCCGCCCAGGACCGTCGACGTCCTCACTGAGATTTTGATCCACCGCCCCATCGCCGAGGTCGCATCATTTTCGGCGGACCCCACGAACGCGCCGCGCTGGTACGTGAACATCAAGTCGGTCGACTGGAAGACACCCGCGCCGGTCGCGATCCGTGAAGCTGCTGCTCGAAGCGGGGTCGAGCTGAACGGCGCTTTTCAGAGCAGGGCGTGCTCGGCCCAGAGGACTCCCAGGGCCAGGCCGAACGAGAGCAACGTCACCGGGACGCCCACTTTCAGGTACGCCCAGAAGGGACCCTCGACTTTGCCGCGGGCGCCTTCGAAGACGATCAGGTTGGCCACGCTGCCGACCAGCGTCAGATTGCCGGCCAGCGTCGAAGCGAGCACCAACACCTGCCAGGCGAATGCCGGGTGCGTCATCTTCGGCACCCACTCGCGCGCGAGCATCACGTACGGCACGTTGGAAAACAGCGTCGAGCCGACCAGAGTCAACGCGTCACGGCGAAGATCGCGAGGGCCAAGCGGACCCGCCGACTACCACATCGGAACACCGGTCTTCACATCGACCGGACTGCGCGACTTGCCGGGGCGGGCGTCTTCGAGGGGGCACTGACTAATATTAGTCAGTGCCTCAAAAACCCGGGGAGGACCCGAAGGCCGTTGAGGTCGAGGTCACTCGAGGCCAATCACCTTCGCCAACCTCCCCTCTGCCGCGGCGAGCTCGACTTTCCGAATCTCGACCTGGCTGCGGGCCTGGGCCGCGGCGCTGGCAGCCAGAAACCGTTTATTGTCGATGTCCGACAGCTCGAGCGCGGTCGACACGCCGGCACCCACGGCCGACTCGAGTTGCTTTTGCGCTCGGGCCGCGAGCGTCGCTTGAGAATTGGCCTGCGCGAGCGCGGCTTCGGCGGCCTGCAGGCTGGCCCGACTGGCGACCCAGTTGGCCTTGGCTTTCTGCTGACTGCTGAGCAACTTCGCCCGTTGCTCGACCGACTTCGCGTCGTTCTCGTGCATGGTCGCGTAGCGCGCGCCGCGGTCGTAGAGCGGCACGGTGAGCCCGAGGCTCAGGTCGTAGCTGAAGGCCTGACCGGTGAAGCCGGTGTTCGAGTTGTAGTTGCCCTTGGCCTGCGCGAAGACCGTGGGCATCCACGCCAGCCGGTCATACAGATGGTAGGCCTCGGTGGCCTCAGCGCCTTTGCCTTGCGCCCGAACGAGGTAGGTCGCATTCCACGGCTCGGACTTCTCGGCCGCAGCAGTTCCGAAGTCGAGTCGGGGTCCGTCCTCGAGCGGGCGCACCGCCTCACCGGTCAAGGCCTCGAGCAGCCCGAGCAGCTGCTCGCGGGTGCCCGCCAGTTGGGCGAGCGTATTTCTCGCCTGGGCTGTCTCAACCTGAGCGCGCAGCGAGGCGACCTCGACTGCCATTCCCACCGCCATCTGGGCGCGGGTGTCCTTCTCGCGCTTGAGGGCCACCGCTTCGGCCTCGCGCGCGGCGCTCTCGAGTTGGGCGATGCCTTCGAGGGCGAGGTAGACCTTGGCCGTTCCCAACAGCACCTGTTCGCGGGCCTCGAGCGCACCCAGCCGCGCTGCTTCGACCCCATTGGACGCCGCGGGAATCAAGAACAGCTGCGGGGTGAAGAGGGTCTGAGTGATCAACAGCGAGGCGTACGCCGAGTCGGTTTTGGTGATGTAGACGGGCTCAGGAATCAGCGACGCGTCCTTCGGAGTAATCCCGTAGACCCCGCCGACCAGGCCGACGAATTGGCCGAGATCCAACTTCGCGGGCGCGCTGGTTCGCACCAGGCTGCCCGAAGCGCTGACTTCCGGAAGAATGGCCCCCCAGACGCGGCTGGCCTGCGCCCTGGCCTGTTGATGCTGCGCGCGGGCGGCCGCGAGATCCTGGTTGTTCTGCGCGGTCAGCTTGAGTGCGTCCTCGAGGCTGACGGGTCGACGGGGCGACGGCTCGACCAGGGCCGGGCCCGAAATCTCAGACGGAGTCGGGACCTGGGCCCCGGCAGTGAACGCGACGAAGCAGACGAACAACGCAAACGACGGTCGGGTCATGGGCCTCACGCGGACCGCTTGAGTGCAGCGGGCCTGGGTTGTTCGACCCCCGGCTCGGCGAGCTCGTCTTCCTCGACGGTCTTGCCGATTCGCAGGGCGCGCGGAGTGAGATTCTCGAAGAAGCTGAACACCACCGGGACGACCAGCAGGGTGAGGAAGGTCGAAGTGATGACGCCTCCGATGACGGCCACCGCCATCGGCGCGCGGAACTCGCTGCCCATTCCGGTGCCGAGCGCGGTTGGGACCATTCCGATTGCCATTGCGGCTGACGTCATCAGAATCGGGCGCAGCCGACGGGGGCCGGCCTTGAGCAGCGCGGTGTTGAGATCATCGCCGGCGCGAAGGTTCTGCAGCGCTCCATCGACGAGCAAGATCGCGTTCTTCGTCACCAGGCCCATCAGCAAGATGATCCCGATCATCGCTCCCAGCGAGAGGTTGAAGCCGCCCAGGACCAGGCCGAGCAGGGCTCCGATCAACGCCAGCGGGACGGAGACCATGATCGTAAACGGGTGCTTGAAGCTCTCGAACTGCGAAGCGAGCACCATGTAGATGAAGACGAAGGCGAGCCCGAAGGCGACCGCGAACGCCGCGTTCTGCTCATCGAAGGTCTTCACCTGCCCGTCGTAGAAAATCGAATAGCCCGGCGGCACGGGGGCCTGCTCGAGGCGCTTGCGCAGCTGCGAGGCGATGTCGCCCAGCGCCGCGCCTTTGCCCAGACCGCTGTAGACGGCGACCTGACGCTGGCGGTTGTGGTGCTCGATCACGCTGGGTCCGTCGCGGGTGACCAGGGTCGCCACGTCGCTGACCGAGCGAAGTCCTTTGGGCGTGAAGATGTCGAGCCGCGCGACCGCATCGGGGGTGGCGCGATCTTTCTCGGCCAGACGCACCACGATGTCGGTCTCTTCGGTGCCCTCGCGCAGCTTGCCCACCGTCTGCCCGCTCATCGCCAGGCGCAGCTGCATCGCCAGCGAAGCCGAAGACAGATCGACGTCGCTGGAACGCGCGCGATCGATGATCACCTGCAGCTCGGGCTTGGGAGGATTCGCCTCGACGCGCACGTCGGCGGTTCCGGGAATCTCGCGCATGATCCCAGCGATTCGTTCGGCTTGCTCGGTGACGACCTCGAGCTCGGGCCCCATCACCCGGACCATGATCGGAAAGAAGTCGCCGGCGCCTTCAATCTGCGGAGGATCGAGCAGGGTCACCGCCGTCGCGGGCAACACCGGAGTCAAGAGCGCCCGGGTGTCTTCCTTGATCACCTGAATCCCGCGCGACCGTTTGTTCTTCTCGGTCGTCAGCACCCGCAGCCGCGCCTTGTTCACGTCTCCGTTCAGCCCGACGATGCTGTAGACGTCAGTCACTTCGGGGATCTTCTTCAACACCGCCTCGGCCATCGCGGTGCGAACGGTGGTTTCCGAAAGACTCGCCCCGTCGCTCAGCTGCAGATCCACCATGAACTGCGCACGGTCTTCCTGCGGAGTGAACTCTGCGCCGAGGTTCCTCGCCCCGTAGCCCGACAGCACCAGAATTCCCACGGTGACCAACCCGGTCCAAGCCCGGTTCCGCAGGACCCAGCGCAAGATCTGCTCGTAGCCGTGCTCCATCGAATTGAACCCGCGGCGCAGCACCGCAGCGACCGCGTTCTCTTTGCGTGCCTCGCCGGGCTTTCGGGCCTTCGCCAGCCGGGCCGACAGCATCGGGTCGAGGGTGAAGCTGATGAACAACGAGATGATCACCGCGGCCGAGATGGTGATCCCGAACTGCTTGAAGAACTGCCCCACGATTCCGGGCATGAACGCCACCGGGACGAACACCGCGACCAGGGACAAGGTGGTGGCCAACACCGCGAGGTAGACGTCCTTGGTCCCGTTCGAGGCCGCGCTGCGCGGAGATTCCCCCAGCTCGAGGCGGTGGGTGATCGCCTCGCGCACCACCACCGCGTCATCGATCAACAGCCCGATCGCCAATGACAGCGCGAGCAGGGTCATCTGGTTGAGGGTGTAGCCGAGCACGAACATCACGAAGAACGTGCCGATCACGCTGGTGGGAAGGGCCAGCGAGCTGATGAACGTGCCGCGCAGGTCGAGCAGGAACAGCAAAATGATCAACACCGCCATGAAGCCGCCGAAGATCAACGCAACGTAGACCTCGTGGGCGTTCTCTTTGACCAGCAACGATTGGTCGACCAGCGGGCGCGCTTGAAAGCCGTTGCCGAGCACGGGTTCCATCTGGGTCATCATCTTCTTCACTTCGTCGGCGACCTTGATGGTGTTCGAGCCGGGCTGCTTCACCACGTCGACGATGATCGCCTCGGTGCCGTTGAGCCGGGCGAGCGTTCGCTGGTCGGCGACCGCGTCGTCCACTTCGGCGATCTCATCGAGCCGCACCTGCGATCCCGACTGGCTCTTGGCGATGGTGAGCGCGCGCAACGCGTCGACGTTCGCGTACTGACCGATCGCCCGGACGGTCAGCTCGGTGGGCCCCAGCTCGAGGCGCCCGGCGGGAAGGTTCAGGTTCTCGGTGCCGATCTTTTCCGCGACCTGTCCCGGAGCGATGCCCGCCGCCTTCGCCTTGTCGAGATCGATGTTGACGCGAATCTCACGCACGTCGCCGCCGATGACCCGCACCTCGGCCACGCCTTCGATTTGAGCCAGGGTCGGCTCGAGCCGTTCTTTGATCATCCGGCGCAGGTCTTTCGACGGCACGTTTGCGGTCGCGGCGTAGGTGATGACCGGGGACGCTCCGATGTCGACCCGGCCGACCGTGGGCGGATCTGCGTCGGAAGGCAGCAAGCGGGTGATGCCCGAGACCTTGTCGCGCACTTCCTGAACGGCGCGATCCAGGCTGGTGGACAGCTTGAACATCACCACCACCAGCGAGACGTTCTCGCGCGAGAACGAATGAATCTGGTCCACGCCGCTGATTCCCGCGACCGAGTCTTCGATCGGCTTGGAGACCTGGTTCTCGATTTCGGAAGGCCCGGCGCCTTTGTAGAGGGTGGTGACGACGACGACCGGCAGGCTCACGTCGGGAAAAAAATCGGTGCCCAGCCGGCTGAAGCCCATCACGCCCAGAACGACCAGGCACACCGACATCATCGTGGTGAAGACGGGGCGACGAATACTCACGTCGGAAAGAGTCATGGATGCCTGTCAGCGCGAGGGAGTGATTTTGGAGCCTTCGACGAGCGCCGAGGTCGGGTAGTCGATGATCTGCTCGAGCGGCTCAGCGGCGGACAACACGATTTCTTTGCCGAGGCGCTCGAGCACCTTGACCGGGACGCGTTTCAACTGACCGTCGGGCCCGACCGACCAGACGTGCTCGCCCGCGTTGGTCCCGAGCGCGGTGGCTGGAATCGCGACCGCCTGTTGCGCGCTGCCCATCGGCATCACCGCCCGGGCCAGGGTGTTGGCGACGAAGCGCCCGTCGGAGTTGGGTACCGAGATCTCGACCGGAATTCGCCGCGTCTGCGGGTCGGCCGAGGCGAGCACCACCTTCACCACCGCGTCATCGGTCGAAGCCTTGCCGCCGACCGAGGACACCTTCACCTTGACCCCCGGCTTCACCACGGAACGTGCGTCTTCGCTGATGGTGGTCTTGAGGATCAGCGGGTCGAGCTGCTCGATGATGTAGACCGGCAGTCCGGGGCCGACCATTCCTCCGATTTGATCCGGAGCGTCGATCACCGTCCCCGCGAACGGAGCCTTCAAGTCGTGCCGCCTGCGAGCCGCCTTGATCTGAGCCAGCTGCGCGCGCGCTCCGAGCAGCTGCGCCTGGGCCTGTTTGGAAGTCGTGCTCGCGCCCTTGCTCTGCACGTCGCTGACGCTGCCTTCAATTTTCAGTTTCTCGTTTCGCGCGGCAAGGTCGCTGGCCATCTCGGCGCCGGCTTCGGCCGCAGCCACCGCCGCTTCGGCTCCGGCGACCTGAGCGTCGACAATCTCCGGGTCCAGCTGGCCCAGCACCGCTCCTTCCTTGACCCCTTCGCCCTTGACGACCCGGCTCTTCATCAACCGCCCGCCGACTTCAAAGCCCAGGGCCCCCAGCTTGGAAGGGAACAACGAGCCGGTCAGCTCGTCCTTGGCCGTCGACAACACGGCCCGCACCCGGGTGACCTTCAGCGGCGCTCCCTGCGGTTTGAGCGAAGTCTCTGAAGCCCCGGCCGACGCGCTCGCACCGGCAGCGATGAGTGCCAACCACAACAATCTCTTCACGACCCACCTCCCCTTTGCAGCCATCGGGCTCTCACTCCCCATGCAATCAGACAGGGAGGCCCCGAGAACCTGCGACGGACTGGCGCGGTCTGATTAACCCGTCGTGCGAACGTTGACATCTGTATTTGAACCGCAAATCGATCTTGAAAAGCCTCGCCGATCTACCGCCAGAAAATTGCGGAGGTCCAGAGGAGGAATACCGTCTGCCCCACAATGACCTACACGCGCGCAGCAGGCCTGTTGCTCCTCGTTGTTGGCTGTGGCCCCCAGTTTTCCGACCTGCCCAACTGCCTTCAATTCTCTCAACCCGGTGCAGAGGCAGTGACCACCACCCGGCCGGGGAAGGTCTCGGCCTTCTTCAGCGTCGACACCTGTGGAGGTCAACCGGTGAGCGGGCTGACCGGCGACAACTTCGAAATCCTCGAAGACGGAAACGCGGTCAGCCCCTACGAGAGCCGGCGCACGGTTCAGCCCAAAGGCCAGCGCTACCAGATGGATTCGCTGCTGCTGCTCGACTTTTCCGGAAGCATCTTGCGCTCGAACAGTTGGCCGGTGGTGCGCGGCGCGGCGACCAAATACATCGAGACCGTGCTGGCGCGGGCGACCGACGGCCAGCGGGTGGCGATCTACACCTTCGATGGCCGGGTGGTTCCGCAGCAGGTGGTCGGGTTTACCGGTGAGAAGACCGCGCTGCTCGACGGGCTCAAGTCGCTGGAAGATCGGCAGTGCGAATCGAACGCGCAGTGCGCTGGGAACCCCGAAGCGAAGACCTGCGCGGCGTACCGCTGCGTCGACGACAGCACCAACCTCAACGGAGCGTTGATCCAGGCGATCGACCTGCTCCAGGCGCAGAGCTCGGCGCAGAAAGACGTGGCGTTCAAAGACGCGTCGCTGATCGTCTTTACCGATGGCACCGACCAGGCGGCCCGCGAGAGCAGCGTCAGCGTGTTGGCGCGGGTGCGGGCAAGCCCGGTGCACATCTTCACGGTCGGCCTCGGCACCGAAGTCGATCGCGGCGCGCTCGAGAGCTACGGGAAAGACGGCTACTACCCGGCGAACGCGCCCGCCGAATTGGCCCTGGCCTTCTCGCGCATCGCAGAAAAGGTCGCCGGGCTCGCCAACCGTTTCTACCTGCTCGAGTACTGCTCGCCCAAGCGCAACGGCCGCCACGAGCTCAAGCTCATCGCGCGGTGGACTGCGGCGGGAGAGACGGCCGCTGCGGTGGGAAGCATGACGCGGGAATTCGATGCCACCGGGTTCGAGTCGGGGTGTGACCTCATCGGAGACTGAACGCCTGGGGTTCAAGGCGAGCCACGACGGAATGAAGCTTCAGCTTTAGAAATGAACATCTACTTCGTGCTCAACATCCCCCCGCCGTTCTGTGACCGGGTGATTGATGTTCGGCGCTCGCAAAAGGACACCTTCTTCGCCTCGCTGCCGGCGGAAATCACCATCGCCGGCTCGAACGGAGTGGGCCTGCTCGACGCCTCGCAAAGCCTGGTCGAGGCGTACGCGATCATCGACCGGATCGCCGAAGACACCGCTCCGATCGAGACTGCCTTTGGGCGGGTGGTTCGCTTTCCGAATACAGACGTGTTCGCGCTGACGCTCGAGAACGAGGCTCCGTTTCGAACGCTGCACCAGCGGGTCGCTGCGTCGGGCATCCGGTTTCACGACAGCCCGCACGCCTTTCAACCGCACTGCACCCTGCGCACCCGCTCACCGGTCAGCGCGGCCGACGCGCGCACGCTGCTCGCGGTGCGGGTCCCGGGGCGGTTCACGCTCGACGCGCTGTGTGTCTGCCGGCTGGACCGCCCCCCGGTGACGCTGCTGCACACCGCGCCGCTGGCCAGGCGCGGTGGTTGAGGAAGACTTCAGACCACCGAGAACAACTTCTCGAGCGTGCGGGCCACGTCGGCCATCGCGGTGGTGTTGGACCCCTTGAGCGCCGCCTGGCCGCGGGCGAGCAGGGCGCGCACTTCGCCGACGACTCCTTCGGCTTCCGGGCCCGGGTTTTCCAAAGCGCTGCGCTCGAGCAGGCGGGCGAGCTTCTCGGCCTTGTCGAGGATTTGCGGAAACGCAGTGACGGCCAGGTGCTTGTCGCGCTCACCCTGCTCGGTGGCGTACTTCTGCTGCTCGGCCTGAAGCCGGTCGACTTCAGCGACAGAGAGCGTGGTGCGCGCGTCGATGCGCAGCGCTTCGCCCATGCCGGTGGTGGTGTCGACCGCGCGCACCGACAGCGTGCCTTCCGCCGACAGCTCGAAGGTGACTTCGATCGGAACATCGCCCCGGCGCTCGACGTGAAGGTCGGTGAGCACCACTTCGCCCAGCTTGGTGCAGTCGACCGCGCTGTCGCTGTCGCCCTGGAAAATCTGCATTCGCGCGTCGGTCTGACCGCTGCGGGCGGGTAGAAAAATCTCTTTCGCGCTCGCGGGAACCGGAGTGTTCTTCGCGAGCAGCTTGCGCACTCCGCCGCCGAGGGTGCCGATCGACAGGGTGTGGGTGGCCACGTCGATCAGCAGCGCGGCCCCTTGCTGACGCGACAGCTCGGCGGCGTGCACCGCGGCGCCGAGCGCGACCACTTCGTCGGGGTTGACGCCGGCGACGGGGTCCTTGCCAAACAGGTCGAGCACCAACTTTCGCACCAGCGGCACCCGGGTCATTCCTCCGACGAGCATCACCGCGTCGATGCTCTTCGGAGTGACGTGCGCCTGTTCCATCACCTTGCTGCAGACCTCGATGCAGCGACGGGTCAGCGGGTCGGCCAGCGCTTCGAAGAAATCGCGGGTGAGCGCGGTGTCGAGCTGCGCGTACCGGTTCGCGGTCGCGGTCGAATGATCGCCCAGGTCTGCGACCGAGATGAAGGCCTCGGCTTTCTCGGTGAGCGTGCGCTTCGCGCGCTCGGCGGTGTGTCGCAGCCGCTGCATCGAGACCCGGTCTTTGCCGGCCGCCTGACGAATTCCCTCGGGCAGCTGGGCCAGCAGCCATTCGACGATGCGGTTGTCGAAGTCGTCGCCGCCCAACTGGGGGTCTCCTCCCGACGCCTTGACTTCGAAGACCCCGTTCTCGACTTCGAGAATGCTCACGTCGAAGGTGCCACCGCCCAGATCGAACACCAACGCCCGGCCCTGGAAGCTGTCGGTGAAGCCGTAGGCGACGGCCGCCGCGGTGGGTTCATTGATGATGCGCAGCACGTCGAGGCCGGCGATGCGCGCGGCTTCCCGGGTCGCAAACCGCTGCCCGTCGTCGAAGTTGGCGGGGACGGTGATGACCGCCTTTTGAACCGGCACTCCGAAGTGGGCTTCGGCGTCGAGCTTCAGTTCGCCCAGCAGCATCGCGGCGATCTGCGTCAGCGGCAGCGTCCGGCCGGCGACCTTGATTCGCACTTCTCCGTTGGGCCCGGCGATCAACGCGTAGGGCACCACCGACCTGGCGCTGGCCGCAAGCGCGGGGCTCCAGCGCTTGCCGATGTAGCGCTTGGTCGCCGGTGCGACGCGGTCGGGCGCCTCGTCTCCCAGCATCCGCGCCTGCTCGCCGGCGACCCGGTCTCCCAACCCGGTGAAGCCGATGATCGAAGGAGTCAGCCGCGCGCCCGAGCGAGACGCAATCAAGACCGGCTTGCCTGCTTCGACGGTTGCGACGGCGCTGTACGTCGTGCCGAGGTCGATGCCGATGACGGGTTCCATTTGAGGGGGGCAGACAAGCAGAAAAAAGGGGTCCCCACTCTCTCTTTGACGTTCCCGGACGCCGTGTTACGCCGCGCGGCGAAATGGTCAATGTCTCCATCGCCCGCCGCTATGCCCGTGCACTCCTCGACGCCTCGGGGCCTGCCGCCGACCAGGTGCTCGCCGAGCTGCAACAATTCGTGCTCACGCTGGACTCGAGCCCCGAGCTCAACGACGTGATCAGCAACCCCGCCTACACCCGGGCGCAGCGCCAGGCGGTGCTCGAAGGCCTGTTGACGGCGAAGCCTTTGAACCTGGCGCTCGCCAACACGTTGCGGCTGCTCAATGACCGCAACCGGCTGGGCCAGGTGGGAGACATCGTTCGCGTCTACCGCGAGCTGGTCGACGTGCGCATGGGGCGGGTGCGGGGGAAGGTCACCAGCGCGACCGTGCTCGACGCGGGGCAGCTGAAGTCGCTGGAAGACTCGCTGCAGAAGCTGACCCAGCGCGACGTGCTGCTCGAGGCGAAGGTCGACAAACGGCTGCTGGGTGGGCTGACCGCGCAGGTGGGCAGCGTGGTGTACGACGGGTCGCTGCGAAATCAGCTCGAGCAGTTGGCGCGCGAGCTGAAGTAGGCGGCGTTCTTTTCAGTGAACGTCGAGTTGGTACTCGGCCATCGGGAACAGGGTCTCGCGCTTGAGCAACAGCTGCCGGGCCACCGTGCTCAGGCCAGAGGCGGGGGCGATCACCGCCCGAAGCCCTGAGACTTCCATCGCGTGGGCGATGACCCCGTTCACCGCCTGACCGGCGAGATCGTCCTCTTCGTCCTTGCTCAACAGCTGCTGCAAGATCGACTTCTTCTTCTCGAACGGAACCAGCTTCACCGAGTCGCCCGCGGGCAGATTGGCCTTCTCTTTCCCCAGGGCGATCGCCGCCTCGAAGCCGCCCAGCTTGTCGATCAACCCGTTCTCCACCGCAACCTTGCCCAGCCAGGTGCGGCCCTGCGCGACCTCTTCCATCTGCTCGTGCGACTTCTTTCGGCCCTTGGCGGCGAGGTCGACGAACCGGTCGTAGGACGACTTGAGGGCGACATCGAAGACCTTCGCCTCTTCTTCGCTCATCGGGCGCGAGCCGTTGAGCGCATCGGCGTGCGCCCCGCGATTGAAGACCTCGGGGTTGAGGTCCAGCTTTTCGTAGGTCTGCTTCAAGTTGGGAACCACGCTCCAGATTCCGATGCTCCCGGTGTAGGTCGAGGGCTGCGCGACGATCGCGGTCGCGTCCATTGAGACCCAGTAACCGCCGCTGGCCGCCATGTCGCTCATCGAGACGATGATCGGCTTCTTCTGCCGCAGCCGCTCGACTTCCCGACGCACGAGGTCGCAGCCGAGGCCGGCTCCGCCCGGAGAATCGACCCGGAAGATGATCGCCTTCACCTTGTCGTCAGCGGCGGCCTTGCGCATCGCTTCGATGATTGGGGTCGAGCCCTGCGAGTCGTCGCCGCTGAAGGGGTCAATTCCTCCCTTCCCTGCCACGACGAGCCCCTGCGAATAGATGAGCGCGAAGGTGTGCTTGCCCTCTTCGAGGCCTGCCTCTGAATCACTGACGTTGCGATAGTTGTGCGCGCTGACGAACCCCAGCTTGTCTTTCTCACCCAGGTTCATCCGTTTTTTGATCTTCGCCTCGACCTCATCCCAGTACGAAATGCCGTCGATCAGCTTTTTCTGCAGCGCCCATTCGGCGTGCAGCCCGGGCGCGGCAATCAATGCCTTCACTTCATCGGTGGTCAGCTTGCGGGCGGCAGCGACGGCATCGACAAACAAGGCGAACTGGGTGTCGAGGGTGAAATTGATCATTTCTTTCACCGGCTCGGTCAGCGCCTTGCGGCCAAACGACTCACCGGAGACAGACTTGTACTTTCCGTAACGAAAATATTGCACTTGCACCCCGAGCTTCTCGAGCAGCCCCGGGTAGTGGATTACGTCTGAAGACAGACCGTTGAACTCGAAGAAGCTGTCGGGCGCCATCAGCACTTCGTCGGCGCTCAGCGCCAGCGCGTAGGTCTTCTCGTCGAGGTATTCGGAATAGGCGATCACGAACTTGCCCGACTTCTTGAACTGGTTGAGCGCGTCTCGAAGCTCTTCGGTCTTCGCCCAGCCGATCATCGGCATCTCGAGCCGCAGCACCACGCCTTTGATTCGCTTGTCGGCCGCGGCCTTCTTCAGGTTGTCGAGGTGGTCGCGAAGGGTCAGCGGCGTCTTGCCGAAAATCTCGGCCAGGCCTTCGTCGGCATTGCGTTCCGGAATCGGCCCGCTGAGCGTCATCTTCAGCACGGCTTTCGAGGGGACCGCGGCCTCTCGACCGGCGACCGCCATAATCACGCTGAAGAACAAGCACCCGAGCAGCGGAGCGCCGATCACCGCCCACAGCACCCAGTTGCGCTTCCTGGGAGGCGCGGGGGGCCGGGCAGGCACGTAGCCGGTGGGCTCAGCAGGGTTGGGAGTCATGGAGCAGGTGGTTAATGCAGCCCACCCGCATCGGCAACGGATCCTGAGGGCTCAATGCACTGCCGGGGCCTACCGCAGGCAGTCGGGCTTGGCCCGGTAGCGGTGCTTGAACGGCACGTAGATCATGCACGACTGGTCGGCGTCGGTCTTTTCACAGACAGTCTGGCAAGACTCGTAGGCGTTCTTGTGTTTGCGAGCAAAGGCCTCGCCGGTGCGGGTGTCGACGACCCGGTTGTAGGACTCGGCTTCGGCCTTCTCGCTGTCTTCGCCCAGGGAATGGACGCTGGTGACGACGCCACTGACGACTCCTTTTTCCCACATTCCGACCTTGTTCTTCTGAGCCTCTTTTTGAAGGATCAGCAGCTCGGGGTCGGGCTTGTTTCCCTCGACGGCGTAGACCAGCGCGTGGCCCTGCCGGACGAGCTCTTTCGCGGCCTCGGGGCAGTCGATCAACAGCCGCTTGTAGCCATCGAGCTTCCCGTCGGTGGTGCATTTCCATTCCTGGCTCGCGGCGACGCCCGAGCTGGCCTTGGCGATGTCGTAGAGCTCACGCGGGGTCCAGGTGCCCCAGGAATGCACCGGCCCGAAGGCCTCGAGGGTGTTGTAGCGCTGCAGCCGGGTGCCGTGACCTTTGTACGGGCCTTCCTTGATGCTGAAGCTGTCGCCGTCGGTCCAGACGACCGAGGTCTTCTGGTCGTTGAGAATCACTGTCGCCGGAGCGTCGTGCTTGTCGGGGCTGGGGCCCTTCTTCGAGCGGGCGTGAGCGACCAGCGAAGCAAGGACGAGCAGCAGGGCGAGGCGGGAATTCATAGGTGGATGGGGGCGCCGGTTTCGCTCACGCGATCCGGGTTCCCCCACCTCCAGTCAAACCGTGCATGCGGATTTCCCGCACACGGCTTTCGTT
>JAYVCD010000438.1:0-5079 GCA_043750125.1 Archangiaceae bacterium | reverse complement strand
GCAGTACGGAATCGCAGGGAAGACGGCCTGAAGACACTCGCGAATCGAGTTGGGTTTTCCCGGCAGGTTGAGGATCAGCGCCTTGCCGCGGATGCCGGCCGTCTGCCGCGAGAGGATCGCCGTCGGCACGACCTTCAGCGACACCGCGCGCATCAGCTCGCCGAAGCCGGGCATCATCTTCTGGCACACCGCCTCGGTCGCTTCGGGCGTGACGTCGCGCAAGGCGGGCCCGGTGCCGCCGGTGGTCACGACCAGCGCGCAGCCTTCGTCGTCGCACAGCTCCTTCAGCGTGCGCTCGATCGTGGGTTGATCATCGGGGATCAGCCGGTAGACCTTTTCCCAATGCGACGACAGGTACTCGCTGAGCACCTGCTCGATCGCCTTGCCAGACAGGTCTTCGTACACACCCTGGCTGGCGCGGTCGGATGCGGTCAGGATTCCGATGCGTGCGACGGAAAGTTGGGTCATGGTCCGCGCGATTTAACGCCCTTTTTGGAGCAATGAGATGACGATCAAATCGGATCGCTGGATTCGAAGGATGGCGAAGGAACACGAGATGATCTCTCCGTTCCAGCCGACCCAACTGCGCGACTACAACGGCGGCAAGGCGATCAGCTACGGCACCAGCAGCTACGGGTACGACGTTCGCTGCGCCGACGAGTTCAAGATCTTCACCAACATCAACTCGACCATCGTCGATCCGAAGACGTTCGATCCGCACAGCTTCGTCGACCGCAAGGCCAACGAGTGCATCATCCCTCCCAACTCGTTCGCGCTCGCGCGCACCGTCGAGTACTTCAAGATTCCCCGCAACGTGCTCGTCATCTGTCTGGGCAAGTCGACCTACGCGCGGTGCGGGATCATCGTGAACGTGACGCCCCTCGAACCCGAGTGGGAAGGCCACGTGACGCTCGAGTTCTCGAACACCACGCCGCTGCCCGCGCGCATCTACGCCAACGAGGGCGTCGCCCAGATGCTGTTCTTCGAGTCCGACGAGGAATGCGAGACCAGCTACAAGGACCGCGGCGGCAAGTACCAGGGCCAGAAAGGCGTCACCCTGCCAAAGGCGTAAGCTGCCCGCATGAACTGGCGCATCGTCGGGTTGGTCGTCCTCACCTCGTTGATCAGCGAGGCGCGCAGCAAGGGTGAGAAGAAGCCGAACCCCGACAAGCACGACACGCCGGCGACGCTGATCCTCAACGGTGAGAAGACCGACGTCGTGTGGACTGACGGCGACAGCTTCAAGATCAAGACCGGCCCGTTCAAAGGCCACGGCACCCGCCTGCAGCGCTACAACACGCTCGAGGCGTTCGGCCCGGTTCACTCGTGGGGAACGTGGACGCCGCGCGAGCTGTACGAGATCGCCAAGAAGAGCTCGGGCGTCGCGGGGAGCCAGGAATGGGCATGCACCACCGACGGCAAGGTCGATGGCTACCAGCGGCTGCTGATCGACTGCCCCGAGGCGGCGAAGGAGCTCGTCCGCACCGGGCACGCGATGGTCTACGCGGTCGAAGGTGGCAAGGCCGACCCCGAGCTGCTCGCCATCCAGAAGGAAGCGATGGCGAAGAAGGCGGGCATGTGGGCCAAGGGCGTCTCGAAGGGGATCATCAGCAGCCTCCACTCGCTCGGCGAGGACGGCCCGGATCCCGAGGGCGAGTCTTACAACCGCATCGTCGACACCCGCACCGGCGAGGCGTTGGCCCACAAGCACAAGAACGTCTACGAGACCTGCCAGACTGTCTGTGAAACGGTCGATGGAGACCAGTCGTGCATGGTCTACGTCCCGTTCAAGCGGCGCTACGGCGGGAAGCCGGACTGCCTTCGCTAGACCTGTCAGAGCGCGGATCCATTGCCGATGCGGGAGCGGTGCATTAACCAGCGCAGCACATGACTCCCCAGCCGCCGAACCCGCCTGATGCCGTTGGCTATGTGCCCGCCCGGCCCCCTTTGACGCCGAAGCGGCGCAACTGGGTGCTCTGGCTGGTGCTGGGCGCTCCGCTGGTCGGGTGTCTGCTCTTCACCGTCATCGCGGTCGCGGCAAGCGGCGGCTCGTCGTCCGTTCCCTCGAACGCGGTGCTGAAGATCACCCTCGACGGCGCGATCCCCGAGCGGAACGCCGACGAAGACTTCAGCGAGCTCTTCGGCAAGACGCCGCTGACGCTGCGCGATCACCTCGACAACCTGAAGAAGGCCGCCGCCGACAAGCGGATCAAAGGCGTGGTGCTGCGGCTCGAGATGCCGGCGATCGGCTGGGCGAAGGTCGACGAGCTGCGCGACGCGCTCACCGAGTTCAAGAAGTCCGGCAAGTTCATCGTCGCGTACTCCGAGTACCTCGACGAGAAGGCGTACTCGCTCGCGCTGCCCGCCGACCAGGTGCTGATGGCGCCCGACAGCTTCTTCGAGTTCAACGGCTTCTCTTCCGACGTCATTCACTACCCGGGCCTGCTCGAGAAGCTCGGCATCCAGGTTCAATATTTTCGTTACGGAAAGTACAAATCTGTCTCCGGCGAATCGTTTGGCCGCAAGGCGCTGACCGAGCCGGTGAAGGAGATGATCAACTTCACCCTCGACACCCAGTTCGCGCTCTTCGTCGACTCGGTCGCTGCCGCGCGCAAGCTGACCACCGACGAGGTCAAGGCGCTGATCGCCGCGCCGGGCCTGCATGCCGAGTGGGCGCTGAGCAAGAAGCTCATCGACGGCATTTCGTATTGGGACGAGGTCGAGACGAACCTCAAGAAGCGGATGAAGCTCGACGAGAAGGAAAAGGTGTCGTTCGTCAGCGCCAGCCGCTACCGCAACGTCACCGCGTCCGAGGCCGGGCTGGACGAAGGCAAGCACACGTTCGCGCTCGTCTACTCGCAGGGCCTGGTCGTGGCAGGGAAGGGCGGCATGGACCCGTTCAGCGGTGACGACTCTCAGGGCGCGACGCCCATCATCGAGGCGATGCGCAAGGCCGCCGACGACGACAAGGTCAAAGCAATCATCTTCCGCGTCGACTCGCCCGGCGGAGCGGGCCTCGGCTGCGATCTCGTCCGTCGCGAGGTGCAGCGGTTGCGCGAGAAGAAGCCCATCATCGTCTCGATGGGCGACATGGCAGCCAGCGGCGGCTACTGGGTCTCGATGGACGCGACGGCGATCGTCGCTCAGCCCTCGACGTACACCGGCAGCATCGGCATCTGGAGCGTCGTCCCCAACCTCAAGCAGACCTACGAGAAGCTCGACCTCAACCAGGAAGTCTTCATTCGCGGCGAGCACGCCGACGCGCTCAACGGCACCCGGCCGATGAACGAGGAAGAGGCCAGGGTGTTCGATGGCGCGCTCAAGGCGTCGTACGACCGGTTCGTCGACCTCGCCTCGAAGGGCCGCAAGCGGACCCACGAGCAGATGGAAGAGGTCGCGCAGGGCCGCACCTGGCTGGGGAAGGTCGCGATCGAAAAGGGGTTGGTCGACAAGCTCGGCGGCTTCGACGCGGCGATCGCGCTCGGGAAGGAGAAGGCGAACCTCCCCGCGGGCGACTCGGTGAAGCTGGTGTCCTACGAGAAGAAGAAGTCGTTCATCCAGGCGCTGCTGTCGAAAGACGAGGAAGACGACGTGGGCAGCCGGGCGATCAACCAGGCCATCTCTCACGCGATGGACCTGACGGGCCTTCGCGCGGTGGTTGCTCCCGCGGCGGGGCTCAGCACCGTCGCGCGCGCGCTGCTGCAGAAGCACGAGACGCTCTTCCCGATGGCCGAGTACCAGCTCGACATCCACTGATGGCAACCCGCGGCGCGCTGCTGTTGCTGGTGGCCGCCGCCGCGTGCAGCCCACGGCCAGCGCCGGTCATCGCGTCTTTCAGCGTCACTCCCGATTCGATTGGAATCGGAGCCAGCGCGCAGCTCGCGTGGAAGACCACCCACGCGTCGGGCTGCGAGATTTCTCCAGACCTTGGCGCGGTCGCAGTTACGGGGACGGCGGCCGTCACCCCCAACGTCACCACTGCCTACACGCTGACCTGCGGCACGGCGGTCGCGGCGCTGAGCCTCACGGTCAAACACCCCGTCAAAGTCGATTCGTTCACGGCGAGCCCAGCGATGTCGGCGGCCGGCGGTCCGGTGCTGCTCTCGTGGGCCGCGCACGACGCGACGTCCTGCTTCATCACCGAAGTCGGGACGGTGGCGCAGACTGGCAGCAAGAGCGTGAACCCGTCGGCCACCACGACGTGGCAATTCACTTGCGAAGGTTTTCAGGGGCCGTCGTTCGCGCTCGCGACCACCGAGGTGTCGACCGGACCCATCAACCCGCCGACGGATCTGTTCGTGGTCGCTGGCGATGGAAAACTCACGCTGAGCTGGAAGCAGACGGGCAGCAAAGCGAATGTCTATTTTGCCCGCGCTACCGGAGTGAAAAAAGCGAACGTCGGCACGCTGCTGGGCGGCCAGGTCTTCGCGAACGTCACCAGCCCCTTCGAGGCCACTGGCCTGGTCAACGGGGTGACGTATTTCTTCGCGGTCACCGCCCTCGTCGGCGCGAGCGAGAGCCTCGAGTCGGTCGAGGGCACCGGCACCCCCGTCGCCGGCGGCGCGTTCGGAGATCCCTACTTCGCCAATCAGTGGCATCTGTCGAACACCGGCCAGCGTGGAGGCCTCAGCGGCGAAGACGTGCGCGCGCCGCAAGCGTGGGCCCAGGGCTTCAAGGGTGAGGGCGTACGGGTGGCGATCGTCGACGAGGGCGTCGACTTCATGCACGAGGACCTCAGCTCCAACATCTCGCAGGCGCTGTCGTTTGATTACCTCGGCAACGCCGCGCTCGCGCTCGCCGAGCACGGAACCTGTGTCGCGGGGTTGGTAGCGGCGCGCGACGACAACGGAGTGGGAATGCGAGGTGTTGCGCCGCGCAGCAACCTCGTCTCGTACAACCTGCTGCAGGATCTCACCGTCGCCAACGAGCTCGACGCGATGGTGCGGGGCAAACAGACCAACGCCGTCAGCAGCAACAGCTGGGGCGACGCCAACGACGGCACCGGGCTGTTGAGCTTCGCCGAGGCGTCGTGGCTGCAGGGCGTCTTCGAAGGAACCCAGACCGGCCGCGGCGGGCTCG
>JAYVCD010000437.1:0-4809 GCA_043750125.1 Archangiaceae bacterium | reverse complement strand
CAACACTGCTACTGCGACTGCGCTTCTTTTCATCATGGTGTCACCTCGCTTCCCCAATTACTAAACGGCGCCGGAAGCGTTCGCCCCACTGGTTGGCGAAGACGAAAACGTTGCGCCCATGGGGACTGCGGGAAAGCGGGTTCTAGGACCCTCCGTCGGTGATTTGAGCCGGCGCAGGAGCGAGATCGCGCGCTTCCCGGTACAGCAAAAACTCGAGAATTTTGCTCCCCGACTCCTGATTGATTCCCGAGCCCGGGCGACGTTGCATCTTTGCGATGTAGCGCCGCCAGTACTCGGCGCTGAGGTGAACGTTCAACGGCTTTTCAAGGGTGTGGCACTTGCTGCACCGCACTCGGAACACCTGGTAATTTTCTTGTTGGCCGATGGGCAACGAGTCGGCTTCGATCGGGTCGGCCTGCGCCGGCAGCATCAACAACAAAAAGGCGAGCGTCAGCTTGCGGGGGGCGTGGGTCACCACGACTGAACCCCCTTGCGCCATTCCACCCGTCCTCGCTCGCCACCTTGCTCGTAGAAATCGAGCCACCGGCCGTGCTTCTTGCCATGGCGGTATTCGCCTTCCTCCGCCTTCTTTCCGTTGGGAAAGATTCGAACGAATTTGCCGTTCCTCTCGCCATTGTCGCTCTGGCACCAGGCCTCTGCGCCTTCGGGCAGGACCGCGCGCATCAGGTGAGAGCTGTCGACGCACTCGAAGGTCAGCGCGGGCGAGGACGGAGCGCGCTTCTCGGGTGCCTCTTGGGTTGTTTTGGCAGGCGGGGGTGAAACCGCCGCGATGACGACCGGCGCGGGGGCGGGGGCCACCGGGACGGACGCGGGCGGGGAAGCAACCACCACCGGCTCAGGCTCTGCCGGTCGGGCCGAGCCCGAAGCGTCAGCGATGGGTGGCACTTCGATGACCGCGGCCACCGGGGTCGCCTTGGCGCGGGGGTGTTCGACCTTCTCGGGCAACTGAAGTTGGAGCACCGTCTCGCGCCCGCCCACCACCCGCACGTCCTGCACGGCGGGCTCTCGTCGCGCGTGTCGAGCACCCACCTGGTAGACGCCTTCTGGGAGCACGCGGCGAGTGATCGGCGACCACCCCAGCAACTTTCCGTCGAGAAACACCTGGGCGATGGGATCCGTCGCGATGGTCAGGCCCCCCATCTTGACCGGGGCGGGGCGGGCCGGAGTTTTGATGCGTCGGGCGGCCTCGGTCGCTTCCTTGAGCAACGCCATGGCCATCGGCTCGTCGATCTGCTCGGCCAGGGCCTGGCGGGCGAAGTTTGCCGCTTCGACGAACCTTCCTTGATCGAGGGCGGCTCGGGCCGACGCGAGCGCTCGGTAAAACCGGTCTGGATCCACGGTGGCCGCTTTGGGCGTTGGAACCGGCCGGCCCATAACGGTGACCGCAGCACCGACAGAGGGCGAAGGGGCCACAGGCACCGCCGCCGCGGTCTCAACGCTTTCGGTCGCAGCGACGACCGGCGTTCGGTGGGAAACCACGAGGCCACCCGCGACGACTCCGGCGATGATCAACGCCGCCGCGGCGAACAACAACCAGGTGGGCATCCGCTGCCGGGCCGCAGGGCTGTCGGCGATGTCGATGTCCACCGACCGCTCGTCCGATTCTTCCGCAGAGACCGGCGGACGCAGATGGGGCGGCGGCGGGCGCTGGGGCGCAGAAGCCGCAGGGCGAACGCCCGAGCCCGGTGTCGGGGCCGGCGGGCCCCAGAGCACCGCGGACCTCGTCGACGAAACGAGGGGCGGCGGTGTCATCACGATGTCCGAGCTCTGAATGTCGGCGCAGGCCGCAGGCTCGAAGGTCGGGTTGTCCGGGAACAGCTCGCGCAGGTGCTGCACCACGGTGGCCTGGGTGCAGCCGCGCTGCTGCGCGTATTCCTCGAGCTGGTTGTGCAGCGTCATCGCGTCGGGGCAGCGGTCCTTCGCGTCGGGAGCCATCGCTCCGAGAATGATTTCTTCCAACCGGGGGCAAAACCCGGGGACCAGCTCGGACGGCTTCAAGAAGACTCCGCTCGCCGCCGCGCGCATCACGTCGATCTCGGTTTCTCCCTGGTAGGGAAGGTGGAAAGTGGTCGCCTGGTAGAGGCACACCCCGGCGGCGAACACGTCGACCTGCTGCGTAATCTGCGAGCGCTCGCCGAGGAAGACTTCGGGCGCCATGAACTTGAACTTGCCCTTGATCGACCCTGCAGTGGTGTGGGCGATCTGCCCCTTGGCCTTGGCGACGCCAAAGTCGAGCAGCTTCGGGACTCCGTCGAGCGAGACGAGAATGTTCTGCGGAGTCACGTCCCGGTGGATGATTCCCAGCGGTGCCCCGTCTTCACCCGTCGCGCTGTGGGCGTAGTGCAGCGCCGCGCAGATTCCGGCCATCACCTTCGCTGCCACGGCGAAGTTCGAATTGCCGCGCGCCTGCGACTGGCGCGCCATCGAGCTCAGCGTCGGCCCGCGCACGTATTCCATCGCGATGTACGGAATCCCCGCCACCTGATCGATTTCGTAAATCTGAATGATGTTCGAGTGGCTCAGGTTGGCGGCGATGCGCGCTTCGTCGAGGAACATGTCGACGAAGTGGGGGTCGCTGACCAGCTCGGGTCGAATTCGTTTGACCACCACCAGCTTGTCGAAGCCCCCAATGCCAGACAGCCGACACTTGTAGACCTCGGCCATGCCCCCAGAGCCGATTCTTCGGACCACCGAGTACTTTCCAAAACGGTTACTCGAGCCGGCTTGTGATTGGGTATTCAGAACATGCCTCCCACGCCCAGGTGGGCGCTGTGAGAAGGCTGAAAGTCATTGAACCACCAGTACTCGTAGCTGGCCTTGACGAACACCGACTCGCCCAGCAACACCTGCAATGCCTGGGTGTAGCGGTAGATGCGGCTGTCGGGGGACAGCGCGTCCAACGAGCCGGGCAGCGGCGCTCCGGCACGGCGCAGCATGTCGAAGCGGTACAGCAAGATCAGATTCGGGCCGATCGGATGTTCGATTTCGGCGTAGAAGCCGCCCTTGTCGATGAAGGGGTCGACGAGCTCGTACTTGTAGCCCGGCGTCTTGGTGTCGATGTTCAGTCGCACGAAGGCGGCCTCGCTGCGAAGGGTGAGCATCCCGATGCGCAAAGAAAGGTCGACTCCGAGCGCGGTGTATTTTCGTTTCGCGGCTGGGTCGTAGGCGCCGTGCATGCCCGAGAAGCCCAGCGAGAAGTCGCGGAACAGCCCCGTCCCCGACCCGGACACCGTGACGACTGCACGACCGCCGAGGCTGGGGAACCGGTTGTTGTCCAGGTAGAACGGGGTGCGCATCGCGATCCAATCGAAGTCGTTGTTGCCTTTGAAGCCGGCCACCGCGTACCCGCCGTACCAAAGCTGAACCGACGGGCCGAACCAGACCTGTCCGTAGACCACTGCGCCGGTGTCAACGTAGGGGGTGGGGACGACCCCGAGGTTGAAGGCGTTGCGGCCGTAGTACGGCATCCGGCCCATCTCGTAGATCAGCGGCTTGCTGACCGTGCGGTGAGCGGTCGGGTCGTAGCGCACCGAGAACTCACCGAATGGAACTCCGATTCGGCCGACCTGAAGGTTGAAGTATTGGCCCGGCGTGAAGTCGAGGTGCGCGCGGTCGATTTCGAGCCCATGGCAGCCGAAGCACATGCGCGCGGAGAACGAGACATTCTCGTGGACGTCGATTTCGACCTTCAGCGCTGCTTCGGGCGTGAACGGGGACAAGCTCGTCTGCCGCGACTCTTCGGTGCTCAGGAACCAATAGTCGACGTACGCCGAGCCCGACACGGTTGAGCTGGCCGACGCAATCGCTGAAGTGGCGCTGCCGGCAGCAATCACACCGCCGATGAACAACGCCTGGTGAAGCCAGCCGCGCACCCGGTCAGTCATTGGGAGCACCGCGCGCAATCCAGCTCTCGATCGCCTGCAACGCGGACTCATCGAGCGGCGCCCGGTTGAGCGGCATTTGCGTGGTGACGTACGCGTTGGCTGACATCGCGCGCAGCTTGATCATCAGGTAGCTGTTGGCCGGATCTCCGGGCTTCACCCGCATCAGCGAGGGTTTCTGGCTCGCCATGACGTTGACCAGCTCGGCGTAGGCGGTATCGCCCTCGAGCACCATCGGTGCCGCGGGCGGTGGGTTGGCCTTGTGACAGAACGACACCGCGCAGCTGGGGGTGAGAACGTCGGCAAGCAGTTTCTGAAACGAGACCCCGTCCCCACCATCGAAATGCGTAAAGCCGCCGTCATTGCTGACGACCGGCGATGCGATGTGGGGGCCGACCAGGGGCCCGGGCCAGCATCCCGACGCCAGGCAGACAAGGCTCAATAGGGTAGGAATTCGAAAGTTCATTTGAGCGGGAACTGGGTGTCGCGAGGGTCGGTAGTGGTCAGGGCGCGAGAGAACTCGACGGTCCAGTAGCCGCTGGAATAGTGGCCCACTGCGCTCACGTCGTCGCGAAAGGGAGATGCGCGCTGCATCAGCCAGCCGGGGATCCGCGCGGTGGGCAGCGCTCCGGCGGGGTTGAATGGAATGGCCGCGGGGTGGCCGATGCCCGCGTCTCCTTTGAAGAGCGCGACCGGGTTGGCGTTGACGCCGAGCTCGCTCATGAACTGCGGGAACATCTGCACCGGACCTGCGTCGATCGGGCCCGCGTCGAGCATGCCCCCATCGATTCCTCCGTCCGTTCCCGCATCGCTGATCGGGACGGCCAGAGGCGCCTGGTTGATGACGACCCGGTCCAACAGGCCATCGGGCTTGCGTGAGAACTCATCGATGTAGCCGTCGTCCGCC
>JAYVCD010000436.1:0-16310 GCA_043750125.1 Archangiaceae bacterium | reverse complement strand
CAGCGGAAAAACCTCGGGCGTCTGCCTGCCATCAGAGCCGGCGCCTGCCAGAAGAATCGAAACAGCCGCTGCCAGCATTCCCGCAACGTATCAATGATTCAGCACGGGGTCGTAGACCCAGCAGCCCCTCGCAGCACTGCGCTCGTCGGAGCCTTCTCGGGCTGCCCGAAACCGACGCCCCCCTTGCACCCATCCCAAAAGTGGACCTCGCTCACCCGCCGGTTGCTTCGGGACGGCGGTGGGCTGGCTGGGTTTCATGGCCGCACAAGGGGCATCGCCGGAAGATCGGCGCGGAGTTTTGTGTCGAGCACGGCGGCTGTCGACTGCGACTGAAATGCGCTTGAAAAAAAGTGCGCAGCTGGCGGCCGAGATGTCAGCCCTCTGGTTTAGAAGGACCTCGCCGTGATACTCAACGGCTGTTCAGTGGTCCCTGACGCAGTCCAAACCCCCGAGGAAGCGCAAATGTCGATGAATCCCGAGAAGGAAAAGGCAATCGAGCTGGCGATGACCACGATTGAGCGCCAGTTCGGCAAGGGCTCGATCATGCGGCTGGGGAACGAAGAGCCCCTGAACAAAGACGTTCAGGTCATCTCGACCGGCTCGATCTCGCTCGACATCGCGCTGGGGGTCGGCGGCCTGCCCAAGGGGCGGGTGATCGAAATCTACGGGCCGGAGTCTTCGGGCAAGACGACTCTCTGTCTGCACGCAGTCGCCGAAGCGCAGAAGAAGGGCGGGGTCTGCGCGTACATCGATGCCGAGCACGCGATGGACGTGGGCTACGCGCGCAAGCTGGGCGTGCGCACCGATGATCTGTTGCTCTCGCAGCCGGACACCGGCGAGCAGGGGCTGGAAATCACCGAGATGCTCGTTCGTTCGGGAGCGATCGACGTGCTGGTGATCGACTCGGTGGCCGCTCTGGTTCCCAAAGCCGAGCTCGAAGGTGAGATGGGCGACGCGCACATGGGCGTCCAGGCCCGACTGATGAGCCAGGCCCTGCGCAAGCTCACCGGCACCATCTCGAAGAGCAACACCTGCGTCATCTTCATCAACCAGATCCGCATGAAGATCGGCGTGATGTTCGGCAACCCCGAGACCACCACCGGGGGCAACGCGCTCAAGTTCTACGCCTCGATGCGCCTCGACATTCGCCGAATCGGAGCGATCAAAAACGGCGAGCAGGTCGTCGGCAATCGCACCCGGGTCAAGGTGGTGAAGAACAAGATGGCCCCCCCCTTCAAAGAGGTCGAGTTCGACATCATGTACGGGGTCGGCATCTCGAAAGAGGGAGACGTAATCGACCTCGCCAGCGAGAACGGGATCGTCGAGAAGAGCGGCGCCTGGTACGGCTTCAAGGGCGAACGGATTGGGCAGGGTCGCGAGAACGCCAAGGAATACTTGAAGGAGCACCCCGAAGTGCTCCGGGAAATCGAAGCGAAGGTGCTCGAGAAGTTCAACATCGGCACTTCGTCGGTCATCGCCGCGGTGCCCGATGAGAAAGATGAGGAAGAAAGCACCGAGGAAAAACGCCCGCGGGTGAAGGCCGTCAAGTCGTCCTGAAGTTGAGGACTCCGCGCGCGCCCGGGCTTTTGAGGGTGCGCGCGGGGTTTCAGCCTGCCGACGGGAGGGTCGGGTCGAGCCTCGAAGTATTCAAGGTCGGCTCGCGGGGAAACAACGCTCCCAGCATTCCGAGCGCAGGCATCGCCAACAGCAGCAGGTGAAACATCGTCGGCGACTGGGTCAGCGCATCCGACACGACGATCGAGCCGGCGAGCAGACTCGAAATCCCCATCAGCCAGCGTGCGGCCTTCACCCACGGCCGGCCGAACACCAAAGGCACCGCGCTGATCATCGTCACCCACAAGCAGAGCACCCATGCCAGCTCGCTCGGGGAATTGAGCAGCTGGGTCCTCCACCACTGGGGGATCTGCGCCACGCCCCACCCCAGCATCGCGACCGCGCTCGTTCCGGCCAGACCACTGAAGATCCGCGCCAGCGGAAGAGCGCTCGTCCCCTTCAGCGGGTGAGCGCGTAAGAACTGAACATCGTCCGGCTCCAGCTGCAGCGCCCACGGGTAGCCGATGCTGAGCAGCGCCTCGACCGCCACCGCCCGACAGGCAACCCGGCGCTCGTCTTCCAGGTCATGGAGCGCTTCATCGTCGAGCATCTGCAGCAGCAGCTCGGCCTGACGGTCTTTGTCCGGAGCCACCGACAACGCGCCCAGAGATCTGTTGAGCAACGTGCACAGCCACGCCTGCTCTTCGCCCGAGGCATTGCGGGCGCGCTGAATCAGCTCGGTGAGTGTAATTCCCGCCTCGGGCTGCACCGGCGCCGCGAGGTCCTGCGCCTGCTCTTCGCGCGCTGGCTGATGCAGAGGAGGTGGCCGGACGACGACGCTCATGGAATCACTCCGATGCTAACTGAAGACCCGCCGGCGCGAAGGAGCCCGACTCGAGGTGCAGACATTGCAGCCGAGCGAGCGGCTGACGAAAGTGCATCGCCCATGAAAGTCCGCCCGCGCTCATCGCCATTTTCATAAGCCTGTGCCTGTCCGCGTGCAGCCCGCAAACGGGTAAAGATGCCGGCCGCGGCGGAGGCGGCGGCCCTGGTGGAGGCACCGGCGGCGGAACCGGGGGCGGAGGAATGGGAGGCAGCGGCGGAGAATCGAGTGCATCGAAGGTTTCTGCCCTTCTTCCATCGGCGCGGATTCCAGCTGTCGCGCCTCAAAGGGATCAACCCGATCGTTGTCTCCCCGCGAAGCAAGAGGCATTCTTCGCCCGCCTGTCTGCCACCCTGCCCACCCCATCTCAGAGCGTGATTGCCGGCGTCGACCGCTGTGCGGCCGCGCTCGAAGATTTGGCCCTGTTGGCCGACGCAGTGGCGCAGCTGCGCGAACACCCCGAGCCGACAGCGCAGTTTGCCGCCGCGCTGTTCGACCTCGAGCGCGCCCGCCGCGGAGACCTCGAGGCTCGCGCGCAGCTGAGCCAGGTGGCCGAAGAGCTGCTGGTCTTCTGGCGCGAGCGCAGTGGCGACGGGCTCGCCGATGCCCACCCCGCCCTGGGTCCGCTCTGGACCCAGGCGTCCGCGCTGCTGATTTCGTTCGAGGTCAAAGGATTCAAGCGGGCGCTGGATGCTTGCTGGGAGGCCCGCGGCGATGCGGCCCGGTTGCAGGCTGCGATCGTGGGGCTGGCCCCCGCCGGCAACCGCCGGGTCGAGTTCGCCGCGTGCCTCTACCACCTCGAGCTGGCCCGGCTGCTCGTCGATTCCTCCCGCGGCGAGTTCGCGCGCCGCGCCAGCCTGGTGCACGAGGCCTACCATTCCAAAGAGACGGCCGACGAGCTGGTAGCCGACGACCCCGGCCTGCAGCACCTGTGGAAGGACCTCGTCCCGTATCTCGACGAATTCTTCGAAGCCCTCGAAGCCGAGCAGGAAAGAAAACTCCGCTCGAACCTGAAGACGGATCCCGGAGGAGAGGCGGTGTCACGCACCCCCACGTCTCCCTCGCTCGCGGCGGTGACCGTCGTCGGGCCCGCTCCCGTCGCGAAAGACTCTGCGGCGGTGAGCGATGCCACGGTGGTGATGGAGGCGATCGACCTTTCCGTCCCTCCCCCGCTTCCCGCTGCCTCGGTGCCGGATTCCTCGGGCGTGTTCGAAATGTGGGTCCAGGAACCCAACCGCCCCTCGGCCCCGCAGCTGGCGGTGACACGGCGACTCGACATTCCGGACCCCGATGTCACCGCGCCGCAGCCACCGCCCGGGCCGCCTCCCTCTCCGCCGCCGAACACCACGCCGGTGCCGGGACGCAGACCGGTCGGCAGCGATTCGGGGATTCTCGACCTGCAGGACATCGTCGAAGAGCCGCAAGCCCTTCCTCCCCGCCCCCGTCGCCCTTCGCTCGATGTCGAAATGGGCGACTATGAGCCGGACGAAGCGGCCCAGATTTTCTGGCGTCACACCGAGAAAGCGCTGGGGTTGTTGCCTCCGGCCGACGCGCCCCGAATGGACCGCCGTGCGTTGTCCGCCGAAAGTCGCGCCGACCGGAAGAAGCTCACCAACTGGCTCGAGGGCGTCAGCGGCCGCTTCGAAGCGGTCCCCGAATCACAGGCCTTCGCCTGCCTGATGAAGTTGTTTCTGGCCGCGCAGCTCAAAGACAAGGGGCTGTTCGGCGGAGCCAACGCCAAGCGCAAAGAGGCGTTCGTCTCGGCGCTGGGGCTGCTGTCGGCTGAGCCCCTGGCCGCGGGCCATTGCGCGGTCTGGTTCGAGCTCGATGGGAAAGAGACACTCGAGCATCTGGGAAACGGGCTCGAGGTATTGACCGACTATTTGCAATTCTGTGCGCGTCAAAATCTGGACCCGTTGGATCCGCTGGTGCCCTCGCAGTTCATGGCTTGAGGCGGGGTGCAGTACAATGGCGGACCAATGCGGGCGCCCCTGCTGTGGATGCTTTGCGCAGTGGGCCTGGCCGTCGGCTGCACCTGTAAGTCCGTCGATGTCGAAGGGACCCATTTCGTCTGCGCCAGCGACGCGCAGTGCGGCGCGGGTGGGGGCTCTGCGACGGGGGGGGATCCGGCGGCGGGGGCACGGTCGGGGCTGCGTCCCAGCTGGCGTTCACCACCGTTCCGCGCAATCTGATCGCCGGACGCTGCCCCGGCGCGTCGAATGGGATCTCCGTTCAGCTTCAGGATTTCGCGGGCAACCCGGTGAATGCTCCGGCCGGAGGCCAGGCGCTGACGGCGACTTCCAGCTCGACCGGTACGGTCACCTGGTTCGCGAACGACACCTGCACTCTGAGCGCGGGCAATGGGGACTTCACCGTCCCGCTCGGAAGCGACTCGGTCAGTCTGTTCTACATCGACACTGCCGCGGGGATGCCGGCGATCAGCCTGACCAACCTTTCCGGGCTCTCGAACCCGACTGCTCAGCTGCAGACGGTGGCGGCCGGCCCCCCCACGGTGCTCGCCTTCACCACGGCCGCGGTGACGGTCGACGCGACGACGTGCAGTCCCACGGCGATTGCACTGCAAACCCGAGACGCATGGGGCAATCCGGCGAATGTCAGCTCCAACGTGACGGTTGGCCTCGGGGCCGCGCCTTTGTCGCTGGTCCCCAGTTTTTCGGTGCTTCCCACCTGCGGCTCGCCGCTGACCAGCGTCCAGGTTCTCAATGGAACCCACCAGAGCGCGTTCTTCTTCAGCGCCGACAACCCCGGGGCGATGACCGTCACCGCGAGCGCCAACGGCTTCGCCGCAATTTCGCAGGTCGAGACTGTCAGCGCTGCTCCGCTTCTCAGCCGCGTGGTGCTCACCCCCACTTTGGGCCCCGCCGAAGCCGGCCACTGCACCCCGATGCGCGTCCTCCGAATGGACTCGGCCGGCCGGCTGGTGACGCCCGCCTTTGCCACGCCCGTCTCTCTGGCCGCGAGTCCCTCAGTAGGACTGCAGTTGTTCAGCAACGTCTTCTGCACTCTGCCGATTTCGACGGTGTCGATCGCCGCTGGCAGCGCGGTCCAAGATTTCTTTTTCAAGGGCATCACGGGCTCGACGACCTACGTCCTGACCGCTTCTTCCGCGGGGCTGAGCGATGTGATGACGAACATCGTCGTGCTCCCGATGGTGCGACGGGGTACCTGCCAGATTGCCGCGGGCGCAAGCACGGTCAGCTGCCCGGTGACCCTTCGACCGCGGTCGACCCCACCCGCAGCATTTACTTCATGGCGAGCCAGGGACTCGGAGGTCAGGCCGTCCCCTGGAAAAGTCGTCAACCTGCGGGCGGCCGAAGGTTGACAAGGTTCCGGCGCACGGTAAGCAGCGAAGGATGTCGACCTCCTCGATCCGCACCCACGCCCACACTGCCCTGCCCCTCGAAGTGCCGCTGCGGCACGACTGGACCGTCGCCGAAGCGCGGGCGGTGCATGAGCTGCCGCTGATGGATCTGGTCTACCGCGCGCAGTCACTGCATCGCGCGGTCTTCAAGGAACACCAGGTCCAGCTGTGTTCCCTGCTCTCGATCAAGACCGGAGGGTGCCCTGAAGACTGCGGCTACTGCCCCCAATCGGCGCACTACAAGACGGGCGTCAAGTCCGAGAAGCTGATGCCGGTCGACGAAGTGCTGAAGGCCGCGGCCGAGGCGCGCGAGGCCGGCGCTTCCCGCTTCTGCATGGGCGCGGCGTGGCGCGAAGTGAAAGACGGGCCGCAGTTCGACTCGGTGTTGCAGATGGTGAAGGGCGTCAAGGCACTGGGAATGGAAGCGTGCTGCACGCTGGGAATGATTACCGACACCCAGGCGAAGGCGCTGAAGCAGGCCGGCCTCACCGCGTACAACCACAACCTCGACACCTCGGAAGCCGCGTACGGGGACATCATCACCACCCGCACCTACCAGGAACGGCTCGACACTCTGGCCCGCGTTCGCGACGCAGGAATCTCGGTCTGCAGCGGAGGCATCATCGGGCTCGGAGAGTCGATTGATGATCGCTGCGGAATGCTGGTCACGCTCGCCAACCAACCCACCCATCCGGAATCGGTGCCGATCAACGCGCTGGTTCCGGTGAAGGGAACTCCGCTCGAGAATCAGCCTCCCGTCAACCCGATCGAGCTGGTGCGAATGATTGCCACCGCGCGAATCATGATGCCAGCCGCGATGGTCCGGCTGTCCGCGGGGCGCTTGTCCCTGAGCCAGGAAGCCCAGCTGCTGTGCATGCTCGCGGGCGCCAACTCGATCTTCTTCGGCGAGAAGCTGCTCACGACCGGAAACCCGGAGTACCAGCAGGACATGCAGTTGCTCAAAGACGCAGGCGTGAAAGCGCTGCAGCCCAACGTCGGCCCCTAGATGAGCGGGCCGGTCGGACAGTGGGCGGAAGAAGAGCTGTCGGCGCTCGAAGCGCGCGGGCTGTCCCGCCACCTCGAGCCGCTGACCACCGCCCAGGGCCCGGTGATTGAAGTCAACGGCGAAGGTCCATTGATCAACTTCTCGTCCAACGACTACCTCGGGCTCGCCAATGACCCCGAGTTGAAGGCCGCTGCGATCGCGGCCCTTCACCAATGGGGCACCGGCTCGGGGGCCTCTCGGCTCGTCACCGGCGACAGCGCCGCGCACCGGGCTTTGGAAAAAGCGATCGCAGGGTTCGAGGGCACCGAAGCGGCGCTGCTGTTCAACTCTGGCTACGCCGCCAACCTCGGGCTGCTCTCCACCGTGTGCGGGGAAGGCGATGTCCTCTTCTCGGACGCGCTCAACCACGCCTCGCTGATCGACGGGGCGCGACTGTCTCGGGCGAAGACGGTCATCTACCCCCACCGGGACCTCGCCGCGTTGGCCCAGCTGCTGGCGGCCACTCCGGGGCGACGCAGGCTGGTGGTGACCGACGCGGTGTTCTCGATGGACGGAGATCGCGCTCCGCTGCAAGGCCTGGCCGCGCTGTGCGAGCAGACCGGCGCGGGGTTGATGGTGGACGAAGCGCACTCCACCGGGGTGTGCGGGCCAAGCGGCGCTGGGCTGTGCGAAGAGCTGGGAATCGTTCCCGAGCTGCGCATGGGCACGCTGTCCAAAGCGCTGGGCGGCTTTGGCGCCTACGTCGCGTGCTCGGCCCAGGTTCGCCAGTGGCTGTTCAACCGAGCGCGCAGCCTTGTTTTCTCCACCTCGCTTCCGGCCGCCGTTTGCGCCGCGGGGATGATGGCGATCGTTCGGGTGCGACGCGATGGCGCCCTGCGCGAGCGGCTGTGGACCAACATTCGATTTTTCTCGGCCGGCCTGAAGCGGCTCGGCCTCCCCGCCCACCAGGACTCGGCCATCTTCCCGGTGGTGATCGGCAGTCCGGACGCGGCGGTCGAAGCCTCGGCTCGCCTTCGCGCCGCGGGCCTGCTGGTGAAACCGATTCGTCCCCCCACGGTTCCCGAAGGAACCAGCCGGCTGCGGTTTGCGCTCTCGGCCGGTCACACCCAAGCGCACCTGTCCGTCGCATTGGCGGAACTGAAAAAGCTGGAGCTCGCCTGACCCATGTCCCCCGACAAACACCTGGCCTCGAAGAGATTGATGGCGCTGGACCAGGCCCACCTGTGGCACCCGTTCACCCAGATGGCGCTGTGGTCGGACGACGCGCCGTTGATCATCGAGCGCGCCGAGGGCAACTGGTTGATCGACACCCTCGGGCGCCGTTGGCTCGACGCCATCTCTTCGCTCTGGGTCACGGTTCACGGTCATCGCAAGGCGCAGCTCGACGACGCGGTCCGCGCGCAGCTCGACAAGGTTGCCCACTGCACGCTGCTGGGCCAGGCGTCGGTGCCGAGCATCGAGCTGGCGGCGAAGCTTGCGGCGCTTGCTCCGGAAGGACTGACCAAGGTCTTCTACTCGGACAGCGGGAGCACCGCGGTCGAGGTCGCGTTGAAGATGGCGTACCAATACTGGGCGCTCACCGGCCGGCCGGAAAAACGACGTTTCGCGGCGCTCACCGAGGCCTACCACGGCGACACTTTGGGCTCGGTTTCGGTCGGGGGAATCGAGCTGTTCCACCAGCGCTTTCAACACCTGCTCTTCGAAGTCGAGCGGCTGCCCTCGCCCCACCCCTACCGCTGGAAAGGAGGAACCGATGTCCTCGGCGAGGCGGTGGCCGCGGTCGAGAAGCTGCTCACCGAGAAGTCGAACGAGCTGGCGGCGCTGGTGATCGAGCCCGTGGTCCAGGGCGCCGCGGGAATGTGGATCCAACCGAAGGGCTACTTGAAGGCGGTGGAGCAGCTGTGTCGCAAGCACGACGTGCTGCTGATCTGCGACGAGGTCGCGACCGGCTTCGGGCGCACCGGCACGATGTTCGCGGTCGAGCAGGAAGACGTGCGGCCGGATTTTCTGTGCCTCGCCAAGGGTCTGACCGGCGGCTACCTGCCCCTGGCCGCCACGCTCACCACGACCCGGGTGTTCGACGCCTTCCTCGGCACCGCGGCAGAGGCGAAGACGTTTTTTCACGGGCACACCTACACCGGTAATCCGCTCGCCTGCGCGGTGGCGCTGGCGAACCTCGAGCTGTTCGAAACCGAGAACACGCTGCAGAAGATGCAGCCGGCGATGGACGCGCTCGCGCAGGGCCTGGCGAAGCTGTCGTCGCTGCCCCACGTCGGCGACATTCGTCGGGCCGGAATGATGGTCGGGGTCGAGCTGGTGCAGGACAAGCGGTCGCGCGCGGAATATCCGGCCGGCGATCGCCTCGGGTTCCGGGTCTGCCAGGCGGCGCGCAAGAACGGAGTGCTGTTGCGCGCCCTGGGAAACGTGATCGTGGTGATGCCCCCGCTCTCGCTCACCGTGGACGAGGCGAACCTGATTTCCGACGCGCTCTACGAGGCGATCTCGCGCACGACGTGAAGGGCTTCTTCGTCACCGGCACCGACACCGGAGTCGGAAAGACCCAGGTGGCCGGCGCCCTGCTCTCGCTGTTCGTCGACGCGGGCCAGCGTCCGTTCGCCTTCAAGCCGTACGAGACGGGCGTGCGCGACGTTCCCCCCGACGCCGCGTGGCTGCGTGCGTGCGCCGGAAGTTGGCAGCCGATCACCACCGTGTGCGTTCATCGCTTCGAGGCCCCGCTGGCTCCGGCGATCGCCGGGCCTTCGTCGTGGAAGAAGACGCTGCGCACTTTCCAATCGTTTGAAGGGCCGGGGGTGGTCGAAGGCGCGGGCGGCCTTCGCGTTCCGCTCGATGCGAGTCACGACGTAGTCGACCTGGCCGCGGCGCTGAAGCTGCCGATCATCCTCGTCGCCCGGGCGGGCCTGGGGACCTTGAACCACGTCGCGCTGAGCCTCGATCTGCTTCGCGCTCGCCGCCTCGCGGTTCGGGCGGTCGTGCTGGTGAAGTCGACTGTGGCCGTCGACCCGGCCGAGGTCGACAACCCCGCCTGGCTCAAGGCCCGCCACCGGGTGCTGGTGCTGGGTCCGCTGCCCTTTCACCGCTCGGTCCCCCGCCGTCACGCCGCGCTGAAGAAGCTGCTGCAGCCATTGATGCGATAGAACGGCCTTCCGATGACTCTCTACGAGGCAGTCGAAGCGGCGGACGGCGAGGCGGTGCTCACCCGGCTGGAAGCAGGCGAGGACATCAACCAGCTGGGGCCTTCGGGCTCGACTCCGCTGATCGAAGCGGCGCGAATGGGCAACGCCGAGCTGGTCGAGGTGCTGCTGGCCCCGGGCGCCGAGCCGATGCTCAAAGACTCCGAGCAGGAAACCGCGCTGCTCAAGGCTGCCGCCCATGGTCATTCGGCGGTGTGCGCGCTGCTGCTGCCCCTGGCCTCCGAAGACGAACGGGGAATGGCCCGGGCGTTCCTCGGCGCCGTGGGACAAACGCATGGCCCCCGGGTCGAGCGGGTGGAACGCGCCGAGAAACAAGAAGGCATCGTCACCGACCGGCCGAAGCTGAACCCGCGCAAATAGTTTCCGGCGGATCCTCGGTTCAGGCCGCCACGCCGGACGAAACGCCACCGTCCGTCGGCACGGGCGAGGGGTGAGCGTCCATCGGGCGCCCCTTCGCGTCGTAGCGGTACTTCTTCCGCGTCCCCATCACGTGGTCGAACCACGGGTGGGTGACACACCAATTGGCGTTCTGGTCTTTGCCCATGTGGTGGTCGTAGTGCCAGGGCAGATGCTCTTTGGCCCACTCGGGGTCGAGGTGCGCCTTCTTGTGCAACTGGTAGTACCGCAAGGTGCGGTACCAGACGGTGAGGGTGAAGAAGGGAGCCAGGGGAAGCAGGGGAGCCACGGCCACCACTCCGCCGAGCAACGCGAGGACCTCTTTGCCCTGCGGAGACCAGCTGAAGACCGATTCCCGGTATTGCGGATCGTACATCTGGTGCTTCCGCGCTTCCCGGTGATGCTCATGCCAATGAAAGGACCAGAAGCTCTTCTTGTTCTTCCCCAACCCATGCAGCCAGTATTTGTGAATCAGCCACTCACTGATGTTTGTGTACGCCAGGCCCAGTGGAATTCCGATCATGAGAAGATTCCTCGAAACAAAAGATGACCAATAAGTCACAACATAAGCAAAGGCTTCAGCGCCTGTCAAAGCGGCCGGGGAAGCCGGGAGGCGTGCGGGACACCAACCGCAAAGAGAAGGAACGGGGGTTGCTCGACGCCGCGCTGCTGTTGTTTCTGGCGCGGGGAGTCGAAGGCGTCTCGGTGGACGACATCACCCGCGCGGCAGACGTGGCCAAAGGCAGCTTCTACCGATATTTCAAAGACCAGGAAGGGTTGGTCGAGGCGCTGGTCGGCCCGTCCCGCCAGGTGTTGATCGACGCCTTCGACGAAGCTTCCCAGGCGCTGGAAAAAGCGGTCGACCGCCAGCTGCAGTTTTCCGCGTACCGGCGAATTGGTGGCGCGCTGGCGTCGCTGCTGATGGAGCACCCCGGGGTGGTGCGGCTGTACCTGCAAGAGAGTCGGGCTCCGGCGGTGGGCGCGCGCCGGCCGCTGGTCAAGCTGTCGGACGAGATCAACCGGATCGCGATCGACCTGGCCCGGAAAGCCCAGCAGCTGCGCATCTTCAAACAGTTCCCGCCGGCGGTGAGCGCCCTGACGGTGGTCGGGGCGTGCGAGAAGCTGATTCTCGGAGTGCTGCTCGATCAAGACGTGGGCAACCCGCTGGAAGTGCCCAACGCCCTCGTCTCGTTGATCTTCGACGGAATCGGCTTTCGCGAACAGCAAGCCTAGACGGGATGCCGTTTGGCGGTGAGACTGTCGGCCTTGCCCGGCGAGAGCCCCCTACCCAAATCCGTGTTGGTGGTGGACGACGAGCAGGTCGTGCTCGACGTTCTCAAGATCGCCCTGAAGAAAGGGGGCTACCCGGTCACCTGCGTCACCAACGCCGAAGAGGCCTTCGTCGCTCTGGGGAAGGAACACTTCGGTGCGGTGCTGACCGACAAGAACCTGCCGGGAAAAAACGGGCTCGAGATCATCAAAGAGGCGCGCCGGCTCTACCCCTACTGCGCGTGCCTGGTGATGACCGGCTATCCGACCACTGAGTCGGTCGTCGAATCGATGCGGCTGGGCGCCAACGACTACCTCGAGAAGCCTTTCGCCGAGTTGGGGCTGGTGCTGCAGCGGCTGAAGGCAGCCTTCGATCACCAGCGGGTGATGTTCGAACGGGCCGCGCTGGCCGAAGGGCTGCGGTACATGGAACAGACGCTCAAGAGCCGCGACAAGGAAGTCTTTCAACACCGCACCGAGCTCGAGCTGTTGCAGCACGTCGTCGAGGTCCGAATCGACGATGCGACCCGCGACCTGGTCGCGCGGGTGGTTCAGCTGGAAGCCGAGCGCGACGAGCTGCTCGCGCGGCTGGCCCAAAGCCAAGAGCCGGTGACCCAGGCTTAAGGGTGCGGGCTAAAAGCGATAACCGACCCCGATCTTGGACTCCAGGGTGAAGACCGCCGAACCGGCCGCGCTCGAGAGCGTGGGCCCCATCTTGATGTTGAACGAGAGCAGCAGGTTCGACTGGAGGAAGTACTCGACTCCCACGCCCATCAGCACCGGGATGTAGACGAAGGCCGTCCTTCCGAACGAGAACCAGATCGGAAGGTCGAACGAGACCCCGACGTTGATCGCGCTCGAGGCGACGATTCCCAGCCGCACGCCCATCGGGATCGTCAGCCCTCCGACGGCGACGGTCGAGGTGGCGCGGCCACAAATCACGTTTCCAAACTGGTCCGCGGTGCAGGTGATGTTGCCCGACGTCGAAGGGTAGAAATAGACCAGCAGCCCCGGCTCGAACCGCGCCGCCAAAGACACCTTTCCGTTGTCGAAGAACTTGAGGCGGGCGAGGAACTGAAGCTTCAGGCCCGGGGCGATGGTGTTGTAGCCGAGCAAACCCTCGACTCCGTAGTTGAAGGTGAAGCGCCCGCCCAGCTCGAGCTGATGGGTAAGTCCGTGCAGGAAGCTGGCGTGGCCCCCCGGCCAGCCCAGACCTGCTTCGATGACGTTCGCGCCCTGGGGTGCCGTGAGCGCCCCGACGACTCCCCAGCTTCCATTGGAAACGCTCACCAGCGGCTCAGGAGGCGGAGTCGGAGGAGGCCCTCCGGCCCGAACCTGGGCGCTCACTGCGCCCGAAGAGATCAAGACCAGCGCAAGAATCAGATTTTTCATGGCAATCCCCGGGTCCGAGCCAGCTGCAGAAAATTGTGTTCCATCGCCTCGAGCTTTTGCTGCGCGCGCGCGCGTGCGTTGGGCATCGACTCACCGACAGTGAGCGTCTCTTTGAGCTCAAAGTAAAATTTAATTTTCGGCTCGGTGCCGCTGGGTCGCACCGTCACCCGCGACCCCCCGGCCAGCAGGTAGGCCAGCACGTTCGATTTGGGCAGCAGGCTCTGGGCCAGGTAGTCGTTGACGCCCTCGACCTTCAGCTCACCCACCGTGGTCGGCGCTTCGGCGCGAAGGCCCTGCATCACCCGCGCGATGGTCGCGGCTCCGCTGACCCCGGGGAAGGTGAAGTTGGCCTGCCGGGCCACGAACAGCCCATGGGCGCGCTGCACTTCTTCCAGGTACCCCAACAGGGTGGTCCCCCGGGCTTTGCACGCGGCGGCCATGTCGGCGACGACCAACGCCGAGCCGATTCCGTCCTTGTCGCGGGCCACGGTGCCCACCGTGTAGCCGAGCGCTTCCTCGTACCCGAAGATGAAGTTCTTTCCTTCCGGCAGCAGCTCGAGCGCGCGGTTGGCGATCCACTTGAAGCCGGTGAGGGTCTCTTCATAGTGGGCGCCCATCGCCGCGGCGATCGCCTTGAGCTGCCCAGACGAGACGATGGTGGTGATGACCAACGGGTGGGGGACGCGCTTCTGGCTCAAGAGGTAGTGGCCGAGCAGGACGCCCAGCTCGTTTCCCGAGAGCGCCCGAAGCGTTCCGTTCGGCTCGCGCGCCATCGCCGCGAGGCGGTCGGCATCGGGATCATTGGCGAGCACCAGGTCGGCCGACTTTTCTTCCGCCAGCGCGGTCGACAGGTCGAGCGCGCCCTTCTCTTCCGGGTTGGGGAAGGCCACGGTGGGAAAATTTCCGTCGGGCTCGAACTGCGCGGGCACTGGAAAAAAGTCGGTGAAGCCCGCTTCGGCCATCGCCTGCTGCACCAGCGCACCGCCCACTCCGTGCATCGCCGAGTAGACGATCTTGAGGCCGGCGGTCTGGCGGGTCGGGCGCAAAGCGAGAATCGCATCGAGGTAGGCGCGCTCGACCTGGGGCCCGATCTCGCGCCAGAGGTTCTTCTTTCGCGCCTCGGCTTCCCCCATCACCTTCACCTCGTCCGCGGGCTCGATCGCGTCGATCGCCGCAGCGATGCCTCCATCATGGGGAGGGACGATTTGTGCCCCGTTGCCCCAGTACACCTTGTACCCGTTGTACTCAGGAGGGTTGTGGCTGGCGGTGATCATGATTCCGGCCGCTGCTTTCAGCTGCAGCACCGCGAACGCGCACAGCGGAGTCGGGCCCAGCTTCGAAAAGACCAGCGCTGGAATCCCTTCGGCCGCCAGGGCCTGGGCGGCGTCGACGGTGAAGGCTTCGCTCAGCTTTCTCCCGTCGCGGCAGACGACGACCCCGCGGGTGGTCACGTCGGGGACGTGGGCCTTCAAGTAGCGGGCGAGGCCGGCCGTCGTTCGCAGCACGACCGCGCGGTTCATCCGGTTGGTTCCTCCACCCATGATTCCGCGCAGCCCGGCGGTGCCGAATTCCAGGCTGGCGCCGAAGCGATCTTCGAGCTCGACGAGGTTGTTGGCCTTGAGCAGCGCCGTGACTTCAGCGCGGGTGCCTGGATCTACATCGTGCCCAAGCCAGGCCTCGGCCCTGCTCTTCAGTTCGGTCGCGTCCATGGGGCGCTTCTTACCGCGCTCTTCAGTACTTGGAGGTCGAAGTGCCACCGGTGATGATCGCCACCGAAGCCGAGGCGCCGATGCGGTTGGCGCCCGCGGCGATCATCTTCATCGCATCGTCGGTGCTGCGAATTCCGCCCGAGGCCTTCACGCCCACGTCGTCGCCGACGACCTTGCGCATCAGCATCACGTCTTCCGCGGTTGCGCCGCCGCCGGCAAAGCCGGTCGACGTCTTTACGAAGGCAGCGCCGGCCGCCTTCGAGAGCGCGCAGCCGACGATCTTTTCTTCGAGGGTCAGCTGGGACGTTTCGAGAATGACCTTCACCGGAATCCGACCCGCGGCCTGGACCACCAGCTGGATGTCCTTGAGCACCAGCGCGTAGTCCTTGGACCTGAGCGCGCCGAGGTTCACCACCATGTCGATTTCCTTCGCACCGCAGCGAATCGCTTCGCGCGCTTCGAAGGCCTTGGCGGTGGGCAGCGAGGCCCCCAGCGGAAAGCCGACGACTGCAATCGGAACGACGCGCGAGCCGGCCAGCGCTCGGGCGGCCGTCGCGATGTTGATCGAATTCAGACAGACGGTCGCGAAGCTGTGACGGCGGGCCTCATCACACAGCTTGAGCACTTCCTCGCGGGTCGCTTCGGGCTTGAGCAGGGTGTGATCGATGTAGGGGGCGATGTCGCCGCTGGTCCTCACCTTGTCGGGGCTGATCCGTGCTGCGCCGCCTTTGACTGCGAGCAGCGTCCCGCAGGAATCGTGGTTCGGGCAGACCGAGCAGGACTCGGCGCACTCGTCGGCGGGGGCCAGGGCCCCTCGGGCCGGGGCGGTGGTGCAGGGAGCGTTCTTCCCTGCGTCGAGCGCGTCCAGCCGCCGCTTGACCCGCGAAACCACTTCGTCGACCACTGCGTTCTCGTCGTCGGCCATTGGGGGCGGTTTGTTACTCCAAAGCCCGCAGAGGGGGAACTTCCGCGCCCCTATACTGATGGCCTCTCGTGCTGCTCGCTCTGCCCTTGCTGGCGTCTCTGACCGCGCTGCCGGCGGCCGACGGGAAGTTTCACGCGTACTTTTTCGATGTCGGCCACGGCGACGCCACGCTGCTGGTCTCTCCGGTGGGGCGCAGCGTGCTGATTGACGCGGGGCCCCAGGCGGCGGGAAATCACCTCCGGTTGCGCATTCCCCAGCTGGTCAAAGACGAGCTCGACCTGGTGGTGTTGACCCACGCGGCAGACGAGCACCAGGGAGCGTTGGAAGAGCTGATTCATGGGCTCGGGGCCCGCCGGTTTCTCGATCCGGGGCTTCGCGATCAGGGGGCCGGGCATGAAGCGTTGATCCAGCGACTGCAGCAGCAGGGCGTTCAAATCGTGCTCCCGATTCCCGACCCGGAAGCTCCGGCAGAGCTGCTGCGGATCGACATGGGCGGAGGCGTCGAGCTCGAGGTGCTCTGGCCTCGGGCCCCGGTAGAGACGCTGCTGCCGAGCGGGCGAAAGCTGCAGGCCAACTCGATTG
>JAYVCD010000435.1:0-7296 GCA_043750125.1 Archangiaceae bacterium | reverse complement strand
CACATCGGTCGCCGACTCTTCGTCGTACCCGAAGTTCTTGATCAACCGGCCCCTCACCACATCGATTTTTTCCTGCGTCTCGCGATCCACCACCGAGCTCACCAGCGTCTTGAGCTTGATGCTGTCCTTCTGATCTTCGAACAGCTTGAGCTCGAGCGCCTTCTGCAGCCGTTCGTTCGTTCGGTAGTTGAACGACTTGCCTTCGATCGCCAGCGCTCCGATGTAGTTCATGATCTCGCGCCGGAAGTCGTCTTTGCGGCTGTCGGGAATGTCGATCTTCTCTTCGATCGATCGCATCAGCCGTTCGTCAGGCTCTTCGTAAAGCCCAGTGTACTTGTTCTTGATCTTCTCTTTCTGGGTGTACGCCTTGACGTTGTCGATGTAGTTGCCGCACAGCTTGCCGATCGCGTCTTCGTCCGCGCTGATCGCTCGCTGCACCTCATTCTTCACGATGTCTTCGTATTCCTGCTTCACCACGTTGAGCAGCTCGCGGTAGCGCTTGCGAATCTCTTCGCTCGGAATCAGCGAGTGCTGCTTCAGCCCGCCCTCGAGCTCGTTGAGCACCATGAACGGGTTGATGCTGGTCTCGCTCTTGTCGCTGACCAACGCGTTGCTGATCTTGTCCTGAATGTAGCGGGGGCTGATCCCCTCGAGCCCTTCGCGCGCGGCCTCTTTGCGAAGCTCTTTGATGTTGTCTTCGGTGAAATTGGGAAGCGTCTTCCCGTTGTAGAGCTTGAGCTTCTGCAGCAGCGACAGGTTGTGCTTCTTCGGCTCTTCCAGCCGGGTGAGCACCGCCCACATCGCGGCCATCTCGAGCGTGTGGGGAGCGATGTGCTTGCCGCGGATTCGCTTCTCGTTGAATTCCTTCTCGTAGATCTTCTGCTCTTCGTTGAGCTTGGTGATGTACGGAATGTCGATCTTCACCGTTCGATCTCGAAGCGCTTCCATGAACTCGTTGTTCTCGAGCTTCTTGAATTCGGGCTCGTTGGTGTGGCCGAGGATGACTTCGTCGATGTCGGTCTGAGGAAACTTCTTCGGCTTGATCTTGTGTTCCTGGGTCGCGCCCAACAAGTCGTAGAGGAACGCCACGTCGAGCTTCAACATCTCGACGAACTCGATGATCCCGCGGTTGGCGATGTTGAACTCGCCATCGAAGTTGAACGCACGCGGGTCCGAGTCCGACCCGTACTCAGCGATCTTCCGGTAGTTGATGTCGCCGGTGAGCTCGGTGGAGTCCTGGTTCTTCTCGTCTTTCGGCTGGAACGTGCCGATTCCGACGCGGTCTTTCTCAGAGAAGATCAACCGGTGAACGCGGATGTGGCTCATCACCTGGCTGAAGTCGCCGTTGTACTTGCCCATCAAATCGCGAAAGACGTACCGGCACGCCGGGTTGATTTCACCCAGCTCGGGAATCGTGAACCCTTTGTCCGGCGGAGCGAGCTCGGCGAAAATCTTCGCCCGCCACTCTCGGGGGATGAGCTTGAGCGGCTCTTCGTTCATCGGCGAACGCATCCGTTCCTGAATCACCTTTCCGTCGGGCAGCGTCTTGTCGAGCACCCAGGAATACGTGTAGCAGGCGCCGTCGGGCACGCGGCTGTACTCCTCGGCGCCGCGCTTGAGCAGGCGCGCGATGGTCGACTTCGAGCTGCCGACGGGGCCGTGGAGCAAGATGACGCGCTTCTCGGTTCCGTAGCCCAGCGCAGCGGACTTGAAGACGTTGACCAGCTTCATCAGCGGAACGTCGAGCCCGAAGACCGCGTCGCGCCCGCCGTTCTGTTCGTCGCTGAAGAAGTGGTAGCGAATCAGCCGCTTCTTGTTGTCGATGTACTCAGACTTTCCGTGGCTGAGCACCATGTCGTAGATGCGTTGGTAGGCGGTGCGCGTCACCCGGGGAGTGCTTCGCACCAGATCGAGATAGTCCTCGAAGCTGCCTTCCCAGTTGAGCTCGGCGTATTCCTTCTTGTCCTGAAGCGCGGCGATCTTCTGCGTCCAGGGGGTCTTTGATTCACTCATGGGTCACTGTGTCCTTCGCCAAGAAGTTTGAAGACCGTCTCTTCCCCCGCCGCGGAATGGGACCGCGCGCTGAAGACGGGGCGAAAAAGGGACAGGGAAAGCATAGCGAGGGGAACCGAAGGTGTCGCGTGTCGTTCCGCGTGTCAGGGGTCGACCCACACAGTTCTCAGGTCGTACCAAACCAGAGATGGGAATATTCCGTGAACGCGGGTTTTGGCGGCGTCCAGCGTCTGGCGCGCGGTCATGAAGAGGTAGGGCTGGTCTTCGTAGAGGCGGCGGTGGAGTGAGTGCTCGAGCTCCAGCCGCCGGGCCGGGTCGGGCTCGCCCCGAATGTTTTCGAGCAAAGCGTCGGCGGCCGCCGACGAGTAGCCGGCGAAATTGGACCCCCCGTCAATCTGGGACGAGTGAAACACCTGGAATTGATCCTGCTCGATGTCGAATTCGGTCCACACCCGCGAGACGGCTTCGAAGTCCCGACGAGCGATTCGCGCATTGAGCACCGACCCTTCGACGATCTCTGGCACCAGCTCGACACCCATCTGCTTGTAGGCCTCCTGGAGCAGGGGAATGAGCTTGCCCAGCCGCACCGAGGTCCCGGGCAAGATGAAGTGAAAGCGCAGCGGGACGCCGTCGCGGTCCAGCACCCCATCGCCGTCCGAGTCTTTGAAGCCCGCTTGTTCCAGCAGCGCGCGCGCTCCGGCCGGGTCGAAGGGCAGCGGCTTTACCGCCGGGTCGCACTTGTTCGAGCCCAGGTAATACGGACAGGTGGTGGGCAACTCGAGGCCGAGGTCGACCCCCTTCGAGACGACCTGGGAAGGGTAGGCCATCGCGAGGGCGCGACGAACCCGGGGGTCGGCGAACAGCGGCACCGCTTCATTCCACGCGATGTACGAGTAGCTGTTGTCGGGCGAGCGCAGCCGGTTGTAGCCGCGGTGCGCCCACGCATTTCCTGGAGCTGGCCCTTCGATCGCCCGCCACACGGTGGGCTGAATGTTGGTCATCAGGTCGAAGGTGCCTTTTTGAAACAAGGCGGTGGCCAGGGTGTGGTCCTTGACGAAACGAAAGGTCACCTGGTCGAGGTGGGGCTTTCCCGCCCACCAACCCTCGAAACGCTTGAGGGTCAGCTGCTCGCCGGTCTTCCACGAATCAAAACGAAAGGGCCCGGTGCCAATCGGAGCGCGCGCCAGAGTCAGGCTCGCCCAGTCGCCTTCCAGCGAAGCGGCGGGGTAGATCGGCAGCTTCGCGACCTGCCGCAACGAAAAGGGTGCCACCTTCTTCCAGGTGAGCTCAACGGTGTGGTCGTCGACCGCTTTCCACGAGGCGAGATCGACAAAGTCGGCCCGCAGGCTCTCGGTCGGGTGTTTGCCGTCCATCACGGCGTTGAAGACCGCGATGACGTCGCGCGCGGTGAAGCTCGAGCCGTCGTGAAACTTCACTCCCTGGCGCAGGTGAAACGTCTGGGTCAGGTGATTGGGGCTCTCTTCGAACGCTGCGGCCAGCTGCGGCTTGAGCGAATAGTTCAGAGGGTCGATCTCGATCAGCGCCTCGAAGACGGTGTTGCGCATCGTTCTGGACGTCCAGCCATCGCGAAACGCTTCATCGAGAAAGTTCAGCCCGTCGGGCTCGAGCATGGCGCGAATGACGAGCACTCCGCCGTCGGTCGGAACCGACGTGTCCAACGGCGCCTTCCCCGCGAGCCAATTGGGGCTGGGTCCCGAGGATCCCCGATCGGGGCCCGAGCTGGGAGCGCAGCGGTTGCACGAGGCGAGCGCGCCGAGGGCGGCGAACACCCCCAACAAGCGAAGCGAATTCATGGCTTGGATTCTACGACTGCCCCGGCGGCCGCGACCCAACTAACCGGGCATCACCTGCGGCTGGTGGACTGCGACGACGTGCTTGATGAAGGCTTCTTTGGGCATCGACCGAATCTGCCCGTACGGATCACGGAAGTAGACGCGGTCGTTCTTCTGCATCTCGTACGTTACCGCGTGGTTGAAGTTGCCCTGGTCGATCTCGAGCAGCACCGGCCGGTTGGTCCCGACGGTCGCGTAGTTGCGAAGGTCGTTGAGCGCCTTGGCTCGCGAGCCCTCGGTGGCCAGTGAACGGGTCTCGTACTTCACCCCAAACAGCTGCCGCAGCATCACCGTCTGCTGGTACGGCAGGAGCCCGGCGTAGTCGGGCTGCACTCCTTTGTCGTCGTGCGAGAATCCCTTCGCAGCGTCGAACTGATCGGCGCCGTCTCCATATTCCATCGCCGCGCTCTGGAAGATCGCCTGCGAGCTCTGGCGGTCGCTCAGCTGCGCGAGGGCATCGGGGTCGAGCTTCAGGTCACCGCCGCCTTTCATCTGGGCCTTTCCCTGGGGGCCGGTGAGACCCGCCATCAACCGCACGTACTCGGCGGTCTCGTCGCGAACGAGCTCGAACTGCATCGACGTAACGGTGCAGGTCGGTGCGTTCCCTTGCTCGATTCGATCGGGGTTCGCGACCTGCAGCAGCACTTCCTCGAGCAACTTCTGCTTGGTGGTCCCCGCGCTGAGCGCTGGGTTCAGGGGCGCGGAGGCCAGGTCTGCGAGGTCTTCGATCAAAGACTTTCCGTCGCGATCGGTCGCCTTTACCGCCTCGGGAGTCCCTTCGAGCAGCGCTCCCAAAGCCACCAGGCCCTTCTCGCTTGCGGCCGACATCACTTTGGCCAGGTTGCCCTTCTCGGTCGCACTCAAGTTCTTCCACAAGCTCGAGCCGACGACATTTTCGATGACCTTCGCCGCCCTGGAGTCCGCTCGGCTCACGCTGGCCTGCAGCGCAGAGCGGAGGTCCGCAGGAAGAGCCGCCACGGCCGCTTTGGGGTCGCTGCGGACTCCGCGGGGCGCGTCATCGCGAAGATAGGACGGGGTCTCGAGGTACTTCTCGAGCGTGCTTCTGACCGCCTTTTCGTAGGCGGTGCGATCGGGACCCAATGGCCCGACGGAAGCGTCTCGCAGGCCGACCGAGGGATCTCGCAGACCGACCGAGGGATCTCGCAGGCCGACCGAGGGATCTCGCAGACCGACCGAAGGATCTCGCAGGCCGACCGAAGGATCTCGAACGCCGGTGGACGTCTCGCGATGTCCCGCGCGGGCATGCGCAGGCGCAGAGGGACGATCGAATGTGCTGTCCCGAGTTGAGGGGCCCGCGGGCGTTCCCGCCGCAGACGCGGGAGCCGGGGTTTCCGCGCGAGGCGTGGCGGGGGTGGTGCGAACAGGGGAGGGCGGCAGTCTGGGGTCGATGGGCGGCATGGATTTCCCCTGTGATTGTCTGGAGATTGTCGCTCAGGTTGCCGGTTCCTAAAACCGAGTTGTTCGCGGGATTTTCAGGTTACGTTTCAAAGGCTTGGAAGCATTCGGCAAATACGATCTGCTCAAGCGCATCGGCGCGGGTGGAATGGGAGAAGTCTTCCTCGCCCGGGCCCAAAACACGCCTGACCTGGTCGTGGTGAAGCGGATCCTTCCCCACCTCACCGAAAACGCGCGGTTCCTGAGGCTCTTTCTGGACGAAGCGCGGATCGCTGCCCGCCTGGTGCACCCCAACATCGCCCGCATTCTGGAGCTCGGTGAAGCGGATGGAAGTTGGTTTGTTGCGATGGAATACGTGCCGGGGCGGGACCTGCGCGACCTGCTGCGACGAATGAAAGAGCGCGACGAACGCACCCCGGTCGAAGTCGTCCTGCGAATCGGAATCGAGGTCGCCTCGGGCCTCGCCTACGCGCACCGCGCGACCGACAACGTGGGCAAGCCATTGAAGATCGTCCACCGCGACGTCTCTCCTCACAACATCCTCATCTCTCGCTACGGCGAGGTGAAATTGATCGATTTCGGAGTCGCCAAGGCGGCGAACAAGTCGATGCACACCGCAACCGGAATTCTGAAGGGCAAGTTCCCCTACATGGCTCCCGAGCAGGCGAATGCCCGGAAGGTCGACCCCCGAACCGACGTCTTTGCTCTGGGGATCGTGCTCTGGGAACTGTTGACGGTGCGCCACCTGTTTCGGGGCAAGAGCGACGCCGCAACGCTCAAGAACGTTCGCGCCTGCAAGGTGGTTGCCCCCTCGGACGTCGTGCCTCAAATCCCCAGGTCCGTCGACCGCCTCTTGAAACGAGCGCTCGAGAAGGAACCCCGGCGCCGCTACCCCAGCGCCACTGCCTTTGCGGAAGCCCTGGAAGAAGTGCTCGTCGGCCTGGGGCACGCCGATGTTCAGGGCTACTTTCAAGGGCTCGAACAACCGCACGACTTCGAGGACGAAGCCTCGCTGGCGGCGTCTGCTCTCGAAGGCAGCGCAGCAGGTGACGCGACCCACGGGATGACCGCCGCCACCGTCAACGAGGGTGCCCGTCCTCTGGAAGACACCTCGTCGTCTTCTCTTCCCTCGACGGGGGTGGGCCCGGACCCTCGGAAGCGATCTCCCGAAGTCAGCCTCAAGGCGATTGAGCTGCTCAGCACCCTTGCCCAACGCCCGACGAATCTGACGCCGCAGGCCACCAGCTTCATCGGCCGAGTCGCGGAGCTTGCAGATTTGCACCAGCTGTTCAGGCACGGCTCTCGACTGATCACCCTGCTCGGCCCCGGTGGCACCGGAAAGACCCGGCTGTCGGTTCAGTTCGGCTCGCAGCTGGTGTCGTACTTCGGCGCTCAGACGTCGCCCGAGAACCGACGCGGGGGCATCTGGTTCTGCGATTTGACCGAGGCGCGCGATCTCGACGGCATCTGCCACGCGGTCGCTCGGGCGTTGGGGGTGCCGTTGTCGCCGACCGACCCGATTACGCAGCTCGGCCACGCGATCGCAGCGCGCGGCGAAATGATGCTGATGTTCGACAACTTCGAGCAGGTCGTTGCCCATGCGTCGGCGACAGTCGAGCACTGGATGACGATGGCCCCCTTGGCCCGAATGGTCGTCTCGTCGCGCGAGCTGCTTCGAGTGGCGCAGGAAGCCGTCTTTGAGGTTCCTCCGATGCGCATCCCCGGCAAAGGGGAAGTGGTGCGAACGTCGGAAGCGGTCGAGCTCTTCATCGAACGGGCCCGCTCCGTTCGCGCCCAATGGGACCCCAGCCCGAGCGAGGAAGACGCGATCGCCGAGATCGTTCGCCAGCTCGATGGAATGCCGCTGGCGATCGAGCTGGCGGCAGGGCGAATGGGAATGTTGTCGCCCGGCCAGCTCGTCCAGCGCCTGCCGCGGCGGTTCGATTTGCTGTCCGGCGGAAACGCGGCCACGGCCCGCCAGGCCACTCTGCGCGGAGCCATCGATTGGTCCTGG